>JBQCHF010000192.1:0-73119 GCA_051954955.1 Motilibacteraceae bacterium
CGCCCATCCGGGTCGGGGGATCAGGCAGAACGGGTGGCCGGCCGGGTCGGCGAAGACGGTTCCGTCCGCGCGGTCGAGCCCCCGCGCCCCGAGGGCCCGCACCTCGGGCGCGGCGGCCTCGACGTCGTCGACCATGACGTCCAGGTGCATCTGCTGCGGGTGGTCGGGGTCGGGCCACCGCGGCGGCCGGTGGTGGGGGGCGAGCTGGAAGGCGAGCCCGGAGGTGCGCTCGTCACCGGCCACCACCACGAAGTCCTCGCTGCGGTAGGTGATCGGCTGACCGAGCACCGCCGACCAGAACTCGGCGCAGGCCAGCGGGTCGGGCGCGTCGATGACGAGGTGGTGGCGGCGGCCGATCGCTCGGGTCATGCCCGCATCCAAGCCGCGCGCCGGCCCGCCGTCGACCCCTGCTGGGGTCGACGGCGGGCCGTGGTGTCGATGCTTAGACGACCGAGACCGCGAAGGCCGCCAGCTCGCCGGCCAGCGCCTCGGAGACGCGCGCCTTGAGCAGCGTGCCCTCGCCGTGGTGCTCCTCGAGCAGCACCTCGCCATGCTCGTGCACCCGGTGCACCAGGTCCCCACGGGAGTACGGCACGAGCACCTCCACCGCGACCTGCGGACGCGGCAGCAGCTCCTCGATCCGGGCCCGCAGCTCGTCCAGCCCCCGCCCGGTGCGGGCCGAGACGACGACCGCGGTGGGCTCCTGCCGGCGCAGCCGGGCCAGCACCAGCGGGTCGGCGGCGTCGGCCTTGTTGATCACGACCAGCTCGGTGACCTTGGCCGCGCCGACCTCGGCGAGCACCTCACGCACCGACTGCAGCTGGGTCTCGGGCTCGGGGTGGCTGCCGTCCACGACGTGCAGCACCAGGTCGGCGTCGCCGACCTCCTCCAGGGTGGAGCGGAAGGCCTCGACCAGCTGATGCGGCAGGTGCCGCACGAACCCGACGGTGTCGGCCAGCGTGAAGGCGCGGCCGTCGGAGGTCTCGGCCCGGCGCACCGTGGGGTCGAGGGTGGCGAACAGCGCGTTCTCCACCAGCACCCCAGCGCCGGTGAGCCGGTTGAGCAGGCTGGACTTGCCGGCGTTGGTGTAGCCGGCGATCGCCACCGAGGGGACCGCGTGGCGACGGCGCTCCTGCCGTTTGGTGTCCCGTGCGGTGCCCATGTCGGCGATCTCGCGGCGCAGCTTGGCCATCCGGTTGCGGATGCGGCGCCGGTCGGTCTCGATCTTGGTCTCACCGGGGCCGCGGGTTCCGAAGCCGCCACCGCCGGCCACCCGACCGCCGGCCTGGCGGGACATCGACTCACCCCAGCCGCGCAGGCGCGGCAGCATGTACTGCATCTGCGCCAGCGCCACCTGCGCCTTGCCCTCCCTGCTCTTCGCGTGCTGGGCGAAGATGTCCAGGATCAGCGCGGTGCGGTCGATGACCTTGACCTTGACGACGTCCTCGAGATGGATCAGCTGGCCGGGGGTCAGCTCGCCGTCGCAGATCACGGTGTCGGCGCCGGTGGAGACGACGATCTCGCGCAGCTCGCGGGCCTTGCCCGAGCCGACGTAGGTGGCTGGGTCGGGCCGGTCGCGCCGCTGCACCAGGCCCTCGAGCACCTGCGAGCCGGCCGTCTCGGCCAGGGCCGCGAGCTCGGCCAGGGAGTTCTCGGCCTCCTCCGCGGTGCCCTCGGTCCAGACACCGATCAGGACGACCCGCTCCAGACGCAGCTGGCGGTACTCGACCTCGGTGACGTCGGTGAGCTCGGTGGACAGGCCGGCGACGCGACGCAGGGCCTGGCGGTCGGCCAGGTCGAGCTGGTCGCCGTCGAAGCTGTCCCTGGCCCAGTCGTCCTGCTCGTGGCCGACAGCGTCGCGCGCGTCGGCGTCGAGCAGGTCGTAGGAGTCCTCGCGAGCGTCATCACGCTCGAACGGGTTGGTGCTGGCGGGAGTGCTCAGGGCGACCTCACGGGCAGTCGTGTCAGATGTCGGTGCAGGAGCGGTGGTGCGGGCGGAGCTGCTGGTGACGTGCTCAGACAGCGTGCTCATACGTCTGTGCCCAACACCCCGCGGGGAGCGATCCATCCCCGCCAGGGTGGCACGCCCCCCGGCGAGAGGTCACGGGGATAAGCACGATCAGCGCGTCGAGCAGGGTGCGCCGGCGTCAGGAGACGGCGTCCGTCATCAGCCGGGTCAGCTCCTGCTCCACGGCGGGGGTCCAGCGCACCAGCGCGAAGGACACCGGCCACATCTCGCCGTCGTCGAGGTGGGACGGGTCCTGGAACTCGAGCGTGGAGTAGCGCATCCCGAACTTGCCGGAGTTCTTGAACGCGACCACGACCTTGCCCTCGGCGTTGGCGTAGGCGGGCATCCCGTACCAGGTCTTCGCCGACAGCCCCGGGGCGGACGCGGTGATGGTGGCGTGCACCCGCTCGGCCAGCGCCCGGTCCTCGGGTGTCATGGCAGCGATGGCGTCCAGGCAGGCCTGCAGCTCGTCGGCCTTCTTGGCGCCCTTCCTGCCTTCGGCGCGCAGCTCGGCGGCCCGCGCCTTCATGGCGGCCCGCTCCTGCGCGCTGAAGCCCTCGCTGTCGGCGGTCTGTGCGGTCATCCTCGGCTCCTTCCACTGCCGGCCCGGCGGCCGACGGAGACGAACCTAGGCGGCCGCGGGGCCGGGGACTTCTCGATTCCTGCCCGAGCCGTCCCCGGCCGCTCTCCGGGGGCAGCGGGGCTCAGTCGCGGCGGACCGGCATCAGCAGCGCGGCGGGGCGCTCGGCGGCGGGCAGGCGCAGCGCGAGCGGCGCCGGCGGCCCGTCGACCCCGAGCACCAGCTGGCCACTGCCCGGTGCGCCCGACGAGGGCGCCTCCAGCGCGTCCAGGGCCTGGAGCAGGAAGTCGCGGTTCACCGCCAGCTCCACCCCGCGGTCCTCGCTCCCGGCGGTCGGCCCGACCTCGACGCCGTCCTCCGCCACCCACAGCACCACCAGGTCGTAGTCGACGCCGTCCTGCTCGCGCTCGCGCCGCTCGGCGGGCGCGGCCGCCACCGCGTGGCGCAGGGCCGTGACGTCGACGCCCACCTGGTGGCGCTGCCGTCCGGGGAGCAGGCGCCGGTAGGCGGGGAACTCCGCCTCGACGCCGTCGCTCTGCAGCGGCTCCCCGCCTGCGAGCTCGACCCGCACCGAGCCGCCGCCGTGGGCGGTGTCCACCACGCTCACCTCCACGGCGGCCGCCTCGACGCCGGCAGCCAGCCGGGCGCGCAGCTCGTCCAGGACCGGCGTGGGCACCAGCACCTGCACCAGTCCGTCGACGTGCGTGCGCAGCGGGGCCTCGCCGACAGCCAGCCGGTAGCGGTCGGTGGCGACCAGGCGCAGGACGTCGCCGTCGAGCTCGAGCAGCGCGCCGGACAGCACCGGGGCGGACGGGGCGGCGCTGAGGGCGTAGCGGGTGGCGTCGATCGCCGCGGCCAGGTCCTCGGCGGCGACGTGGACGGTGGTGCGGGTGCAGGTCTGGTGACTGGTCATGGAGGTCTCCTCGTCGAGCAGGGTGCGGACGCGGGAGGACTCCGCCAGGGCGTCGGCCAGACCGTCCTGCAGCCGGCGCACGTGCCGGTCGAGCACCAGGTCGGCCGCCGACCGGTCCGGGTCCGACCCGAACGCGGCCCCGAGCAGCTCCGCGACGTCGGCCAGCGGCATGCCGATCCGGCGCAGGTGCGCGACCACGCGGGCCGCCCTCACCTGCTCGGGGGCGTAGCGCCGGTAGCCGGTGCGCGGGTCGACGTCCAGGGGCGCGAGCAGCCCTTGCTCGTCGTAGAAGCGCAGGGCGCTCACCGGCAGGCCCGAGACGCGGGCCAGGTCGCCGATGCTGAGCAGCTGCGCGGGGATGTCCTCCACGTCGCCCGACCCTGGGCCCTCGACCTGCTCGAGGGTCAAGCGCTCTGGCTCGTCGTGTCCGGGAAGGCCGCCCGAAGGGCATCGGCGAGGCGCTCGACCAGCTCGGCGCGCTCGGCCGCGTCCAGCACCGCGTAGGCGCGGCCGGCCAGTGCGTCGGTGGTGTCCTCCGCGCGGGCGTGCAGGGCGCGCCAGGCGTCGGTGGGCTCCGGGTGCGGCTCCGGCCAGTCGAAGAAGCGGGCGTTGGTCGGCCCGTAGGGGCCGGCGACGACGGCCTGCAGCGGGGTCAGCCCGGCCGCCAGCACGGCCAGCAGGTGCAGGCCGCCGCGGTGCTCGCGCAGCACGTGCAGCAGCTGGGCCACCCGGGCCGGGCCGTCCTCGGGCAGCGGCAGCGCGCGCCAGCCGGCGAACAGCGGCACCCCCGCCGGGTCGGCGGCCGCGGTCACCTTCTCCAGCAGGACGGCCAGCTTCTCCGGTTCGGGCAGGTCGGCCAGGCGTCGGCGGCCCCACGCCTGGCAGGCCTGCGCGTAGTCGTTCGCGGCCTCGAACGGCCCGATGACGGCCAGCGCCGACTCCCAGCACCGGGCGACGGTCCCGGCCGGGAAGAACCCGGCGGCCGCGCGGACGACGTCGGCGTGCACTGGGCCGAGCACCCCGCAGCGGCCGGCGAAGTAGTAGGACCAGTGGTCCAGGCCGAGCGCCTCGGCGCGGCCCTTCACCTCGCGGCTGAGCATGAAGCCGCCGCCGACCTTGGTGACGGCGGGCTTGGCAGCCGCGGCGGTGGCCGTCGGGCGCAGGGTCTCGCTCACGGGCTCTCCAGGCTCTTCAGGCTCTCCAGGTTCATGGACCAGTCCGGGTCCAGCTCGCCCTCGGCCACCAGCACGGCCGGGCCGGTGAGCTCGACGTGCCGGTCGGCGCGCTCGGTGACCAGCAGCCGGCCACCGGGGACGTCCACGGTCCAGGTGCGCTCGGCGTCGTCGGCGGTCTCGAACCCGGCACGGCGGCGGGCGGCCACGCCGACAGCGCAGGCACCGGTGCCGCACGAGCGGGTCTCCCCCACGCCGCGCTCGTGCACCCGCATCGCCACGTGCGAGGGGCCGGCCGGCACCACGAACTCGACGTTGACGCCGTCGGGGAACAGGGCATCCGGGCCGACCTGCGGGCGCTCGGTGAGCGCGCCGGCGTCGGCGAGGTCGTCGACGAAGACCACGGCGTGCGGGTTGGGCATGAGCAGCGCGGTGCCGCTCCAGCTGCGCTCGCCGACCGCGACGACCGGCGCAGCCTTGAGCCGCGGCAGCTCCCACGGCCCCATGTCGACGGTCACCTGGCCGTCGTCCTCGAACCGGACCTGCTTCACCCCGCCCCGGGTGGCGACGGCGAGCGGGCCCTGCTGCGCGAGGCCGGCGTGCACGAGGTAGCGGGCGAAGACGCGCACGCCGTTGCCGCACATCTCCGCGATCGAGCCGTCGGCGTTGCGGTAGTCCATGAACCACTCGGCCTGTTGCGCGAGGGCGGCGGCCTCAGGGTGGGCTGCGCAGCGGACCACCCGCAGCACGCCGTCGGCGCCCAGCCCGGCGCGGCGGTCGCAGAGGGCGCGGACCAGCGCGTCGGTCAGGTCCAGGGTGCCGTCGGGGTCGGGCAGCACGACGAAGTCGTTCTCGGTGCCGTGCCCCTTGGCGAAGCGCATGGCTGGATACTAGGCAGCCTCGGCACGGACCTGCGTGAGCGCGCGGTCGAGGAGGTCCGGGGCGGCGTAGGGCAGCCAGTGCACGCGCGGGTCGCGGCGGAACCAGCTGTCCTGCCGGCGGGCGAACCGTCGGGTGGCGCGCACCGTCTCCTCCCGGGCCTGCTGCAGGGTCCACTCGCCGGACAGGTGACGCAGCACCTGGGCGTAGCCGAGGGCCCGGCTCGCGGTGCGGCCCTGCGTCAACCCCTGGGCCACCAGGTGCTCGACCTCGGCGACGAGACCGGCGGCCAGCATCCGGTCCACCCGCGTCTCGATCCGCTCGTCCAGCACCGGGCGGGGCACGTCGAGGCCCAGCTGCACCGCCGGGACGGCGTACTCCGGCTGCGGGAGGCTCGCGGTGAACGGGCGGCCGGTGATCTCCACGACCTCCAGTGCGCGGACGATCCGCCGGCCGTTGGTGGGCAGGATCTGCTGTGCAGCAACGGGATCCTGCTCGGCCAGGCGCTGGTGCAGCGGGCCCGGGCCGACGTCTGCGAGCTCGGCTTCCAGCCGTGCGCGGACGGCGTCGTCGGTGCCGGGGAACTCCATGACGTCCAGCACGGCGCGCACGTAGAGGCCCGAGCCACCGGCCAGCACCGGGACCAGGCCGCGGGCCCGCACCTCGGCGATCGCGTCGCGGGCCATGGCCTGGAACTCGGCCACGGTGGCGGTCTGGGTGACGTCCAGGACGTCGAGCAGGTGGTGCGGCACCCCCCGCTGCTCGGCCGCCGTGAGCTTGGCGGTGCCGACGTCCATGCCGCGGTAGAGCTGCATGGAGTCGGCGTTCACCACCTCCCCGCCCAGGGCCAGGGCGAGGTCGACGGCGAGGTCGGACTTGCCGGCCGCCGTCGGGCCGACGACGGCCACGACGGGCAGCGCGCTCATAGCGACCATCATCTCAGGCGACTCCTCCTATTCACCGTAGGAGACTGGCGATCTCGGCCTCGATGGGTGTTGGGTGGAAGACATGGGAATGTTCGACGAGCTCAAGGACAAGGCCGAGCAGGCCGTCGACGCGCACGGCGAGCAGGTCGGCCAGGGCCTGGACAAGGCCGGCGACCTCATCGACGAGCGGACCGGGGGCACGTACTCCGGCCAGATCGACACCGGGGTGGACAAGGCCAAGGACGTGCTCGACGGGCTCGACGGCCGCGACGACGACATCCGCTGAGGACGGGGGCAGCTCCGCGCATGGGTGGGTCTCCGCCACGCCTCTCTGCGTAGCGGGGGCTCACCCGTGCATCGGGTGTGCGGCTCAGGCGCGGCGCCAGGCGGCGACGAGGTAGCCGACGCCATAGGGCGCCTCGTGCGCGAGCAGCTCGGCGTGCCAGGCGATCCGGCCCGCGGCGCCGGCCAGCACCTGCCAGGCGGCACGGCCGGCGGCCAGCAGCCGGGCCGACTCGGCCGGCTCCAGGGCGAGCAGCGCGTCGACGTCGGCGTCGGCCAGCGCGGCGGCCACCGCGTCGTCGTGCGGGATCGCCGCGGCGTCGACGTAGCCGGGCGAGCGGTCGGTGCGCCGGGCACTGGCATCGCCTATGGCCAGCAGCGCCACCCGGTCGGCCCGGGCGGCGAGCCGCTCCCCCAGCGCCGCGCACTCGTCAGTGGGGGCGTCGGCGGCGACGCTGTGCAGCAACAGGGGCGGCGGGCTTCCAGGCCGACGTTCCACCAGCCACCGACCCAGCGCGAGCGGGAGCGGGAGGTCGCCGCGCCCGGGCGGCCCCTCCCCGGCGCGCAGCCGCACCGGCGGGCCGTAGGGCTCCAGCCCGGCCGGAGCGTCGACCGGGTGCTCGCGGCTGGCCGGGCCGCCCCCCACGACGACGACCAGCTCCGGCTCGGCCTCGAGCAGCGCCGCGACCGCCCGGTCGCAGGCCGCGCGCAGCCCGTCGAGCTCGGCGGCGGCACCGGCGGCCGCCTGCGGCACCAGCAGCGGCGGGTGCGGGCAGACCGCGGCGGCGACGAGCACGGTCGCGACGTTACCGGCGGCGAGGTCGCCCCGCCCTCCGGCGCCGGCCCGCACCGCCTGGCCCTTGACCGTTTTGCGCACACGACCCCGGTGCCAAGAACGGCGTGTCGGGCACCAGGCAGCTCGACACGCCGAGGTCCGGACCGACCCTGTGTGCGCAAAACGGACTCTGGTCCAACTGTCGAGCGCCGATGCCGACGTGCGCACAGCCACCTACGGGCGAGCGGCCTGTCGAGGCCCGAGGACCCGACACGCGGCCTCCCAGCCCACCGTGCGCCATCGGTCTACGTCACAGCGGCTCGTCCCAGCCGGACGCCGAATCCTGCCGGCCCTCACGCCGAGCCGGCCGCGGCGTCCAGCGAGTCGGCGGTGGAGAGCAGCCGGGCGCCGAGCACGGCCTGGCTCCAGGTGTCGGGGGCGTCCTCCGGACCGCTCCCCCGCCCGGCGGCGAGCACCCGGCACAGGGCGGCGGCGCGGGACAGCGACGTCGGCAGGTCGCGGGCCAGGGCGCCGCGCAGCAGGTCGTCGCAGACGCGGACGACGTCGGCGCCGTCGGCGTGGGCGGGCACGCCGGCCACCGCGGCGGCGACGTCGGCGTGCACCCGGCCGGCGGAGACCAGCCGGGCGGCCACGTCCGGACGCTGCCGGCACCAGGCGCGCAGCACGTAGAGGGCGAACAGCGCAGCCGGCAGGGTGCCGGCCTCGGCGCGGGCCCACAGGCCGGCCAGCTCGTCCAGGCCGACCTCGTCGCCCAGCGCCACCAGCCGCTCGACGTCGACGCTGCCCTCGTGGCCGGCCGCGACGACGGCGCGGGCGGTGGTCTCGCCGCGCGCGATGGCGTCGTGCAAGTCGACCGCCGGGTCGGCCGAGAGCGGGGTGAGCTCCTCGGGCAGCACCGCGCGCAGCGCCGGCCGGTGCGGCCGGGGCGGCTGGTTCGAGCCGGTCACGCCGTCCCGCAGGCAGGTTGCGCGACCGCCGGCTGCGCCGGCACGCCCACCGTCGGCATCCCGAGCGCGACACCCTTGCTCGCCGGCCCCAGCCCCTGCCGGGCCTCCCAGGCGTCCCCGGCGCCGGTGCGACGGACCGCGAGCGGGCCGGCGTCGGCGACGAGGTGGTGCGGCGCGGCGTAGGTGACCTCCACGGTCACCATGTCGCCAGGACGGATCGCGGCAGCCGGGGCGTCGGGGCTCGGCGCGAAGTGCACCAGCCGGTTGTCCGGCGCGCGCCCGGACAGCCGTCGGGTGGCGCCGTCCTTGCGGCCCGCGCCCTCGGCCACCAGCACCTCGAGCGTCCGCCCGACCTGGCGCTGGTTCTCCTCCCAGGCGATCTGGTCCTGCAGCGCGACCAGCCGCTCGTAGCGCTCCTGCACCACTGCCTTGGGCACCTGCCCGTCCATCTCGGCGGCCGGGGTGCCCGGGCGCTTGGAGTACTGGAAGGTGAAGGCGCCGGCGAAGCGCGCCTCGCGGACCACGTGCAGCGTCTGCTCGAAGTCCTCGTCGGTCTCGCCGGGGAAGCCCACGATGATGTCGGTGGTGATGGCCGCGTCCGGCATCGCCGCGCGCACCCGCTCGATGATCCCCAGGTAGCGCTCCTGTCGGTAGGAGCGGCGCATCGCCTTGAGCACCGCGTCCGAGCCGGACTGCAGCGGCATGTGCAGCTGGTGCATCACGTTGGGCGTCTGCGCCATCGCCTCGATGACGTCGTCGGTGAAGTCCTTGGGGTGCGGGCTGGTGAACCGCACCCGCTCCAGCCCCTCGACCTCCCCGCACGCGCGCAGCAGCTTGCCGAAGGCGTAGCGGTCGCCGAGCTCGACGCCGTAGGCGTTCACGTTCTGCCCGAGCAGCGTCACCTCGAGCACGCCCTCGGCCACCAGCGCCTCGACCTCGGCCAGGATCTCGCCCGGCCGGCGGTCCTTCTCCTTGCCACGCAAGGCAGGAACGATGCAGAACGTGCAGGTGTTGTTGCAGCCCACGCTCACCGACACCCAGGCGGCGTAGGGCGACTCGCGGCGGGTGGGCAGCGTGGAGGGGAAGACCTCGAGCGACTCGACGATCTCCACCTGCGCCTCGGCCTGCACCCGCGCGCGCTCGAGCAGCACCGGCAGCGAGCCGATGTTGTGGGTGCCGAACACGACATCGACCCACGGCGCCTTGCGCACGATCTCGCCGCGGTCCTTCTGCGCCAGGCAGCCGCCCACGGCGATCTGCATGCCCGGCCGGCCCGCCTTCACCGGCGCGAGGTGCCCGAGGTTGCCGTAGAGCTTGTTGTCGGCGTTCTCGCGCACCGCGCAGGTGTTGAGCACGACGACGTCGGCCGGCTCGTCACCGGACGCGCGGACGTAGCCCGCGTCCTCCAGCAGCCCGGACAGCCGCTCGGAGTCGTGGACGTTCATCTGGCACCCGTAGGTGCGGACCTCGTACGTGCGCGCGCTCATGACCGGTCAAGGGTACGCGGCAGCGGCCCTCCCGCCGTGCGAGCGTCATCAGGATGCAGAGCGTACGAGTCGGTATCGTCTGGCGCGGGAGGGCCGGCGGGGGCCGGCCTGTCCGGAGTGGGGGTCACGCTCATGCAGGTCCAGTCGCAGCCGCACCGCAGCCCGGCCCAGGTCGTGCTGCTGGTCATCGCGGCCGTGGTCGCCGCGGTCAACATGCTGCTGCCGAGCCAGTTGGCGCACCCGGTCAACCTGGTGCTGCTCGCCGTCCTGGCCGTCGCCGCGACGGTGCTCGTGCGCCGACGGCTCGGTGGTTCCCAGCGCAGGTAGCCGCGCGCGACCCCTACCGTGTGAGCACCCCCAGCGCTCTGCCGGGTGGAGGCGAAGCGGAGGCACGGTGAGGGAAGGCAGTCGGGCACGCGCTGTCGTGCTCCTGCTCCTCGCCCTGCTGGCGGCCGCCGCGCTCACCGCCGGCTGCTCGAGCGGGGGGCCGACCTACGCCCCGGGCGCGGTCACCCTGGCCACCGGCGGCACCCGCGGCGTCTACTACGCCTTCGGCTCCGAGGTCGGCGCGGTGGCCGGACGGCGGCTGCCCGGGGCACCGGTCACGGTGCTGCCCACCAGCGGCAGCGTGGAGAACCTGCGCCGGGCGGCGGCCGCGCCGCGGATCTTCGCCTTCTCCGCGCTGGACGCGGCCACCGACGCGGTGCAGGGCACCGGCCCGTTCACCACCCCGCTGCGGGTGGCCGCGGTCGCCCGCGTCTACGACGACTACTTCCACGTGGTCGTGCCGGCCAGCTCAGGGCTGCGCGCGCTGGCGGACCTGGCCGGGCACCGGGTGTCACTGGGCGCGCCCGGCTCAGGGACCGCGCTCATCGCCCAGCGGGTGCTGTCCACCGCCGGGATCGACCCGCGGCGGGTCACCGACCTCGGGCTCGGCATCGACGAGAGCATCGACGCCCTGGCCGAAGGCCGGATCGACGCCTTCTTCTGGTCCGGCGGTGTGCCCACGGCGGGCATCGCGGACCTCGCCGCGCGGCTGCCGCTGCGCCTGCTGCCGCTGGGCGACCTGGCCGGTCAGATGCGCGAGCGCTACGGCACCTCCTACCGCGCGGCCACCCTGCCCGCCGACCCCTACGGGCTGGACAGCCCGGTCGACACCCTGGCCGTGCCCAACCTGATCGTCACCAGCGTGGACACCGACCCGGCCCTGGTGGAGGCCTTCACCCGGCTGCTGTTCGAGGGCCGTGCCGAGATCGCCCGCACGGTGCCGCTGGCCGGCGCCCTGGACCGGCGCTCGGCCATCTTCACCTCGCCGGTGCCGCTGCACCCCGGTGCGCTCGCCTGGTACCGCGCCACCCAGTCCTGACCGCTCCCCCGCGCCGGCGCCTGCAGGGCCAGCGGCGCTGGACCGGTCAGCGGGCGCGCGCGCCCAGCCGACCGCGGCCGGACCCGGCGGGTGCGGAGACGGCGGTCGACGCGGCCGGGACCTCCAGGCGCACGAGCAGCCCGCGGGGCGCCCCGTGCCCGGCGCGCAGCGTGCCGCCGTGCGCAGCCAGCAGGGAGCGGGCGACGGCCAGGCCCAGGCCGCTGCCGGGCACGTTGGCGTGCCGCGGGCTGCGCCAGAACCGGTCCCCCACCCGCTCGAGCTCGTCGTCGGCCAGGCCCGGGCCGTCGTCGGCGACCACGAGCACCGCCCGATCCCCCTCGCGCCGGGCGGACAGCCGCACCTGCCCACCCGGCGGGGTGAACTTCACCGCGTTGTCCACCACCGCGTCCAGGGCGCTGGACAGCCCCACCGGGTCGGCCAGCCCGACGACGCCGGTGGCCGGCTCGCGGACCAGCACCACTTCGCGGCGCTCGGCCACCGGTGCCCAGGCCGCGGCCCGGTCGGCCAGCAGCGCGTCGACGTCGACCGGCAGCGGGGTGCTCGCGGCGTGCTCGGCGCGGGCGAGCTCGAGCAGCTCGTCGAGCACCCGGGCCAGCCGCTGCCCCTCGGCGCGCACGGCGTCCAGCTGCTGCTCGGAGCCCGGGGGCAGCGTGAGCGCCACCTCCTCCAGCCGGAGCAGCAGCGCCCCCAGGGGGTTGCGCAGCTGGTGCGAGGCGTCGGCCACGAACGCGGCCTGCTGGGCCAGCAGGGCCTCCACGCTGCCGGCCATCTCGTTGAAGGCCAGGGCGAGGTTGCGCAGCTCCGGCGGACCGTCGGTGGCGACCACGCGGGTGCTCAGCCGGCCGGTGGAGACCGCGTGGGTGGCCTGGTCGAGCTGGGAGACCGGGCGCAGGACCCAGCGCGCCATCCGACCGGCCAGCCAGGCGGACCCGACGAGCAGGGCCAGGGCGGCGAGCACCAGCAGCGCCCAGGTGGCGGTGGCCCGCAGCGCCAGCGCGCGGGTCGGCGAGGCGGTCACCAGCACCCCGGTCACGTCGCCGCCGCGCACCACCGGCTCGGCCACCACCAGCGGCCGGGTGTCCCACGGGGCGCGGGCGGCGGGAGGGTCGCCGCGCCGGCCGGTGCGGGCGACGTCGACCCGCTGGCGCGCCGCGCTGCCGGGCGGGCCCAGGTCCGGCGGGCGCGCCGAGGAGACGACCGACTGGCCGTTGCGGTCCAGCAGCTGGGCGGCGATGCCGTAGACGTCCTCGTAGCGCTGCAGGTCGGCGCGCAGCGCCACCAGGTCGGCCGGGGTGCCCGCACGCCCGGCCACCGAGGCCAGCCGGGTGGCATCGCCCAGCCGGTCCAGGTAGACCCGCTGCTGGGCGGCGCTGGTGAGGGTGAGCCCGAGCGGGACCACCAGCGCCACCAGCACGGTGGCGAGCAGCCCCAGCAGCAGGCCGGCCAGGCGGGTGCGCACGACGTCCCCCGGTCAGCCGGCGAGCCGGTAGCCGACGCCGCGGACCGTCTCCACGACGTCGGGCCGGCCCAGCTTGGCCCGCAGCGAGGCCACGTGGACCTCGAGGGTGCGGTGGGTGTCGCGCCAGGTGCCCTGCCAGACCTGCGCGCAGATCTGCTCGCGCCGCACCACCGCGCCGCCTGCCGCGGCGAGCATGGCCAGCAGGTCGAACTCCTTGGGTGACAGGAGGATCTGCTTGCCGGAGCCCTCCGCTCCCTGCCCCTCGGGTCCGGCCGCCTCCGGGGAGGAGCCCAGCACGTCGTGCACGGTGCGGGCCCCCTCGTCCACCCGCAGCCCGGCCACCTCGTGCACCTGCGGCCCCTCCGCGGCGCGCTCCCGGCGCATGCGGCGGGACAGCGCGGTGATCCGCGCCACCAGCTCGCGCACGTCGTAGGGCTTCACCAGGTAGTCGTCGGCGCCCACGGTGAGCCCGTGCAGGCGCGAGGGCAGGTCGCCCCGCGCGGTGGTGACGATGACCGGCAGGTCGTGCTCGCGCTGCAGCGAGGTCATGAGGGCGATGCCGTCGCCGTCGGGCAGCCCGAGGTCGAGCAGCACGACGTCGGCGGCCACCGCCGCGCGGCGGGCCTCGGCGCAGGTGCGGGCCCGGACCACGTCGAACTTGTGGTGCCGCAGGATCGCGCACAGGGGCGCGCCGACGCTGTCGTCGTCCTCGACCACCAGCAGCCGCACGCCCACCTCCGCACGATGAGAGCCGCTCCCACCGGCCGCGACTATGGCAGCACACCGCGGCAACCGGCCACCGGAGCGTCACCGGGTCGCAACCTCAAGGTTCCCTCAGGACGTCTTCAGCGGCCCGGCCGCGCCCACCTAGCGTCCGCGGCACGCCACCGGCCCGACCGGGAGCGGACAGGCACCACCGATCGTCCGAGCCGCACCCGCCATCCACCTCGACATCCACCCTGACCGACCCAGGAGGGCCCGCCCGTGGAGCTGCGCGCACCGCACGACCGTCACGTGCCCGGCGACCCGCTGGTCGTCCTGGACCACGTCGACAAGCACTTCGGGCCGCTGCACGTGCTGCGCCAGGTCGACCTGTCGATCGGGCGCGGCGAGGTCGTCGTGGTGGTCGGCCCGTCCGGGTCGGGCAAGTCGACCCTGTGCCGGACCATCAACCGGCTCGAGACCATCGACGGCGGCACGATCACGGTGGACGGCGAGCCGCTGCCGCAGGAGGGCAAGGCGCTGGCCCGCCTGCGCGCCGACGTCGGCATGGTCTTCCAGTCCTTCAACCTCTTCGCGCACCGGACGGTGCTGGAGAACGTGATGCTCGGGCCGGTGAAGGTGCGCGGCCGCTCCCGCGACGACGCCGAGCGGCGGGCCCGGGCGCTGCTGGAGCGGGTCGGCGTCGGCGACCAGGCCGACAAGCACCCGGCGCAGCTGTCCGGCGGGCAGCAGCAGCGGGTGGCGATCGCCCGGGCGCTGGCCATGGACCCCAAGGTGATCCTGTTCGACGAGCCGACCTCGGCGCTGGACCCGGAGATGGTCAACGAGGTCCTCGACGTCATGACCTCCCTCGCCCGCGAGGGCATGACCATGGTGGTCGTCACCCACGAGATGGGCTTCGCCCGGCGGGCCGCCCACCGGGTGGTGTTCATGGCCGACGGCGCGATCGTCGAGCAGGCCGAGCCGGACGAGTTCTTCACCAACCCGCGCTCGGAGCGGGCCCGCGACTTCCTGTCGAAGATCCTCACCCACTGATCGTCACCGGCCCGGGACCACCGGGCCGACGCCACTCCCGCACCTCCCCCACCTGTCCCACCTCTCGTCCGACCATCTGTAGGAGGAAATGCCGTGCGTGCACGACGTACCACCAGGGCCGGGATCCTCGGCGCCGGGCTCGCGCTCGTCCTGTCCCTCGCCGCCTGCGGCGGTGGCTCCGACGCCGGCGCCACCACGGACGTCGCCAAGGACGTCTCCTTCCCCGCCGGCAGCACCATGGCCAAGCTGCACGACGCCGGCGCGGTGAAGATCGGCGTCAAGTTCGACCAGCCCGGCATCGGGTTCAAGAAGCCCGGCAGCGACACCCCCCAGGGTTTCGACATCGAGATGGGCAAGATCGTGGCCGCCAAGCTCGGCATCGACCCGAGCAAGGTGGACTGGGTCGAGACGGTGAGCAAGAACCGCGAGCCCTTCCTGCAGAACGGCACCGTCGACTTCGTCATCGCCTCCTACTCCATCACCGACAAGCGCCGCCAGGTGGTCGGGCAGGCCGGGCCGTACTACGTGACCGGCCAGCAGCTGCTGGTGCGCAAGGACGACAGCTCGATCAACGGCCCGGACGACCTGAAGGGCAAGAAGGTCTGCTCGGTCACCGGCTCGACCTCGATCAAGACCGTCGAGGAGAAGTACGGCGCCTCCCCGGCCCCCTTCTCCACCTACAGCGAGTGCGTGCAGCAGCTGAAGAACAAGCAGGTCGACGCGGTCACCACCGACGGCGCCATCCTGCTCGGCTACGCCGCGGAGGACCCGGACAACCTCAAGGTCGTCGGCGACGCCTTCAGCGAGGAGCGCTACGGCATCGGTTTCAAGAAGGGCGACACGGACATGTGCTCCTTCCTGAACAAGACCCTCACCGACGCCTTCGCCGACGGCTCCTGGAAGGCGGCCTTCGACAAGACGCTCGGCAAGTCCGGCGTCGCCGCCCCCACGGCCCCGACGCTCGACGCCAACTGCGGCGCCTGACGCTCCCCGCTCGTCGCGCGGGGTGCCACACGGGGGGCGCCCCGCGCGACGCTGGGCCGGCGGCACCCCGCTGCCGGCGCACACTCCCGACCCGCCGTCCGGCCCGCCCTGGGCCAGCAGACGGCCCGGCACCAGGATCGAGGTGACCGACGCGCGTGGGCGTCCTCGTCGACAACCTGCCGCAGATCCTGCGCGGCTTCCGCACCACCCTCGAGCTGCTCCTCGTCAGCGGGGCCGTGGCGCTCGTCCTCGGCACGCTGCTCGCCGCCTGCCGGGTGGCGCCGGTCTCGACGCTGCGCGCGGTGGGCACCTCCTACGTCAACGTGTTCCGCAACATCCCGCTGGTGATCCTGTTCCTGCTCACCACGCAGGGGATCCCCGCGCTCGGGGTCAACACCTCCTTCTTCGTGCTGGCCGTGGCAGCGCTGGGCACCTACACCGCCGCGTTCGTCTGCGAGGCCGTGCGCTCGGGCATCAACGCGGTGCCGGTCGGACAGGCCGAGGCGGCCCGGGCGGTGGGCATGACCTCCGGCCAGACCCTGCGGATGATCGTGCTGCCGCAGGCGGTGCGCTCGGTGGTGCCGCCGCTGGCGAGCATCCTCATCGCGCTGACCAAGAACACCGCGATCGCCGAGGCGTTCGGCATCACCGAGGCCAGCTACCAGCTCGACAGCCTGGTCCGCGACCAGCCGCAGGCGCTGTGGTGGCTGTTCCTCGGCATCTCGGCCGGCTACGTGATCATCGTCTTCTTCCTCAGCGCCACCTCGCAGGTGCTCGAACGACGGCTGGTGGTGCTGCGATGAGCGCAACCGGACGCGCCAGCGTCCTGCACGACGCCCCCGGGCCGCTGACGATCCGGCGGCACCGGACCATCGGCGCGGCCAGCACCGCCGTGGTCGCGCTGCTCGCGGCCGGGCTGCTGGTGGTGCTCGGCCAGCGCGGCCAGCTCGCCGCCGACCGCTGGGACTTCCTGCAGGATCCCGACACCTGGAAGGCGCTGGGCAAGGGGCTGCTGGCCACCATCCAGGTGGCCGTCGTGGCGGTGGCCGTGGCGCTGCTCGTGGGCGCGGTGCTCGCCGCCCTGCGCCTGTCCGAGCGGTGGTGGCTACGCCGCCCGGCGGCGGCCTTCGTCGAGTTCTTCCGCGCCGTGCCGCTGGTGCTCCTGATCCTGTTCCTGTTCCTGGGCTTCGGGAACGACCTGGGCCGCTTCTGGTCCCTGGTCATCGGGCTGGTCCTCTACAACGGCAGCGTGCTGGCCGAGATCTTCCGCGCCGGTGTGCTGGCTGTGCCGCGGGGGCAGTCCGAGGCCGCGCTGGCCATCGGGCTGACCCGCGGGCAGGTGCTGCGCCTGGTGCTCATGCCGCAGGCGGTGCGGCTGATGCTGCCGGCGCTCGTCAGCCAGAGCGTCGTGGCCCTCAAGGACAGCGCGCTCGGGCTGGTCATCGGCTACCAGGAGCTGGCCCGCACCAGCCAGCTGCTGTTCGTCTACTACAACAACCCGCTGCAGGTCGGCCTGGTCGCGGCGGCCATCTACGTCGCGGTCAACTACACGCTCTCCAAGATCGCCTACGTGCTGGACGCCCGCAGCGGCGCCCGCCGCTCGGGGGGCTCCGCCGCCCCGCAGCTGGTCTCGCTCGCCGAGGAGGGGGCGCTGAGCGAGGCGGGCGAGGTCACCGGCCTGCCGGCCGGGGAGCGGGGGTGAGCGGCGCGGTCAGCGCACCGGTCGTCGCTGGGCCGGGGCACGGGCTGGGGGTTGCCCACGGGCAGGAGCCGGGGCCGTGGCAGCGCTGGTGGGGCACCGCCGCACTGCCGGCCCGCGCAGTCGACCTCTGGTTCGCCGGCACCGCCCTGCCCGCGGCCGCCGCGGTGCTCGGGATCCGCGTCGCGGACCTGCTCGAGCTCGCCGAGCGGCTCGGCCTGCCCGAGCGCCCGCAGCAGGCCTGCGCTCCGCTCCCGCCGTCCCTGCTCGGCGTCTGGCGCTCGCGCCACCTCGAGCGGCTGCTCGCCGATGCCCCCGGCACCGCGGGAGCCGAGACCGGCCCGCACCGCCGCAGCATCCCGCGCCCGCGGCGCGCGCTCCGGCCGGTGCCCACGGTGCCGGCCCGCACGCTGCCGACCGCACCCGCCCAGGGGGCAGGGGCAGGGATGCGGGAGGAGGCGGCAGTGCTGCTCGAGCGCACCGCCATGGCGCTGCAGCTGCCGCCGCGCGCGAGCAGCGACCGGGCCGACGGCCACGGGCCCGCCGATCGGGAGGGGTGGCTGGCCCGGCAGGTCGGGCTGGCGCTGCTCGAGCACCCGGAGCTGGCCCACCGCCTGCCCGCGCTCGACCGACTGCTGGGGCTGCCGGACGGCCGCGCCGCGCAGCTGCTGGCGCTCCTGCACCAGCGCATCGGTGGGACGCTGCTTCAGCTCGACTGAACGCGACGGAGCTCGACAATGCTCGACAGCGCTGGACAGCGCTGGACAGCGCTCGTCGGCTGGTCAGCGGGCGTACTCGATCGCCCGCGACTCGCGCACCACGGTCACCCGGATCTGCCCGGGATAGGTGAGCTCCTCCTCCACCTGCTTGGCGATGTCGCGGGCCAGCACCTGGGCGGCGATGTCGTCGACGACGTCGGGCAGCACCATCACCCGCACCTCGCGGCCGGCCTGCATGGCGTAGACCTTGGCCACGCCGTCGTGGGCCCGGGCGATGGCCTCCAGCCGCTCGAGCCGGGTGACGTAGGCCTCCAGCGACTCGCGCCGGGCGCCGGGGCGGCTGCCACTGATCGCGTCGGCGGCCTGGGTGAGCACGGCTTCGGCGGTGCGCGGCTCCACCTCGCCGTGGTGGGCGGCGATGGCGTGCACCACGTCCTCCTCCTCACCGCACCGGCGGGCCAGCTCCGCGCCCACCGCCGCGTGGCTGCCCTCGGCCTCGTGGGTGAGGGCCTTGCCGACGTCGTGCAGGAGGGCGCAGCGCTTGGCCAGGGAAACGTCGAGCCCGAGCTCGCCGGCCATCAGCCCGGCCAGGTGCGCGCTCTCGACCAGATGGCGCAGCACGTTCTGGCCGTAGGAGGTGCGGTACCTCAGGCCACCGAGGGTGGCCACCAGCTCCGGGTGCAGGTCGGTGAGCCCCACCTCCACCAGCGCGGCCTCCCCGGCGCGCCGGCACAGGTCGGCGACCTGCTGCTCGCTGCGGGCGTGCTGCTCCTCGATGCGCTGCGGCGAGATGCGCCCGTCCAGCACCAGCGCCTCGAGGGTGAGCCGGGCGGTCTCCCGACGGACGGGGTCGAAGCAGCTGAGCAGCACCGCCCCGGGGGCGTCGTCGACGATCAGGGTGACGCCGGTGACCGACTCGAACGCCCGCACGTTGCGGCCCTCGCGACCGATCACCCGGCCCTTGAAGTCGTCGCCGGGCAGCGCCACCGCGGTGACCACCGACTCCGCCGTCTGCTCGCTGGCCACCCGCTGGATGGCGCCGACGACGATCTCGCGCGCCCGGGCGTCCGCCTCGCGGCGCGCGGCGCGCTCGAGGTCGCGCACCAGGACCGCGGCCTCGCGCTTGGCCCGGTGCTCGGCGGCGGACACCACCTCGGACCGGGCCTGCTCCACGGTGAGCCCGGCCACCGACTCCAGCGCCCGCCGGCGCTCGAGCTGCAGGTCGCCGAGCTCCGCGCGCCGCGCGGCCAGCTCCTCGGCGCGCTGGGCCAGCAGGCCGGCGCGCTCCTCCAGCGCGCGCCCCTCGGCATCGAGCCTGGCCTCGCGCTCAGCCAGCCGGTGCTCGCGCCGCTCGACGTCCTGCCGCTGGTCGCGCAGGTCCGCCCGCAGCCCCTGCGCCTCGCGCTCGAGCTCGGCGCGGGCGCCGGCCTCCTGCTCGGCCGCCTCGTGCTCGAACCGGGTCGCGCGCACCTCGGCCCGCCGCAGCAGCACCAGCAGGGCCGCGACGGCGACCACGAGCAGGACGACGGCGACCAGCAGGAGGGCGACCAGCGTGTCTGGGCTCGTCATGAGCACAGCCTGTTCATGCGCACGCCTCCCCTCCGGCTCGGCCGCGAGGCCGGGCCGAGGGTCCACCTCCGGCGGCGCTGGGGTGGTCCGCGCGTCACCCGGAGGAGACCCTGCGTAGACCCTGCTGTCCTGCGAGGCTAGGCAGGCGGTGTCGCGCGGGTCAACAGCCCGAAGAGGCGGAGCTGGCTAGCCCGCGAGGAGGGGCCTTCTGGAACGGCCCGCACGACCCGGAAGGCCCACGGGAGGCGAGGTGCCGCCGACGTCGGTCCGTCAGCTGCCGTCCTGCTCGAACCTTTCGACCTGGTCCAACCCGTCCACCCCATCGGGCCCATCGGGCCCATCGGCCCCGTCGGCCCCGTCGGGGTCGCCCTCGGCCGCCAGCTCGGCACGCACGACGGACAGGGCCAGCCCGCCCGGGTAGCCCTTGCGGGCCAGCAGGCCGGCCAGCCGGCGGACGCGCGCCGGGTACTCCAGACCACGGGTGGACGCCAGCCGGGCGCGCACCAGCCGCCCCGCGGTCTCCCGCTCCTGCTCCGGGTCGAGCTGGTCCAGGGCCTCGCGGGCCAGCCCGTCCTCGACCCCCTTGGTGCGCAGCTCCTGGGCCAGGGCCCGCCGGGCCAGGCCGCGCCCGTCGTGCCGGGACCGGACCCAGGCCTGCGCGAAGGCGGCGTCGTCGATCAGCTTCACCTCGGTGAAGCGGTCGAGCACGCGCTCGGCGACGGCGTCGGGCACCTCCCGCTTGGCCATCGCCTCGGCCAGCTGCGCCCGGGTGCGCGGGCCCATGGTGAGCTGGCGCAGGCAGATCGCCCGGGCCACCGACTCGGGGTCGGGCTCGGGGTCGGCCGTGACCGGGCTGCCCGGCGGCGGCCCGTCGTCGCCGGGCCGCCACCGCTGCCGTCGTCCCTCGCGCCGGCCGCGGGGGCGGCGCGAGGGTTTCTCGTCCTCGTCCTGCATGTGCTGCGGTACCGAACGGGTCAGAAGTCGACCGGCGCCAGCTCGTCGTCGGCCGGGGCATCGACCCGGGCCCCGACGCCGAGCTTCTCCTTGATCTTCTTCTCCAGCTCGTCGGCGAGGTCGGGGTTGTCCCGCAGGAACGCGCGCGCGTTCTCCTTGCCCTGGCCGAGCTGGTCGCCCTCGTAGGTGTACCAAGCACCGGACTTGCGCACGAAGCCGTGCTCGACGCCCATGTCGATCAGGCCGCCCTCGCGGGAGATGCCCACGCCGTAGAGGATGTCGAACTCGGCCTGCTTGAACGGCGGGGCCATCTTGTTCTTCACGACCTTGACGCGGGTGCGGTTGCCCACCGGGTCCGAGCCGTCCTTGAGCGTCTCGATCC
Organism: Motilibacteraceae bacterium; assembly: GCA_051954955.1. Taxonomy (GTDB): domain Bacteria; phylum Actinomycetota; class Actinomycetes; order Motilibacterales; family Motilibacteraceae; genus JBQCHF01. The sequence goes on from JBQCHF010000192.1 coordinate 20,902, forward strand.
GACGCACGTCCAGCCGGACCGAGGCGTAGAACTTCAGCGCCTTACCACCGGTGGTGGTCTCGGGAGAGCCGAACATCACGCCGATCTTCTCGCGCAGCTGGTTGATGAAGATCGCCGTCGTGCCCGAGGAGTTGAGCGCGCCGGTGATCTTGCGCAGCGCCTGGCTCATGAGTCGGGCCTGCAGACCGACGTGACTGTCGCCCATCTCGCCCTCGATCTCGGCGCGCGGCACGAGCGCGGCGACCGAGTCGATGACGATGATGTCCAGCGCCCCGGAGCGGATGAGCATGTCGGCGATCTCCAGCGCCTGCTCACCGGTGTCGGGCTGGGAGACCAGCAGGGCGTCGGTGTTGACCCCGAGCTTCTTGGCGTACTCCGGGTCCAGCGCGTGCTCGGCGTCGATGAACGCCGCGATGCCGCCGGCCTTCTGCACGTTGGCGACCGCGTGCAGGGCCACCGTGGTCTTGCCGGAGGACTCCGGGCCGTAGACCTCCACGATGCGGCCCTTGGGCAGGCCGCCGATGCCGAGCGCGACGTCGAGGGAGATCGACCCGGTGGGGATGACCTCCACGGGCGCGCGCCCCTCGTCGCCGAGCCGCATGATCGAGCCCTTGCCGAACTGGCGCTCGATCTGCGCCAGCGCGGTGTCGAGAGACTTCTCGCGGTCGCCGGTCTTGTCGCTTGCTGCCATGGATGCCACCCCAGGTTGGAGCTGTCGGGTCGTTGTCTTCGCCACGTGCCAGGACGTTAGAACGCCCCACCGACAACCCGCTTGGGCGAGCTGCTCGGCTGTGGACGGTGCCGGGGGGCGCCGTCACCTGTGGACAGTACGACGAACGCATGTTCGAGGTACAGCGACACGCCGGAACGCCGGCCGGACGGGCGCATCGCGCTGGCGCGAGGTCACCTCACGCGACCGCCGGCGGGCCGGCTCAGGCCCCCTCGGCCGCCGGTCGCCGCGGCGGCGTCAGCCCCTGTCGGGCCGCCAGCACCAGGACCGGGACCGTGAGCACCGCGGCGCACACGGCGAGCCCGCCGTAGCCCACGGCGCCCAGGGCGACACCGGACAGGGCCCCGGCCGCGGCACCGACGCCGTTCATCGCCACGTCGGCCGCGCCCTGCACCCCGGGCCGCTCGGCCTCCGGCACGGACTCGGACAGGAGCGTGGAGCCGGCCACCAGCGCGAATGACCAGCCCAGACCGAGCAGCAGCAGACCCACGCTGAGCGCCGCCACCGACCCGCTGGCGCCCCCGGCCACGGCGACCGCCGCGAGCAGCACCGCCTGGGCGGCGACCAGCGTGCGCACCCGGCCGATCCGGTCGGCCAGCCAGCCGACCGCCGGCGAGAAGGCGTACATGCCTGCGATGTGCACGCTGATCACCAGCCCGACGAGCCGCAGCTGGTCGGCCCCGAGGGCGCCGCCCGCGCCTCCCTCGCCGCCCATCCCGGCCATGCCCTCGCGCATGTGGACCGGCGTCATCATCATCAGTCCGACCATCACCGCGTGGGCGAGCACGACCCCGGTCAGCGCCAGCACCGCGGCCGGCGAGCGGCGCACCGCGGCCAGACCCTCCCGCAGCGACGGCGCGCGGTGGGCTCCGAGCGCGTCCTCGGTGCCGCCGTCGGCGTGCGCCCGGGAGACCAGCAGCGGGTCCGGGCGCAGCAGCGCGAACGACAGCACCGCCGCCAGCACGTAGCAGGCGGCGGAGAGCACGTAGGGCCCGGCGAGCAGCGGCAGCCCGAGGGCGTCGGCGAGCCGGCCGCCCAGGCCGGACAGGTTGGGCCCGGCCACCGCACCGACAGTCGTGGCCCAGACCACCAGCGAGAGCGCGCGCGCCCGGTGCTCGGGCTCGGCCAGGTCGGTGGCGGCGTAGCGGGCCTGCAGGCCGGTGGCGCTGCCGGCCCCGAACACGACCGCGCCGAGCAGCAGCAGGGGGAACGAGCCAGTCACCCCGCCGAGCACCACGAGCCCGCCGCCCCGGCGGCCCAGCCGAGGACGAGCCCGGGGCGTCGCCCGTGCCGGCTCATGACCCGGCCCAGCACGAACGCGGTCACCGCGGCACCGAGCACGCTGGCGGTGCCGACCAGGCCGGACAGCGACGCCGATCCGCTGACGTCCTCGGCCAGCAGCGACGCCGCGGCCACCCCCGCGCCCACGCCGATCCCGCTGGCCACCTGCGCAGCGCCGAGCACCCGGACGGTGCGCCGCTGCACGTCCTGGCGCCGGCCCGCTCCGCCGGCAGCTGGGCGGGCCGCCCCGCCGAGCTCCTCGGCCACGTCCCTGCCCCCCCGCCCGCCTACCAGCGGGACTTCGGCAGCTCGAGCTCGCGGCAGACCGCCACCCACACGTCCTTGGCCTCCTCGCCCTGCGCGAGCGCCTGGTTGACGGTGCGCTGGCCGAGCTCGCCGAGCACGTGGTCCTGGGCGAAGGAGTCGGTGAGCGGGCCGAGCTGCTCGCGCATCCGGTCCCAGAAGTGGGTCTGCCGCACCGGCCCAGTCTGGCATCCGGCGGCGACGCCCCGCCGTCGTGCCCGACCGGGGGTGCACCGGGAAGCGGCTGGCCGGGCGCCTGTCGGTGCGGCGTACGACACTGGCGGGATGCCGCGTCGCCCTGGTCCGTCCGAGGGGTCGCCGGCGGAGTCCGCGGCCACCCCGGCAGGCTCCCCGGTCGACCGCTTCTCCCCCGCCACCCGCGCGTGGTTCGAGGGGGCGTTCGCGGCGGCCACCCCGGCTCAGCTCGGTGCATGGGAGGCCGTGCAGGCCGGCGGCGACGCCCTGGTCGTGGCGCCCACCGGCTCGGGCAAGACGCTCGCGGCGTTCCTGTGGTCGCTGGACCGGCTGGCCGCCGAGCCCCTTCCCGAGGACAAGCGGCACCGCTGCCGGGTGCTCTACGTCTCCCCGCTCAAGGCCCTCGCCGTCGACGTCGAGCGCAACCTGCGCGCCCCGCTCACCGGCATCCGGCAGGCCGCGGTGCGCCTGGGCCTTCCCGAACCCGACGTGCGCGTCGGCCTGCGCTCGGGCGACACCCCTGCGGACGAGCGGCGCCGGTTCGCCACCGCCCCGCCGGACATCCTCATCACCACCCCCGAGTCGCTGTTCCTGCTGCTCACCAGCCAGGCCCGCGAGTCGCTGCGCGGCGTGCGCAGCGTCATCGTCGACGAGGTGCACGCGGTCGCCGGCACCAAGCGGGGCGCCCACCTGGGGCTGTCCCTGGAGCGGCTCGACGCGCTGCTCGAGCGCCCGGCCCAGCGGATCGGCCTGTCGGCCACCGTCCGGCCGGTGGAGGAGGTGGCCCGGTTCCTCGGCGGCACCCGCGACGTCGCCGTGGTGCAGCCGCCGGCGGCCAAGACCGTCGAGCTCGAGGTCGTCGTGCCGGTCGAGGACATGGCCGAGCTCGGCGAGAGCACCGGCGAGGTGAGCGGCTCGGCGGCCGGCGAGGAGCGGCGGGCCTCCATCTGGCCGCACGTGGAGCAACGGATCGTCGACCTGGTCGAGTCCGCCCGCTCCACCATCGTGTTCGCCAACTCCCGGCGCCTGGCCGAGCGGCTCACCACGCGCCTGAACGAGATCGCCACCGAGCGGGCGCTGGGCACCGCGCTGCCCGAGCCGGACGGGGGGCGCGCCCCGGCGGAGGTGATGGCGCAGGCCGGCTCGGGCCGCGGCGGCCGCCCGGACGACGACGGCGGCGGCTGGGTCGAGCTGGCCCGCGCCCACCACGGCTCGGTGAGCAAGGAGCAGCGGGCGGTCATCGAGGACGCGCTCAAGAGCGGCCGGCTGCCCGCCGTCGTCGCCACCAGCAGCCTCGAGCTCGGCATCGACATGGGCGCGGTCGACCTGGTGGTGCAGGTGGAGTCCCCGCCCTCGGTGGCCAGCGGCCTGCAGCGCGTCGGCCGGGCCGGGCACCAGGTGGGCGCGGTCAGCCGCGGCGTCATCTTCCCCAAGTACCGCGGCGACCTGGTGCAGACCGCGGTGGTGGCCGAGCGGATGCGGGCCGGGCAGATCGAGTCGATCCGCTATCCCCGCAACCCCCTCGACGTCCTGGCCCAGCAGGTCGTGGCCATGCTGAGCATGGAGAACTGGACCGTCGACGACCTCGGCGACCTCGTCCGCCGGTGCGCCAACTTCTCCTCGCTGCCGCAGTCGGCGCTGGAGTCGGTGCTGGACATGCTCGCCGGGCGCTACCCCTCGGACGAGTTCGCCGAGCTGCGTCCGCGGCTGGTGTGGGACCGGGTCACCGGCACCCTGTCCGCGCGCCCCGGCGCGCAGCGCCTCGCGGTCACCAGCGGCGGCACCATCCCCGACCGCGGGCTGTTCGGGGTGTTCCTGGTCGGCGAGCGGGCCAGCCGGGTCGGCGAGCTGGACGAGGAGATGGTCTACGAGTCCCGCGTCGGCGACGTCTTCATGCTCGGCTCCACCTCCTGGCGGATCGAGGACATCACCCACGACCGGGTGCTGGTCTCCCCCGCCCCCGGGCAGCCGGGCAAGCTGCCGTTCTGGCACGGCGACGCCCTGGGCCGGCCGTACGAGCTGGGCAAGGCGATCGGCGCCTTCGTCCGCGAGGTCGCCGCGCTGCCGGCCGAGACAGCGCGCGCCCGCGTGCTAGCGGCTGGCCTGGACGAGTGGGCCGCGGACAACCTGCTGGCCTACCTCGCCGAGCAGCGGCAGGCCACCGGCCACCTGCCCGACGACCGCACCGTCGTCGTCGAGCGCTTCCGGGACGAGCTCGGCGACTGGCGGGTGGCGGTGCACTCCCCCTTCGGCGCGCAGGTGCACGCGCCGTGGGCGCTGGCAGTGGCGGCGCGGCTGCGCGAGCGGTTCGGGGTCGACGTGCAGGCCATGCACTCCGACGACGGCATCGTGCTGCGGCTGCCCGACACCGACGAGGACCCGCCCGGCGACCTCGCGGTGCTGGCGGCGGACGAGGTCGAGCCAATGGTCACCACCGAGGTGGGCGGCTCGGCGCTGTTCGCCTCCCGGTTCCGCGAGTGCGCGGCCCGCGCGCTGCTGCTGCCGCGCCGCAACCCGGGCCGGCGCCAGCCGCTGTGGCAGCAGCGCCAGCGCTCGGCGCAGCTGCTGTCGGTGGCCAGCCAGTACGGCTCGTTCCCGGTCGTCCTGGAGACGATGCGCGAGTGCCTGCAGGACGTCTTCGACGTCCCGGGCCTGGTGCAGCTCATGCGCGACGTCGAGTCCCGCGCGGTGCGGCTGGTCGAGGTGCAGACCGAGGTGCCCTCGCCGTTCGCCCGCTCGCTGATGTTCGGCTACGTCGCCCAGTTCATGTACGAGGGCGACAGCCCGCTGGCCGAGCGCCGTGCCCAGGCCCTCGCGTTGGACACCACGCTGCTGGCCGAGCTGCTCGGCCGCGCCGAGCTGCGCGAGCTGCTCGACCCGGGCGCGCTGGAGCAGGTCGAGCTCGAGCTGCAGCGCCTCGCCCCGGACCGCAAGGCCCGCGACGCCGAGGGCGTGGCCGACCTGCTGCGCCTGCTCGGCCCGCTCACCACCGCCGAGGTCGCCGCGCGCAGCACCGAGCCGGACGCCGCGCCGGGCTGGCTGGCCGAGCTGGAGGGCACCCGCCGGCTCATCCGGGTGCGGATGGCCGGCGAAGAGCGCTGGAGCGCCGTCGAGGACGCCGGCCGGCTGCGCGACGCCCTGGGCACGCCCCTGCCGGTGGGCGTCCCGGAGGCGTTCCTGGAGCCGGTGCGCGACCCGCTGGGCGACCTGGTGGCCCGCTACGCCCGCACCCACGGCCCGTTCACCCCGCCCGACGTCGCCGAGCGGCTCGGGCTCGGCGTCGCCGTGGTCGCCGAGGCGCTCACCCGGCTGGCCGCCGCCCGCCGGGTGCTCGAGGGCGAGTTCCGCCCCGGCGGCAGCGGCACCGAGCTGTGCGACGCCGAGGTGCTGCGCACCATCCGCCGCCGCTCGCTGGCTGCGCTGCGCAAGGAGGTCGAGCCGGTGCCGCCGGCGGCGCTGGCCCGGTTCCTGCCGGTCTGGCAGCAGGTCGGCTCGGGCCTGCGCGGCGCGGACGGCCTGCTGCGGGTGGTCGAGCAGCTGGCCGGGGTGCTGGTGCCGGCCTCCGCGCTGGAGCGGCTGGTGCTGCCGGCCCGGGTGGCCGGCTACTCCCCCGCGCTGCTGGACGAGCTCACCGCGAGCGGCGAGGTGGTCTGGGCCGGACACGGGTCCCTGCCCGGCAACGACGGCTGGGTCTCGCTCGCCCCGGCCGACCTGGCGCCGGTGCTGCTGCCCCCGCTCGATCCCGACGCGCCGACCTCGCCGCTGCACGAGGCGGTGCTCGACGTGCTGGCCGGCGGCGGTGCCTGGTTCTTCCGCCAGCTCGCCGACCAGGTGCACGCCCTGTCCGGCCAGAACGACGACCCCGCGCTGGTCACCGCGCTGTGGGACCTGGTCTGGTCCGGGCAGGTCACCAACGACACCCTGCTGCCGCTGCGCACCCTGCTCGGCGGCGGCCGCACCACGCACCGGGCGCCCGCCCGCCGCGCGCCGCGCGGCCGCTACGCCCGCCCCGGAAGGCCGGCGCTGCCCAGCCGCACCGGTCCACCCACCGTGGCCGGCCGCTGGTCGGTGCTGCCCGAGCGCGACCCGGACCCGACCCGCCGGGCGCACGCGGTGGCCGAGACGCTGCTCGAGCGGCACGGCGTCGTCACCCGCGGCGCGGTGGTGGCCGAGGGTGTGCCGGGCGGGTTCGCCGCCGCCTACCGGGTGCTGGCCGCCTTCGAGGAGACCGGCCGGGCCCGGCGCGGCTACTTCGTCGAGGGACTGGGCGCCGCGCAGTTCTCGACCTCAGGGGCGGTGGACCGGATGCGCGCACTGGCCAGCGCCGCCGAGCGGGCCGCCCAGCAGTCAGACCCGTGGGGCTCTGCCCCCGGCGGCATCCCGGTGGCGGCCTGGGCCGACGCGCCGCTGCCCGGCGGCCTCACCCGCTCCCGAGGGCGCCGGGAGACCGCAGCCGACCAGCGCACCGTCGTGCTCGCGGCCACCGACCCAGCCAACCCCTACGGCGCCGCGCTGCCCTGGCCGGTGCGCGGCGAGGACGCGAGCGGGCACAGACCCGGCCGCAAGGCCGGTGCCCTGGTCGTGCTGCACGACGGCGAGCTGGTCATCTACGTCGAGCGCGGCGGCAAGTCGCTGCTCACCTGGCACGACGAGCCCGACCTGCTCCAGCCGGCCGCCGACGCCCTGGCCCTGGCCGTGCGCGACGGCGCGCTGGGCCGGCTCACCGTGGAGCGCGCCGACGGCGTCGGCGTCCTCGACCCGGGCACCGCCGGTCCGGTCGCCGCGGCCCTGGAGACCGCCGGCTTCCACGCCACCCCGCGCGGCCTGCGCCTGCGCTCCTGACCCCCACCCACATCCCTCGTGATCATGCAATTCCCGTGATCATGCAATCCGTTCGATCTTGCCGAGCATGATCGAACAGATTGCATGATCACCCCGATTGCATGATCACGAGAGGGTGGGAGGTCAGGGGAGGACGACGTCGAAGGCCGCCCGGTGGTGGTCGTGCGGTTCGCGCTCGGGCTCCTGCTCGCGCTCGAGGAAGTCGGCCACGGCGCGGGCGGAGTCGAGGAACTGGGCCGGGAAGACGATGGTGGAGTTCCTCTCGATGGCGATCTCGGCCAGCACCTGGAGGTTGCGCAGCTGCAGGGCCACCGGGTGGGCGCGGATGACGTCGGCCGCCTCGGCCAGCCGGCCGGCGCTGAGCGCCTCGCCCTCGGCGGCGATGATCTTCGCCCGCTTCTCCCGCTCGGCCTCGGCCTCGCGGGCCATCGCCCGCTGCATGGCCTGCGGCAGCGAGATGTCCTTGAGCTCCACCCGCTCCACCTGCGAGCCCCACTGCTCGGTGGTGCGCTCGAGCAGGCGCTGGATGGTCCCGTTGAGCGACTCGGTCTCGGCCAGCACCTGGTCCAGCGACGAGCGGCCGACCACGTTGCGCACGGTGGTCTGGGCGATCTCGTGGATGGCCGAGTCGACGCTCTCCACCGACAGGATCGAGCGCACCGGGTCGACCCGCCGGTAGTAGGCCACCGCGGCGACGCCGATCGAGACGTTGTCCCGGGTGATGACCTCCTGGGACGGGATCGGCATCGTCACCGTCCGCAGGCTCACCTTCCGCATGTTGTCGACCAGCGGAATCATCAGCCGCAGCCCCGGCTCACGCACCCCGCGCAGCCGGCCCCACCGGAACACCACGCCCCGCTCGTACTGCCGCACCACGGCGACACCGAGATTGGGCACGTCCCTCGCCCCCTCGCAGGCACGGCGGAGCGGCAGGCGCCGCCCGCCGCTCCCACGCTCGCCGCGATGGGGGCCGGGCGCGAGGGACCGACGTCCCGGCGCGCGAGGTCACAGCACGCGCGAGGCCCAGAGCGCGGCGCTGGCGATCACGATGAGGCTCACCAGCACCGCCCAGGCGATCCGCACCCGCGGGTCGTTCGGGTCCACACCCCCATCCTGCGCCGACCCGACGCCTACAGGTCGACCGCGACGTACTTGACCGACAGGTACTCCTCGATGCCCTCGACGCCGCCCTCGCGCCCGTAGCCGGACATCTTCACGCCGCCGAACGGTGCGGCCGCGTTGGAGACCATGCCGCGGTTGAGCCCGACCATGCCGGTCTGCAGCCGCTCGGAGACCCGCAGCCCACGGCGCAGAGACTCGGTGAAGACGTAGGCCACCAGGCCGAACTCCGAGCCGTTGGCCAGCGCGATCGCCTCGTCCTCGGTCTCGAACGTGGCCACCGGCGCGACCGGGCCGAAGATCTCCTGCTGCAGGAGCTTGGCGTCCGACGGCACGTCGGAGAGCACGGTGGGCTGGACGAACCAGCCGGCGCCGTCGGGCTTGCCGCCTCCGGTGAGCACCGTGGCGCCGGAGGAGGCCGCGTCCTCGACGAGGGCGAGCACCTTGTCCCGCTCGTCGGAGCTGATCAGCGGGCCGACCTGCACGCCGTCGTCGGTGCCGCGGCCGACCTTCATGCCGCCCATCCGCTCGGCCAGCCGCCGCGCGAACTCCTGCGCCACCGACGCCTGCACGTGGAACCGGTTGGCGGCTACGCAGGACTCGCCCATGTTCCGCATCTTGGCCACGATGGCGCCCTCCACCGCGGCGTCGAGGTCGGCGTCCTCGAACACGAGGAATGGTGCGTTGCCGCCGAGCTCCATCGAGACGCGCAGCAGCGACTGCGCCGACTGCTCGACCAGCTTCTGGCCGACCTCGGTGGAGCCGGTGAAGGACACCTTGCGCAGCCGCGGGTCGGCCATCAGCGGCGCGACCGTCTTGGACGCGCTCGCGGACGGCACGACGTTGAGCACCCCGTCGGGCAGCTCGGCCTCGCGCAGCAGGTCGGCCAGCGCGAGCATCGAGAGCGGGGTGAGCTGGGCGGGCTTCACGACCATGCTGCAGCCCGCGGCCACCGCCGGGCCGATCTTGCGGGTGCCCATGGCCAGCGGGAAGTTCCACGGCGTGATGAGCAGGACCGGGCCGACCGGCTGCTTCATCGTGATGAGTCGGCCGCTGCCGGCCGGGTCGCGGGAGAAGCGGCCGTCGATGCGGACGGCCTGCTCGGAGAACCAGCGGAAGAACTCGGCGGCGTAGGTGACCTCGGCGCGGCTCTCCGCCAGCGGCTTGCCCATCTCGAGGGTCATCAGCAGGGCGAGGTCGTCGGCCCGCTCGACCATCAACTCGAAAGCCCGGCGCAGGATGTCGCTGCGCTTGCGCGGCGGCGTGGCCGCCCACTCGTCCTGCACCTCCACGCAGGTGTCCAAGGCCGCGGCGGCGTCGTCGGCGCCGCCGTCGGCGACCTGCGTGAGCACCTGACCGGTGCTCGGGTCCTCCACGGCGAAGGTGCCGCCCCCGGCCGGGTCGCGCCAGGAGCCGCCGACCAGGACGCCGGTGGGCACGGCGTCGACGACGCGGCGCTCACGCTCGGAAAGGGTGCTGCTCTCGTTCGTCACGGCTGACCCCCTACCCCCGGTCGCACGCCGGGTACCCCTGGCCCGTCACCGTGAGCATCGCGGCCCGGGCCCTCGACGTCGACCCCTCCGTCACCTGTCCGCACCAGCCGGGCGCGCGTACGGTTCCCCTGGGGGTGGAGGGTCAGATGGACGAGGCCGGCGCGGACAGGGTGGAGGGCAGCCGCGCCTTCGCGGTCGCCGGGTCGACGTACGACTCCTTCATGGGCCGCTACTCGCTCGCTCTGGCCGCCCCCTTCGCCGACGTCGCGGGCGTCCGGGAGTGCGGCACCGCGCTCGACGTCGGCTGCGGGCCCGGAGCGCTCACCGGCGTCCTCGTCGAGCGGCTGGGGCCGGAGCGCGTCTACGCGTGCGACCCCTCGCCGTCCCTCCGCGAAGCCTGCGCGGCACGCCACCCGGGGGTGGTGGTGCGGGCAGGGCGGGCCGAGGCGCTCCCCTACGAGGATGCGAGCGTCGACCACGCCCTGGCCCAGCTGGTGCTGCACTTCGTGACCGACCCGCGGCGTGCTGCCCGCGAGATGGCGCGGGTGGTCCGCCCCGGCGGCGTCGTCGGCGCCTGCGCGTGGGACTTCACAGACGGGATGGAGATGCTGCGGCGGTTCTGGGACTCCGCGCTGAGCATCGACCCGGACGCGCCGGACGAGGCCCGGGTGCTCCGCTACGGGCGAGCCGGCGAGATCGCCGCGCTGTTCTCCTCGGCGGGGTTGCAGGACGTGCGGGAGTCGACGATCGCCGTCGCCTCGACGTACGCGTCGTTCGACGAGCTCTGGACCGGCTTCCTGGCCGGTGTCGGGCCGGCCGGCACCTACTGCCTGTCGTTGGGCGAGCACGATCGTGAGCGGCTGCGTGAGGCGCTCTTCGGGCGGTGCGGCTGCCCCCGCGGGCCGTTCTCGCTCGGCGCCGTGGCGCGCTGCGCGGTCGCCCGCACCCCGGCCTGACCGCGGCGGCCGCCCGGGCACCCGCATCACCTCGACGCGCGTCCAGCGGCGCCCGCGGGGCACGATGGACCGGTGCCCGAGGGAGACACCGTCTGGTTGGCCGGTCGACGGCTGGACGACGCGCTGGCCGGCCAGCTGCTGACCACCAGCGACTTCCGGGTGCCGCAGCTGGCCACCGTCGACCTCACCGGCCGCGCCGTCGAGCAGGTCGTCTCCCGCGGCAAGCACCTGCTCACGCGCATCGAGGGCGGCGCGACGCTGCACACCCACTTCCGGATGGACGGCTCCTGGCACCTCTACCGGCACGGCGAGCGGCGCCACGGCGGCCCCGACTGGCAGGTGCGGGTGCTGCTGGAGAACCCGCAGTGGCAGGCGGTCGGCTACCGGCTGCCGGTGGTCGAGCTGCTGCCGACCGACGACGAGGGCCGGGCGGTCGGACACCTCGGCCCGGACCTGCTCGGGCCGGACTGGGACCCGGAGGAGGCCGTCCGCCGGCTGGCTGCCCGGCCCGAGCGCGAGCTCGGCGACGCCCTGCTCGACCAGCGCAACCTGGCCGGCATCGGCAATCTCTACAAGGCCGAGACCTGCTTCCTGGCGGGCCTGTCCCCCTGGGTGCCGGTGGCCGACGTGCCGGACCTGCGCCGCGTCGTCGACCTCGGGCACCGGCTGCTCGACGCCAACAAGGAGCGGGCCGCGCAGGTCACCACCGGCGACCCGCGGCGCGGCGAGTCGCACTGGGTCTTCGAGCGGCGGCGCTGCAAGCGCTGCGGCGGCCCGGTCGGCACCGCCATGCAGGGCTCCGGCGCCTACGCCCGGATCGCCTACTGGTGCCCGCGCTGCCAGCCCGGTCCGGCACCCCGCTCGCGTCCGGTCCGCGAGCTGCTGCCGCCCACGGTGGGGCGGACCCGCTACAAGCCCTGAGCCCACACTCAGCCGGGCAGCTCCCGGTAGAGGTCCACCAGCAGGTTGCCCGGGCCGCGCAGGTAGGCCGACTCGGTCCCCCAGTCCGTGGTGACCGGGCCGAGCAGCAGCTCCGCCCCGGCGTCGACGGCGTGCTGGGCCGCCGCGGCGACGTCGGCGACCTCGTCGTGCAGGATCACCCCGTCGGTCCTGCCCCAGGGCACCATCGCGTCCACCGAGAGCAGGATCCGCATCTCGCCGGCGCGCAGCTCGCCGAAGTGCGGGTCGTCGACGACGACCTCCCAGCCGTAGGCCTCGTGCAGCAGCCGCACCGCCGCCGGCACGTCGTCGACCTGCACGTCGATCCCGCGCACACCCATGCAGACCTCCCTCGTCGAGCCGCACTCACCACGACAATTCCATGCTCACCTCACCCGATCGCGCGAGGTGAGCATGAAGGGATCACGGTCCCGTGATCATTCCGGTCGGGGCCGGGGTGGGTGAGAAGGCGTGACGCCGAGGGAGCGCTATCGAGCGGCTCAGGCGGCGGCGTGCAGGCTGCCGGCGACGGGGCCGGCCTCGCGCATGGGGGTGAGCACGCGCTCGGACTCGGCGCCGGCGCGGACGGAGGCCTCGACGGCGTCCAGCGGCACCGCGGCGAGCGACTCGGCGACCACGAGCTGGTCGCTGACCTCGGCCAGCACCCGGGAGAGCGGCACCTCCAGCGCCGTGCAGATGGAGGCCAGCAGCTCGGAGGAGGCCTCCTTCTGGCCGCGCTCGACCTCGGAGAGGTAGCCCAGCGACACCCGGGCCGCGGAGGACACCTCGCGCAGGGTGCGCCCCTGGCGCTGGCGCTGCTGGCGCAAGACGTCACCGAGCAGGCGGCGGAGCAGGATCACAGGGCGCTCCTTCCGGTCGGGTGCGGCGCCGGCGACGGCGGGGTTCTGGGGGCGGGCCTTCTGCAGTGGTGCTGAACTGGCTGGTGCCGAGCTGGCTGGTGCGGTCGTACGTCCGGCGCCGGACGTCGCCCGGCTTCCCGAGGGGGTGTTCCCCCGGACGACCGGGTGCGACACCGGTGCGGTACCCACCGTACCGGCCGCTACCCACCCGGGCGCGGGGAGACGCCGCGTTCCTCCGGACGGCCGCACCGAGCCGGCGGCGGGGTGGGTCGCCCGGCGGGCGGCGGGCCGGGTCGTGGGACGGGGACGGGACGGGCTGCGCGTCATGTCGGCTGCAACGCTGTAATCATCGTGCGCGTTCCCCTCGATCGCCCGCAGCGGAAGGCGTGGCGGGGAGCGTGTCGAGCAGCAGCCCGAGCAGCCGCCGCACCGTCTGCTCGCGCACCGCCGCTCGGTCCCCCGTCAGGCTCAGGTCGAGCACGCGACCGTCCGCGGGCGTGGCCACCGCGATGTGCACGGTCCCCGGCGCGCGGCCGTCCTGCGGGTCGGGCCCGGCCACACCGGTGGTGGCCAGGCCGACGTCGGCACCCAGCGTCCGACGGGCGCCCTCGGCCATCTGCCGGGCCACCTGCGGGTGCACCGCCCCCTCGCGCTCGAGCAGGGCGGCGTCGACGCCGAGGAGCGCCGCCTTCAGCGGGGTGGCGTAGGCGACGACCCCGCCGCGGTAGACCGCCGAGCTACCCGCCACCGCGGTGATCGCGGCGCCGACCAGCCCGCCGGTGAGCGACTCGGCCGTGCCGACGGTGAGCCCGCAGGCCTTCAGCGCGGCGACGGCCCGGGCGGCCAGCGCCTCGACGTCGTCGCCGTCCGGGGTCGGGCCGGTGCCCGCGCCGCTGTCCGCAGCCTCTGGGCTCACGAGGCGCGGCCATGTTGATCGGCCGGCTGATCGGCGGGCCGATCGACGGACCGATCGACGGGCCGGTCCGCGCCCTCACCGGCGGGACCGGGGGGGCTCGCCGGCGCCTCGGGCAGGTCGAGGACCGGAGCGGGGCCGGGCCCGCTGCCAGGCCGTCCGCTGCCCGACCGTCCGGCCCGGCGCGCCTCGCGGGCGGCCCGCTTGGCCGCGGTCCGCTCGCTGGTGCGGCGCAGCACCACGGCGCGGGCCACGTAGTCCAGGCCGGTCACCACCGTGACCACCAGCGCGGCCGCCATCACGGTGACCGGAAGCCAGCCCAGCCAGTCCGGCAGCGGCAGCACGTAGAAGCCGATGGCCACCGCCTGCAGCAGGGTCTTGAGCTTGCCGCCGCGCGAGGCCGGGATGACGCCGTGCCGGATCACCCAGAACCGCAGCAGGGTGACGCCGATCTCGCGCACGAGGATCACCACGGTGACCCACCAGGGCAGCTCGCCCAGCACACTGAGCGCCACCAGCGCGGTGCCGGTGAGGGCCTTGTCCGCGATCGGGTCGGCGATCTTGCCGACGTCGGTGACCAGGCCGCGCTTGCGGGCCAGGTCGCCGTCGACGAGATCGGTGAACGAGGCCACCGCGAAGGCGAGGAACGCGGCCACCCGCCAGCCCTCGTCCTGGCCGCTGCGGCGCAGCAGCAGCCAGCCGAACAGGGGCACCAGCAGGATCCGCAGCAGCGTGAGCGCGTTGGCGACGTTCCACACCCTCACCGTGGCGACCGGTACGCCGATCGGGTCGGGGGGCGGCGGCTTCACGCCGGCTCCTCACCGGCGAGCAGCGCCTCACCGTGGAGCGGCTCCGGCAACGGGCGGGCCACGAGGTCGACGCCCTCGCTGGCCACGACGACGGCCGGCACCAGCTGACCCACGGCGAACGCCGGGCGCGCCGCGTCGGCGAGCAGCCGGGTGGTGCCGTCGACCTCCGGGCCCTGGTGGTCGGCGCGCCCCTCGGCCTCCCCGGCCGGGTCGGGCTCCTCCACCAGCACGCGCACCCGCTCGCCGACCCGCTCCTCGGCGCGCTGGGCGGTGAGCTCCTCGACCAGCGTGGAGACCCGCTCGACCCGCTCGCGGACCTCCTCCTCGGACAGCTTGCCGTCGTAGCCGGCGGCCTCGGTGCCGTCCTCGTCGCTGTAGCCGAACACGCCGACGACGTCGAGGCGCGCGGCGGTGAGGAAGCGCTCGAGCTCGGCGACGTCGGCGTCGGTCTCGCCGGGGAAGCCGACGATGACGTTGGAACGCACCCCGGCCAGCGGCGCGCGGGAGCGGACCTGCTCGAGCAGCTCGAGGAACCGGTCGGCGTCGCCGAAGCGGCGCATCCGACGCAGCACGGGACCGCTGGCGTGCTGGAAGGACAGGTCGAAGTAGGGCACGACGCCGGGGGTGCCGGTGAGGACGTCGAGCAGCCCGGGGCGCATCTCGGCTGGCTGGAGGTAGGAGACGCGCACGCGCTCGATGCCCTCGATCGCGGTCAGCTCCGGCAGCAGCTTCTCGAGCAGGCCGAGGTCGCCGAGGTCCTTGCCGTAGGACGTGGAGTTCTCCGAGACCAGCACCAGCTCGCGCACGCCCTGCTCGGCCAGCCAGCGGGCCTCGGCCAGCACGTCGGAGGGGCGGCGGGACAGGAACGAGCCGCGGAAGGAGGGAATGGCGCAGAAGGCGCAGCGGCGGTCGCAGCCCGAGGCCAGCTTGAGCGGGGCGGTCGGGCCGCCGAGCAGCCGGCGGCGCAGCACTCGCGGGCCCGAGGCGGGAGCCACCCCCTCCGGAAGGGGCGGCAGCTCGGACCGATCAGTGGCCGGCGCGTCCCCGTGCCCGGGGACCGCGGCGGCTGCGGCGGCGACCTGGCGCTCCACCGGCGTGAGCGGCAGCAGGGCCCGGCGGTCGCGGGGCACGTGCGGCAGGTGCGGGCGCCCGGCCAGGATGTCGCCCAGGCGCGCGGAGATGTCGGCGTAGTCGTCGAAGCCGAGCACCGCGTCGGCCTCGTCGAGCTCGTCGGCCAGCGCCTTGCCGTAGCGCTCGGCCAGGCAGCCGACGGCGACCACGGCCCGGGCGCGGCCGGAGTCCTTCAGGTCCGCGGCGGCCAGCAGCGTGTCCACGCTGTCCTTCTTGGCCTGCTCGACGAACCCGCAGGTGTTGACCACCACGACGTCGGCGTCCTCGGCCTCCTCCACCAGGTCCCAGCCGTCGGCGTCCAGCCGCCCGGCGAGCTCCTCGGAGTCGACCTCGTTGCGGGCGCAGCCCAGGGTGACCAGCGCGACGCTCCGTCGGGGCGAGCCGGAGGGAACGGGGGGCTGGGGCAGGGACGGCGCGCGCACGCGGACAGCCTACGGCGCGCAGGGGCGGCGACACGGCGGGGCAGCCACGCCGAGCGTGCGGCAACGCGGGTGGCGGTGCCGGGGCGCGCCTCGGGACGGGCGGCGCCTCAGGCGGCGGCGGGGTCCTGCGGGGTGAACTCGACCCGGGTCACCTGGCCGGGGCCGCCGGGGGCGCCGACGTCCTTGCCGTTCACCGTGAGGGACACCGCGCCGGCGTTGCCCAGGGTGAGCCGGACCTTGTCCTTGGCCTGGAAGGTCTTGCTCTGCCCCTGAGCGATGCCGCCCTCGAACAGCTGCTTGCCCGAGCCGTCGGTGGCGCTCACCCAGCAGTTGCCCTTGGGCGTGGTCAGCACCACGGTGACCGAGTCGCGCGGGGCCTGGGCGACCGCGTCGGAGGGCGCGGGGGCCGGCGTGGTGGGGGCGGAGCTGGCCGACGCGGTGGGCGTGCTCGAGGCGGACGGCCCGGGCGCGGCCACGGTCGGCCCGTTGCCCCCGGAGGAGCCGCTGAAGGCCTGCACCACGCCGTAGACGAGCACCAGGGCGAGGGCCGCGGCCATCGCGAGGGTCCAGTTGGGGCCGCGCCGCTCGGGCTTGGCGGCGGTCTCGGACTCGAAGACCTGAGTGGCGGCCGGTGCCTCCTGCCCGCGCTCGCGGTCGAACTCGGCCAGGAGCGGGGCCGGGTCGGCGCCGACGGCCTGCGCGATGCCCTTGATGTGGGCGCGCGCGTAGAAGTCGCCGCCGCTGCGGCTGAAGTCGTCCCGCTCGATCGACTCGATGATCGTCTGCCGGATGCGGGTGGCCTCGGCGACCTGCTCGAGCGACATGCCGGCTCCGCGGCGCGCCTCGGTGAGGCTCTGTCCGATGGACACGCGCACTCCTGCTCGCTCTGGTACTCCGCCGGGCCCGACCCGCTGCGGTGCCGCCCTGCGCTGGACGGGTCGTCGGCTGGATATCGGCACCCCCCGACGGCATCTGAAGTCTACGTGGGCAAGGTCCGGTCCACCAAGACACACCTCGCGCCCCGTCACCATTGCGTGCAGCGGTCGTGCAGTGGAATGCCGGGATCGACCCGCTACGCCACCCAGCCCCGGTGACGTTCGCGGCGTCGTCAGCCGCGCAGGGTGACCAGGACTCCCTCGAGCTCGTCGGGCGTGACGAGCACCTCGCGGGCTTTCGAACCCTCGCTGGGACCCACGATCCCCCGGGTCTCCATGAGGTCCATCAGCCGGCCGGCCTTGGCGAACCCGACCCGCAGCTTGCGCTGCAGCATCGAGGTGGACCCGAACTGCGTGGAGACGACCAGCTCGACCGCCTGGCACAGCAGGTCCAGGTCGTCGCCGATCTCCTCGTCGATCTCCTTGCTCGGACCCGCCGCGGCGGTGACGTCCTCGCGGTAGGTGGGCTGGAGCTGCTCGCGGCAGTGCTTGACCACCGAGGCGATCTCGGCCTCGGTGACCCACGCGCCCTGCAGCCGCATCGGCTTGCTGGCGCCCATCGGCAGGAACAGCCCGTCGCCCTGGCCGACCAGCTTCTCGGCGCCCGGCTGGTCGAGGATGACCCGGCTGTCGGCCAGCGACGAGGTCGCGAACGCCAGCCGCGAGGGCACGTTGGCCTTGATCAGACCGGTGACGACGTCGACCGACGGGCGCTGGGTGGCCAGCACCAGGTGGATGCCGGCGGCGCGGGCGAGCTGGGTGATGCGGACGATCGAGTCCTCGACGTCGCGGGGCGCGACCATCATCAGGTCGGCGAGCTCGTCGACGATGACCAGCAGGTAGGGGTAGGGGCGCAGCACCCGCTCGCTGCCGGGCGGTGCCTGCAGCTTGCCGCTCTTGACGGCCTTGTTGAAGTCGTCGAGGTGCCGGAAGCCGAACGCGGCCAGGTCGTCGTAGCGCATGTCCATCTCGCGCACGACCCACTGCAGCGCCTCGGCGGCCTTCTTCGGGTTGGTGATGATCGGGGTGATCAGGTGCGGGATGCCCTCGTAGGAAGTGAGCTCGACCCGCTTGGGGTCGACCAGGATCATCCGAACCTCGTCCGGGGTGGCCCGGATCATCACCGAGGTGATGAGCGAGTTGATGCACGAGCTCTTGCCCGAGCCGGTCGCGCCGGCCACCAGGATGTGCGGCATCTTGGCCAGGTTCGCCACCACGAAGTGGCCCTCGACGTCCTTGCCCAGGCCCACCACCATCGGGTGGTGGTCGTCGCGGGCGACCTTGGCCCGCAGCACGTCGCCGAGGCTGACGTTCTCCCGGTCGGTGTTGGGGATCTCGATGCCGATGGCCGACTTGCCGGGGATCGGGGACAGGATCCGGACGTCGGCGCTGGCCACCGCGTAGGAGATGTTCTTGGACAGCGCCGTGATCCGCTCGACCTTCACCGCGGGGCCGAGCTCGACCTCGTAGCGGGTGACCGTCGGGCCGCGGGTGAACCCGGTGACCTGGGCGTCGATGTCGAACTGCTCCAGCACCGTGGTGAGCGCCTCGACCACGGCGTCGTTGGCCTTGGAGCGGGCCTTGTGCGGGGCACCCTCGCGCAGCAGGTCGGCGCCCGGCAGCGAGTAGGTGACGTCCCCGGACAGGAGCAGCTGCTCGACCCGGGGCGGCAGCGGGTTCGGGTCCTTGGCGGCCGGCCCGCCGGCCGGGGCGAGCGTGACGGCCTCGCTGGCCGCCGCCTCGCCGGGCTCGACCACGGGCTGGACCGGCGCGTCCGGGGCCCCCTTGCGGCGACGGGCCTTGGGCGCGTCCTCGAGGGCGACCGGGGAGTCGAAGGGCACGTCGCCGGTGGGCAGGTCGGCGGCGTCGTCGGCCATGGCGCCGACCCGCTTGCGCGGGCGGGAGCGCTTGAGTGGGGCGTCGCCCGGCTCGGGGGCGGCGACCGGCTCGGGGGCGGCCGGCGGGGTGCGGTGCAGCAGCGTGCCGAGCAGCCCGCGCAGGCGCTCGGGCACCGCGTGCAGCGGGGTGGCGGTGACGACCAGGAGCCCGAAGACCAGCAGCAGCACCAGCAGGGGCACCGCCGCCCACACGGTGACGGCGCTGACCACCGGGCTGCTGGCCAGGAAGCCGACCACGCCACCGGCCTCGCGCATCGCGGTGGCGCCGTCGGGCGGCGCGGGCAGCCCGCGCGCGATGTGCACCAGCCCGGCCACGGACACCACACAGGCCCCCAGGCCGATGCCGACCCGGCCGGTCGCGTCGGGCCGGTCCGGGTGGCGCAGCAGCCGGACGCCGAGGGCGGCCAGCAGGAAGGGCACCACCAGGCCGACGCGCCCCAGGGTGCCGGCCACGACGGCGTCGACCAGACCGCCGACCGGACCGGACAGGTTCCACCACTCGACCGCGGCCACCACGATGGCCAGGCCGAGCATGGTCAGGCCGAGGCCGTCGCGCCGGTGCGCCGGGTCCAGGTCGCGGGCGCTGCTGCCGATCCGGCGGGCCGAGCCTCCGACCACGTGCGCGATCCCCAGCCACACCGCCCGCAGGGCACGCCCGAGCGCGGCGGCGAGGACGCTGAAGCCGCTGCGGGAGGCCGGGCGCCGCGCCGCGGCGCGGGTGCTGCCCGACCCCCCGCCCTTCCGGGCGCCGGACCCGCTGCCCCCGGAGCGGCTGCCCGACGATCGAGCGCTCGAGGAACGGGCGCTCGACGGGCGCGGCCGCGGCGGGGACGTACGGGTGGCCATGGTCCCGAAGGCTACCCGCGCCGTCCCTCCTGTCACAGGAGTCACAGCGGTGGCGGCGCGTCGGCGGAGTCCCGTCCGGCTCAGCTCCGCGCCCCGCCCGCGGCGCCGACGGGGTGGAAGGCGCCGCTGAGGGGAGCGCTCGGTCTCGTGGCCAGCAGAGCAGCCGGCCGCCGGTCCAAGAACAGCCGGACTGGGTGAGGGGCACCCTGTGCCAATAGGTTTGGCACAGGGTGCCCCTCACCCAAGGAAGATGATCACGCGGGGCCGCGCGGCTCAGACCTCGACGACCACCGGGATGATCATCGGGCGGCGGCGGTAGGTCTCGTTGACCCAGCGGCCGACGACCCGGCGCACGATCTGCTGGAGCTGGTGGGCGTCGCCGATGCCGTCGGCGGCCGCGCGGGCCAGCGCCTCCTCGATCCGCGGGCGCACCTTCTCGAACACCGCGTCGTCCTCGGCGAAGCCGCGGGCGTGGATCTCCGGGCCGCCGGTCACCTTGCCGGTGACGCTGTCGACCACCACGACCACCGACACGAAGCCCTCGTCGCGCAGGATCCGCCGGTCCTTGAGCGAGGACTCGGTGACGTCGCCGACGGTCGAGCCGTCGACGTAGACGTAGCCGCATGGCACCGTGCCGACCACCCGCGCCAGGCCGTCGACCAGGTCGACGACGACGCCGTCCTCGGCCAGCACGACGTTCTGCTCGGGGACCCCGGTGGCGAGGGCCAGGTCGGCGTTGGCCCGCAGGTGGCGGGTCTCGCCGTGCACCGGCATCACGTTGCTGGGCTGCACGAGGTTGTAGCAGTAGAGCAGCTCGCCGGCGCTGGCGTGCCCGGACACGTGCACCTTGGCGTTGCCCTTGTGGACCACCCGGGCGCCCCAGCGGGTGAGCCCGTTGATGACCCGGTAGACCGCGTTCTCGTTGCCGGGGATGAGCGAGCTGGCCAGCAGCACCGTGTCGCCCTCGCCGATGACGATCTGGTGGTCCCGGTTGGCCATCCGGGACAGCGCGGCCATCGGCTCGCCCTGGGAGCCGGTGCACACCAGCACGATCTGGTCCTCGCGCAGGTCCTCGAGGGCCTTGAGGTCGACCAGCAGCCCGTCGGGCACCCGCAGGTAGCCCAGCTCGCGGGCGATCCCCATGTTGCGCACCATCGACCGGCCCACCATCGCGACCTTGCGCCCGTGCGCGTGGGCGGCGTCGAGCACCTGCTGGATGCGGTGCACGTGGCTGGCGAAGGACGCGACGATGATCCGCCGCTGCGAGGTCTGGAACACCCGGTCGATGGCCGGGGCGATGTCGCGCTCGGGCATGGTGAACCCGGGCACCTCGGCGTTGGTGGAGTCGACCAGGAACAGGTCGACGCCCTCCTCGCCCAGGCGGGCGAAGCCGCGCAGGTCGGTGAGCCGGCGGTCCAGCGGCAGCTGGTCCATCTTGAAGTCGCCGGTGTGCAGCAGCAGCCCGGCCTCGGTGCGCACCGCGACCGCGAGCGCGTCCGGGATGGAGTGGTTGACGGCGAGGAACTCGCAGTCGAACGGGCCGAGCCGCTCGCGCCGGCCCTCGGCGACCTCGAACGTGTAGGCCTTGATCTTGTGCTCGACGAGCTTGGCCTCGAGCAGGGCCAGGGTGAGCCGCGAGCCGACCACCGGGATGTCCGGCTTCTCGCGCAGCAGGTAGGGCACCGCGCCGATGTGGTCCTCGTGCCCGTGGGTGAGCACGATCGCGTCGACGGCGTCGAGCCGGTCCCGGATGTAGTCGAAGTCGGGGAGGATCAGGTCCACCCCGGGCTGGAAGTCCTCCGGGAAGAGCACGCCGCAGTCGATGACGAGCAGCCGCCCGGCGTGCTCGAGCACCGTCATGTTGCGGCCGACCTCGCCGAGGCCGCCCAGCGGCACCACCCGCAGGCCGCCCTCGGGCAGCGGCGGGGGCGGGGAGAGCTCGGGGTGCGGGTGGCTCACAGGTCGAACCCTCCCTCGCGCAGGTCCGTGCGCAGCTGCTCGCGCTGGGCGTCGGTGGCGGCCACCAGGGGCAGCCGCAGCGACCCGCCGCCGGCGCGACCGAGCAGGTCCAGCGCCGCCTTCACCATGATCGCTCCCTGGGTGCGGGTCATGACGCCGGTGGTCACCGGCACCAGCCCGTCGTTGATCTCGCGGGCCTTCTCGACCTCGCCGGACAGGTAGGCCTCCACCATCGCCCGCAGCCGGTCGGCCACCAGGTGGCCGGTCACGCTGACGAACCCGGCCGCGCCGACGGCGAGCAGCGGCAGGTTGAGGGCGTCGTCGCCGGAGTAGTACACGAGGTCGCTGCCGTGCAGCACCTGCTGGGCGGCGAACAGGTCGCCCTTGGCGTCCTTGTTGGCGACGATCCGCGGGTGCTCGGCCAGGCGCAGCAGGGTCTCGGTGGCGATCGGCACGCCGGAGCGGCCCGGGATGTCGTAGAGCATCACCGGCAGGCCGGTGGCGTCGGCGACCGCGGTGAAGTGAGCGCGCAGCCCCTCCTGCGGGGGCTTGTTGTAGTAGGGCGTGACGACCAGCAGGGCGTGCGCGCCGGCCGCCTCCGCGGCGCGCGCCAGCTCGATGGTGTGCTCGGTGTCGTTGGTGCCCACGCCGGCCACCACGGTGGCGCGCCCGCCCACGGCCTCCAGGACGGCCCGCAGCAGGGCCTCCTTCTCCGCATCGCTCGTGGTGGGCGACTCGCCGGTGGTGCCGCTGATGACCAGGCCGTCGTTGCCGAGGTCGACCAGGTCCGAGGCCAGCCGCGCCGCGCCGTCGACGTCGAGGGCACCGTCGGGGGTGAACGGGGTGACCATGGCGGTGAGGACCCGCCCGAACGGGGCGCTGGCTGGCATGCGCTCACGCTACCGGTCCGCCCCCGGTGCCGGTCGACGTGGCTCTCGCACGCCGGCACGCCGGCCCTCGCGCTGCCCGCAGCACGGCCGCGGCCCCGGGCACGGACATGAGTAGACCCCGTCGCTGACCGCTCGGGGGTTCGGCAGCGACGGGGTCCGTCCCCTCATCGCGCCCCGGCCCGGGAGCGTTACACCGCCGATCCCCGCACGGCCGTGATCACCCGGACAGCCCAGCCTGCCGCCGCGCACGCAGCAAAGCTACGGCGCGACCCGCCCCTGCGCCTCGAAGGCGGCGTGGGTGAGCGGCATGAGCCGCGCCCACTCGGCCTCCATCTGCTCGGCGACCATCTCGATCTCGCGCTGCGGGAAGCTCGGGAACCGGCTGTCCTCGCGCTTGGTGCGCAGCGACAGGAAGTTCATCAGCGAGCGGGCGTTCATGGTCACGTACATGGAGGAGTAGATGGTGACCGGCAGGACGACCCGGGCCACCTCCCGCGCCACCCCGGCGGCGAGCATCCGCTGGTAGGCCGCGTAGGCCTGGGTGCAGCTGCTGCGCACCTCGGCACCCACCAGCGCATGCTGCTCGGGCGTGCCGTCGACGAACTCGTAGGCGCCGGGCTTGCCCTGCTGCACGAGCTTGCGCTCGGGCCCGGGCACGTAGAACACCGGCCGCAGCTCGCGGTAGCGCCCGCTCTCCTCGTTGTAGGAGGCGATCCGGTGCCGCATGAACTCGCGGAAGACGAAGATCGGCGCCTGGACGTAGAACGTCAGGGAGTTGTGCTCGAAAGGACTTCCGTGCCGGTCTCTCATCAGGTAGTTGATGAGGCCCTTGGACCGGGAGGCGTCGGCCTCGAGGTCGTCCAGCGACTGCTCGCCCTTGGTGGACACCCGAGCGGCGAAGAGCACGTCCTCGTCGCGGGCGCTGGCGCGCACCAGCTCCACGGAGACGTCGCTGCGGAAGGTGGGCTCCGTCGGATCGGGGCTGGACGGCGGCTCGGCGCTGGGCGACGGGGCGGTGTTGTCGGCGCTCTGGCTCGCGGTCACGGCGGCGAGCCTAGCCAAGCGGGCCACAGCGTCTCGGCAGGACCGGGGACGGTCGGCGGGTACCCGGCGGCGCTCGACGCGCGGCATCCCATTCGTCACCCTGATGCCGGCTCGCACCCCTTGTGTGGTGCAATGGCCCCTGAAGTGCCCGGTCCAGCAGCGCGGCCGCCTCCGTCCCGCCTGCCCTGGAGCGGCTACGTGGAGCTCGACGTGCGCACCACCGTCACCGCGACGGTCGCGCGGGTCATCGTGCGCGGCGAGGTCGACCTCGAGACCGGTCCCCCGCTGCGCGACCACCTGGCCGCCACCCTGCTGCGCGCCCCGGAGCTGGTGCTGGACCTGCGCGGGGTGACGTTCATCGACTCCACCGGGCTGCAGGCGCTGGTAGCCACCCGGCGCCGCGCCAACCTCACCGGCGAGCGGTTCCGGCTGCTGGTGGCTCCCGGGGGCCCGGTCGCGCGCATCCTGCACTTGACCGGTCTGGACGGGGCGTTCGAGGTGGACGAGCTCGCCGACGAGCCCTCGCCCGCGCTGCCGGACGGGGCCAATGAGGTGCCGGTGGAGCTCGGCCTGGAGGGCAAGACGCCCGGGCACCGGTCCACGGGCAACGGGCGGCCGGCCTGACGGGCTTCCGTCCGCTCCTCAGCCCCGGTCGAGCTTCAGGTTGAGCTGCCAGGAGACGCCGAACCGGTCGTTCACCCAGCCGAACCGGGGGCTGAAGCCGTAGTCCCCCAGCGGCATGAGCTCACCCCCGCCCTGGCCGAGGGCCGCGAACAGCCGGTCGATCTCCTCGGTGGACCCGGTCTCGACCCAGACCGACAGCGACGGGGTGAACGAGAAGCCGTGCGTGACGAAGCTGTCGCTGGCCAGGAACTGCTGGCCGGCCAGCGCGAAGCGCGCCAGCTGGATCGTCCCCTCCGGCCCCGGCCCCTCCGGCCCGTAGCGGGTCACGTCGAGGACCTGCCCGTCCTCGAAGAGCGAGGTGTAGAAGGAGATCGCCTCCTCGGCGACCCCTCCCTGGAACATCAGGAACGGCGTGGCCTGGGTGGGCATGGTCGGAACGCTAGCCGCGTCCGCGCCGAGGGGCGGTCGGGCTGGCACGATCGCGCCATGGAGACGGGGGACGTGCAGCCGCTGCTGGTCCGCCCCGCGGCCGGGGTGGAGGACTTCCTCGCGGTGCAGCGGGTCCGGGCCCGTTCGTGGCAGGCGGCCTACGCCGGGCTGGTGCCGCAGCAGGTGCTCGACGCGATGGGCGACGAGACCGGGCACCGCGAGCGGGCCGAGCGGATGGCGGTCAACGTCCGCACGCGCACCTATCTCGCGCTGGGGGGCGAGACCGTGCTGGGCTTCGTCAGCGTCGGCCCGGAGCGGCAGGAGGGCGCGCCCGCCGACGTCGGGGAGGTCTACGCCGTCTACGCCGACCCGACCGCCTGGGGCACCGGCGTCGGCCGGGCTCTGATGACGGCGGGGCTGGACGACCTGGCCGGGCACGGCTGCCGGCAGGCGTGGCTGTGGGTGCTCGAGGGCAACGAGCGGGCCATCGCCTTCTACCGCCGCGCGGGGTTCGCCCCCACCGGCGACCGCATCCTGTCCTCGGTGCTGTCCGCCACCGGCGTGGGCCTGCCCGAGCTGCGCTTCGGCCGGCCGCTGCCGGCCTGACCGGCCGCACTCCGCCTAGCGCTCGGCAGCGCTCGGCAGCGCTCGGCTGGGAGGATGGGACCGTGAGTTCCTCCCCCACCGCCGACGTCAGCGTCCGTCCCGCGCGCGCGGCAGACGCGCCAGCTCTCGGTGCCGTGCAGGCCGCCGTCTGGCAGCGCGCCTATGCGGACGTGCTGCCCGCCGACGTGCTCGACTCGCTCGACGCCGACGCCCTGGCCGAGCCCTGGAGGCAGGCGGTGGTGGCGCCGCCCTCCCCCCGGCACCGGGTGCTGGTGGCCCTGGCCGGGGCCGAGGTCGTCGGCTTCGCCGCCGTCGCACCGAGCGAGGACGACGACGTCGAGCCGATGGTCGACGCCGAGCTGCTCACGCTGCTGGTGGCACCCGACGCGGCGGGTGCCGGGCACGGCTCCCGGCTGCTGCAGGCCGCAGCGGACGTCCTGGCCGGCGACGGGTTCCGGCACGCGCACGCCTGGCTCGGCCCGGGCGACGCCCCGCTGCGCGCGTTCCTGGAGGGTGCCGGCTGGGCCGCCGACGGCAGCACCCGCGCGCTCGACCTCACCGGCGACGGCAGCACCGTGGTCGAGCAGGAGCGGCTGCACACCCGGCTCGTGGACGCGGACGCGTGAGCGGGCTCGGCTTCCCCGACGCCGCGCTGGACTTCTACGAGGGCCTCGAGGCCGACTGCAGCCGGGCCTACTGGGAGGCGAACAAGCCGGTCTACCAGCAGGCGGTCCGCGAGCCGATGCTGGCGCTGCTGGCGGAGCTGGAGGACGAGTTCGGCCCGGCCAAGGTGTTCCGCCCGCACCGCGACGTGCGCTTCAGCAAGGACAAGACGCCGTACAAGACCCACCAGGGCGCGGTGGTGCAGCTGGGCGACGCGGTGGGGCTCTACGTGCAGGTCTCGGCGGCCGGCCTCTACGTCGGCGGCGGCTGGTGGACGGCGCTGCCCGGACAGCTCGCCCGGTTCCGCGAGGTCGTGGCCGGTCCCGCCGGGGCCACCCTGGAGGCCGCGCTCGCCCCGCTGGCCGCCGGCGGCTTCAGCGTCGGCGGGGACCGCCTGGCCACCCGCCCCCGCGGCGTCGACCCCGAGCACCCGCGCCTGGACCTGCTGCGCCACCGTTCCCTCACCGTGGGCCGCGACCACGGCGCCCCGCCGTGGCTGGCCACCCCCGAGGTCGCCGACCGCGTCGCCGCCGACTGGTGCGCCGTGCTCCCCGTCGTGCGCTGGCTCGCGGATGCCGCGGGCCCGGCGGACACCCCCACCTCCAGAGCGTGATCATGCAATCCACGTGATCATGCGCCTGCACGACCCTGAAGGCCGCTCACAAGATCGAACATGCATGGTCACGGCGTTTGCATGATCACGCAGAGGGGGTGGGGGTGGCTCCTCGGTCGTGCAGGGCGATCGCGCGCCGCATGGCCCGGCGCCCGCGCGGGGTGTCGCCGGCGTCGCCGTAGGCGACGGCGAGGCGGTACCAGGCGCGCCAGTCGTCGGGGGCGGCCTCGACCTGGGCGCGGTAGCGGGCGAAGACGGCGTCGGCTGCCTCGCGGTCGGGGCGGCCGCTGGGCTTGGTCACGCGCTCGTCGGCGGGCAGGCCGACCTCGGCCTCGAGCTCGCGGGCCTGCCGCTCGGCGGCCTGGCCGAAGCGCATCTCCTTCCAGACCACCCACAGCCCGATGAGCGGCAGGATCAGCACCCCGACGCCGAGGCCGACCAGCACCGGCTTGCCGCTGGTGAGCAGCACCCAGCCGCGGTCGGCGACCACGACGAGGTAGACGCCGAGGGCCAGCACCAGCAGGACGGCGACCCGACGCGCCTTCACCGCGAGGTCAGCTCCCCTACAGCCCGAGGTAGTGCTCGAGCCCGACCGTGAGACCGGGCCGCGAGCCGACGGTGCGCACGCCGAGCAGCACGCCGGGCATGAACGACACCCGGTCCAACGAGTCGTGCCGGATGGTGAGGGTCTCCCCCGGGTTGCCCAGCAGCACCTCCTGGTGCGCCACCAGCCCGCGCAGCCGCACCGAGTGCACCGCGACGCCGTCGACGTCGGCCCCGCGCGCGCCGTCGAACTCGTCGCTGGTGGCGTCCGGCACCGGCCCCAGACCCCCCTCCCGACGGGCGGCGGCCACCAGCTCGGCGGTGCGTCGGGCGGTGCCGCTGGGGGCGTCGGCCTTGTCCGGGTGGTGCAGCTCGACCACCTCGACCGACTCGAAGAACCGGGCCGCCTGTGCGGCGAACCGCATCATCAGCACCGCGCCCATCGCGAAGTTGGGCGCCACCAGCACACCGACACCCGGCGCATCGGCCAGCCAGCCGCGCACCGTGTCCAGCCGCTCGTCGGTGAAGCCGGTGGTGCCGACGACGGCGTGGATGCCGGCCCCGATGCACTGCTCGAGGTTGCCCATCACCGCGTCGGGGTGCGTGAGGTCGACGGCCACTTGGGCGCCGGCGTCGACGAGCGCGGCGAACGGGTCGCCGGCGTCGACCTGCGCGACCAGCTCGAGGTCGTCGGCCGCCTGCACCGCCTGGCAGGCCTGCGAGCCCATCCGCCCGCGCGCCCCCAGGACACCGACCCGGATGCTCACCACTGCCTCCTACGCCCTGTAGGGCTAGGCCACGGCGCGGGCGAACCGCGCCTCGCTCTTGAACGGCCCGACGACCGACAGCGTGGGCGCCCCGCCGAGCAGATCGCCGGCCACCGCCGCGACGTCGTCGGGCGTGACCGCGTCGATCTTGCCCAGCAGCTCGTCGACGGTGAGCAGGTCGCCGTGCAGCAGCTCGCCCTTGCCGATGCGGCTCATCCGCGAGCCGGTGTCCTCCAGGCCTAGCACCAGCCCGCCGCGCAGCTGGCCCTTGGCCCGCACGATCTCCTCCTCCGACAGACCGTCGGAGACGACCCGGCCGAGCTCGTCGCGGCAGATGCCGAGGACCTCGTGCACCTTGGCCGGCTGACACCCGGCGTAGACACCGACCAGGCCGGTGTCGGCGTAGTGCTGGGCGTAGCTGTAGACCGAGTAGGCCAGGCCGCGCTTCTCGCGCACCTCCTGGAACAGGCGCGAGCTCATGCCGCCGCCCAGCGCCGCGTTGAGCACGCCCAGCGCCCAGCGTCGCTCGTCCGAGCGCGAGAGGCCCGGCAGGCCCAGCACGACGTTGGCCTGCTCGGTGTCGCGGTGCACCAGGCGCACGCCCGGCGTGACCACGAGCGGCCGGTTGCCGCCGCGCGGCTCGGCCGGGGCGGCGGTGCCGTCGAGCATGCCGGCGGCGGTGAACGCCTTGCGGACCATCCGCACCACGGTGGCGTGGTCGAGGTTGCCGGCCGCTGCGACCACCATCTGCTCGGGCTTGTAGCGCCGGCGGTAGTAGCCGTGCACCGCGGTGCGGGTGAGCGCCTCGATCGACTCGACGGTGCCCAGGATGGAGCGGCCCAGCGGGGTGTCGCCGTAGAGCGCGAGCTGCAGCTCGTCGTGCACGAGGTCGCCCGGGTCGTCGTCGCGCATGGCGATCTCCTCGAGCACCACCCCGCGCTCGGAGTCGACGTCCTTGGCGGCCACCACCGAGGAGGTGACCAGGTCGCACACGACGTCGACGGCCAGGGGCAGGTCCTCGTCGAGCACCCGGGCGTAGAAGCAGGTGTACTCCTTGCCGGTGAAGGCGTTCATCTCTCCACCGACGGCGTCGATGGACGCGCTGATCTCCAGCGCGTCCCGCCGCTTCGTGCCCTTGAACAGCACGTGCTCGAGGTAGTGCGAGGCGCCGGCGAGCGAGGGGGCCTCGTCGCGCGAGCCCACCCCCACCCAGATGCCGAAGGTGACCGAGCGGACCGTGGGCATCGCCTCGGTGACCACCCGCAGACCGCCCGGGAGGACGGTGCGGCGAACGACGCCGCCGCCTCCGTCCCCCCGGACGAGGGTCCGCGTGGTGCCGGGGCGCTGGGCCCCGGCCCGCAGCGAGCCGGTCGAGCTGGTGCGCACGCGGCTCGTCACTCGGCGGAGGCCGACGCCGGCTCGGCCTCGCTCGAGCCCTCAGCGCCCTCCTCGAGCACCGGGATGAGCGAGAGCTTGCCGCGCGGGTCGATCTCGGCGATCTCGACCTGCACCTTGCTGCCGACCTTGAGCACGTCCTCGACGTTCTCCACCCGCTTGCCGCCGGCGATCTTGCGGATCTGCGAGATGTGCAGCAGGCCGTCCTTGCCCGGCATCAGCGAGACGAAGGCGCCGAACGTCGTCGTCTTCACCACCGTGCCGAGGTAGCGCTCGCCGACCTCGGGCATCGTCGGGTTGGCGATGGCGTTGATCTGCGCCCGGGCCGCCTCGGCCGACGGGCCGTTGACCGCGCCGATGTAGATCGTGCCGTCGTCCTCGATGGTGATGTCCGCGCCGGTCTCGTCCTGGATCTGGTTGATCATCTTGCCCTTGGGGCCGATGACCGCGCCGATCTGGTCGACCGGGATCTTCACCGTGATGATCCGCGGCGCGTACGGCGACATCTCGTCCGGGGTGTCGATCGCCTCGAGCATGACGTCGAGGATGTGCAGCCGGGCGTCGCGGGCCTGCGTGAGCGCGCCGGCCAGCACCGAGGCGGGGATGCCGTCGAGCTTGGTGTCCAGCTGGATCGCGGTGACGAACTCCTTGGTGCCGGCCACCTTGAAGTCCATGTCGCCGTAGGCGTCCTCGGCACCGAGGATGTCGGTGAGCGCGGCGTACTCGGTCTTGCCATCGACCTGGTCGGACACCAGGCCCATGGCGATGCCGGCCACCGGCGCCTTGAGCGGCACGCCGGCGTTGAGCAGCGACATGGTGCTGGCGCAGACCGAGCCCATCGACGTCGAGCCGTTGGAGCCCAGCGCCTCGGACACCTGACGGATGGCGTAGGGGAACTCCTCCTTGCTCGGCAGGACCGGCACCAGAGCGCGCTCGGCGAGCGCGCCGTGGCCGATCTCGCGGCGCTTGGGGGAGCCCACCCGGCCGGTCTCACCGGTGCTGTAGGGCGGGAAGTTGTAGTTGTGCATGTAGCGCTTGCGGGTCTCGGGCGAGAGCGTGTCCAGCTGCTGCTCCATGCGCAGCATGTTCAGCGTGGTGGTGCCCAGGATCTGGGTCTCGCCGCGCTCGAACAGCGCCGAGCCGTGCACCCGCGGGACGACCTCGACCTCGGCGGCCAGCGGCCGGATGTCGGCCAGCCCGCGGCCGTCGATGCGGACCTTGTCGCGCAGGATGCGCTGGCGGACCAGCTTCTTGGTCAGCGCGCGCAGGGCGCCGCCGATCTCCTTCTCCCGGCCCTCGAACTGGCCGGCGACCCGCTCGGTGGCCAGCGCCTTGACCCGGTCGAGCTCGGCCTCGCGCTCCTGCTTGCCGGCGATGGTGAGCGCCGCGGCCAGCTCGGTCTGCACGGCGGCCTGGACCGCCTCGAAGACGTCGTCCTGGTACTCGAGGAAGCGCGGGAACTCGCCGGTCGGCTTGGACGCCTCGGCGGCCAGCTGCGTCTGCGCCTCGCACAGCGCCTTGATGAACGGCTTGGCGGCCTCCAGGCCCTGGGCCACGACCTCCTCGGTGGGAGCGGTCCGGCCCTCCTCCTTCACCAGGCGCCACGCCGAGGAGGTGGCCTCGGCCTCGACCATCATGATCGCGACGTCGCCGTCCTCGAGCACCCGGCCGGCCACGACCATGTCGAAGACCGCGCCCTCGAGCTGCTCGTGGGTCGGGAAGGCCACCCACTGGTCGCCCTGGTCGTCGCTGATCAGCGCGACGCGGGTGGCACCGATCGGGCCGCTGAAGGGCAGGCCGGCGATCTGGGTGGAGGCCGACGCGGCGTTGATCGCGACGACGTCGTAGAGGTCGTTGGGGTGCAGCGCCATCACGGTGATGACGACCTGGACCTCGTTGCGCAGGCCCTTGGCGAAGGACGGGCGCAGCGGCCGGTCGGTGAGCCGGCAGGTGAGGATGGCGTCCTCGGACGGGCGGCCCTCGCGACGGAAGAACGAGCCGGGGATGCGGCCCGCGGCGTACATCCGCTCCTCGACGTCGACGGTGAGCGGGAAGAAGTCGAACTGCTCCTTGGGGTGCTTCGAGGCGGTGGTCGCCGAGAGGAGCATCGTCTCCTCGTCGAGGTAGGCGGCCACCGAGCCGGCGGCCTGCCGGGCGAGCCGGCCGGTCTCGAAGCGGACGGTGCGCGAGCCGAAGCGGCCGTTGTCGATCGTGGCCTCGGCGGTTGTGATCTTCTGACCCTCCACGGGTCCTCCTGTTCATCTGCGGTCACATCTGGCAGAGAGCAGGCCGTCCGGTGCGGGCCCCTCGCGGGCCGGTCTTCGATGGAAGCCCCCGGTCGCCCTGAGCCGGTCAGGGGGACCTGGAGACCACTACCGAGGACCGGGGCGAGAAGGGCCGCCCACGGTGCGGCCGGCTCGCTGTCCTTCCGGCGGGGCGTCTCCCCGTCGGACGGGTGGTGCTTGCTGGTGGTGCTGGTCGTGCTCTTCGGTGCGGTGGTGCTGGTGCGGTGGTGCCGGTGCGCCGCGGGGGCGGTCCCCGGTGGAGACCGCCCCCGCGGTGCGGAGTGCTAGCGGCGCAGGCCGAGACGCTCGATCAGGTCGCGGTAGCGCTGGATGTCGTTCTTGGCGACGTACTGGAGCAGCCGGCGACGCCGGCCGACCAGCAGGAGCAGCCCACGACGGCTGTGGTGGTCGTGCTTGTGCTCCTTGAGGTGCTCGGTGAGGTCGGCGATGCGCTTGGAGAGCATCGCCACCTGGACCTCGGCCGAGCCGGTGTCGGCCTCGTTCGCGCCGTACTCGGCGATGATCTGCTTCTTGGTCGCGCTGTCGAGCGCCATGTGGCTCCCTCGGGTCCAGGTGAGCGCCCCCGGTCTGGGTCACGAGGGCTGCGTCGGCTCACACCGGTGCTCGCACCGGCACCTGCGAGGCTACCAGCGGGCCGCGAGGCCCCCTAATCGCGCGACCGGCAGGTCAGGCGGGCCGGGCGACGCCGAGGATCTCCCGGCTGCGGTCCACGTCGCGGCCCATCTGCTCCACCAGCGGCCCGACCCCGTCGAAGCGCAGCGTCTCGCGCAGCCGCGCGACGAAGTCGACGGCGACGTGCTCGTCGTAGAGCTCGAGGTCGTCGCGGTCCAGCACGTAGGCCTCCACCCGGCGCTGGGTGCCGTCGAAGGTGGGGTTGGTGCCGATGCTGATCGCGGCCGGCAGCCGGGTGCCGTCGGCGCGGACCAGCCAGCCGGCGTAGACGCCGTCGGCGGGCACCGCGGCCTCCGGCGGCAGGCCGAGGTTGGCGGTGGGGTAGCCGATGGTGCGCCCGCGCTGGTCGCCGTGGACCACCGGGCCCTCGAGCCGGTGCGGGCGGCCGAGCACGTGCGCGGCCCCCTCGACGTCGCCCTCGGCCAGCCGCTCGCGCACGAAGGTGGAGGACCAGGTGGCCTCCCCCTCCCCGGTCAGGGCGAAGCCGTCCACCTCGAAGCCGTGCTCGGCCCCCATCCGCTCCAGCAGCGCGACGTTCCCGGCGGCGCGGTGGCCGAAGCGGAAGTTCTCCCCCACCACCACGGCCTTCGCGTTCAGCCTGTCCAGCAGCACCTCGGTCACGAAGTCCTCGGCGCTCTGCGCGG
Source organism: Motilibacteraceae bacterium (assembly GCA_051954955.1). Taxonomy (GTDB): domain Bacteria; phylum Actinomycetota; class Actinomycetes; order Motilibacterales; family Motilibacteraceae; genus JBQCHF01. Next base: position 53,729 of record JBQCHF010000192.1, read on the forward strand.
CCAGCGCAGCGGTGAAGGGCAGCACGAGCACGGCGTCGACGTCGAGCCGCTCGAGCAGGGCCACCCGGTGCTCGAGCGTGCTGAGCACCGGCGGGGCGAGCTCGGGACGCAGCACCGCCAGCGGGTTGGGCTGGAAGGTGACCACGACGGAGCGGGCGCCGAGCTCGCGGGCCCGGGCCACCGCCGCGGACACCACCGCCTGGTGGCCCCGGTGGACGCCGTCGAAGACGCCGACGCTCACCACCGACGGGCCGAACCCGGGGGGCACCTGGTCCAGTCCGGTCCACCGCTGCACGGTGGCAGAGCCTACGGCGTCAGGTGACCCGGCTGCGCAGCGCGTACCGCTCGTCGCGGTGCTCGCCGGCGTCGAGCACCGCGCGCAGGTGCTCCACGGTGGCGACGACATCGGCGTGGGTGACGTAGAGCGGGGCCAGGCCGAGGCGCACGATGTCGGGCTCGCGGAAGTCGCCGACGACGCCGCGGGCGATGAGGGCCTGCACCACGGCGTAGGCCTCGGGGTGGCGCAGGCTCACCTGGCTGCCGCGGCGGGCGGGGTCGCGCGGGGTGACGACGTCGAGCTCGGGCAGGTGGGCGTCGGCCAGCTCGACCAGCCACGAGGTCAGCGAGAGGCTGCGGGCCCGGACCTGCTCGATCTCGAGGTCGGCGAAGACCTCCAGCGCGGACTCGAGCGCGAGCATCGACAGCAGCGGCGGGGTGCCGTCGCGGAACCGGGAGATGCCCTGCGCCGGGGCGTAGGTGCCCTCCATCGCGAACGGGCGCGCGTGGCCGTGCCAACCGGCCAGCGGGCTGCCGGAGGCGTCCTGGTGGCGGGGGGCGGCGTAGACGTAGGCGGGCGCGCCGGGGCCGCCGTTGAGGTACTTGTAGCCGCAGCCGACGGCGAAGTCGGCGCCGTGCTCGGCCAGGCCCACCGGCACCGCGCCGGCGGCGTGGCTGAGGTCCCAGACGACCAGCGCGCCGGCGTCGTGCACGGCCGCAGTGAGCACGGGCAGGTCCAGCAGCTCGCCGGTGCGGTAGTCGACCAGGCTGAGCACGACCGCGGCCACCCGGCCGGCCAGCCCGTCCGGACCCTCGTCGGCCAGGGCGGCGGGCAGGTCGTGCGGGGCGACCCGGCGGGAGGTGAGGCCGGTGAGCTCGGCCACGGCGTCGACGACGTACTGGTCGGTGGGGAACGCGCCCGGCTCCACCACGAGCACGTCCCGGCCCGGGCGCAGCCGGGCGGCCGAGACGACCACCTTGAACAGGTCGACCGTGGTGGAGTCGGTGACGATCACGCTGCCGGGCTCGGCGCCGACCAGCCGGGCGACCTTCTCCCCGGCCCGCTCCGGCGCGCCCCACCAGTCGTGCGCGTTCCAGGAGCTGATCAGGTCCTGGCCCCACTGCCGGCGGACGACGTCGTCGACGGCGGCGGGCACGTGCGCGGGCAGCGCGCCCAGGCTGTTGCCGTCGAGGTAGACCAGACCGCGCGGGAGGGCGAACCGGCTGCGGACGTGGGCCAGCGGGTCGGCGGCGTCCAGGGTCGCGGCGCGCTCGCGGGCGGCGGTGAGGGGGACGACGGCGTGGGAGCCGGCGTCGAGAGCGCTGTCCTGCTGCGTCACGTCGCGGAGACTACCGGCGGCGGCCGCGCGGCCTCGGTGGGAACGATCGCCCCCCGTGGTCTTCTCAGGCCGTCAGGCCGCGCCGACCCAGGGAAGTACTCGCCCACCCAGCCGAATTCTCCTCGGTGGGCGAGCAATGATCACGGTCCCGTGATCGTTCCGACCCCCGCCCGGCCGACCGGGCGCGGGGATGGCGCGCCGCGGTCAGGCCGGGCGCCAGTCCGGGGTGAGCACGACGAGCGGGCGGGCGGCGCCTCGGGACTCCTCCACCAGGGCGAGCAGGGCGCCGTCGGGGGCGAAGACGGCCACCGGGCCGGGGCCCTGGCCGAGCGCCGGGAGCCGGCCGCCGTGGCTGAGCACCCGGGCGGCATCGGGGTCGACGTCGCGGCGCGGGAAGGCGGCCGCGGCGGCCGGCGCGAGCGGCACGACGTCGAGGTGCTCCTCGAGCTGCTCGAGGGTGCGCGCCATCTCCAGCCCGTAGGGGCCGACCCGGGTGCGGCGCAGCGCGGTGAGGTGGCCGCCGACGCCGAGGGCGGAGCCGAGGTCGCGGGCCAGCGCCCGCACGTAGGTGCCGCTGGAGCACTCCACCTCGACGTCGACGTCGAGCAGCGCCGGCAGGCCCGTCTCCGGGTCGGCGGGGACCGGCCGGACGGCGAGGACGTCGAAGCGCGACACCATCACCCGGCGCGCGGCCAGCTCCACCTGCTCCCCCGCGCGGGCCAGCGCGTAGGCCCGCTTGCCGTCGACCTTGATCGCGCTCACCGAGGAGGGCACCTGGTCGATCTCGCCGGTGAGCCCGGCCATGGCCGGCACCAGGGCCTCCTCCACCACCCCGGAGGCGTCGGCGGTGGCCAGCAGCTCGCCCTGCGCGTCGTCGGTGGTGGTCTGCGCACCGAGGCGGACGGTGGCCCGGTAGGCCTTCTCGGTGAGGGCCAGGTGGCCGAGCAGCTTGGTGCCCCGGCCCAGCCCGAGCACCAGCACGCCGGTGGCCATCGGGTCCAGCGTGCCGGCGTGCCCGACCCGCCGGGTGCCGGCCAGCCGGCGCACCCGGGCCACCACGTCGTGGCTGCTGGGCCCCTCGGCCTTGTCGATCACGACCAGCCCCTCGGGGGCCCCCTCGGGGTGCGACCCGCGACGGCTCACGCGACGCCCTCGTCGGCGGCCTCGTCGGCGGCAGAAGGGCCGCCGACCAGCCGGTCCAGGACCGCGCGCACGATGGCGCCCGGCTCCCCGGAAGCCTCGAACCCGGCCGCGTAGCGGTGCCCGCCCCCGCCGAGCGCGACCGCCGCCCGGGAGACGTCGACCGCGCCCTTGGACCGCAGCGAGACCCGCCACCGCCCCGGCTCCCCGCCCGGGCCCGGGTCCTCCTGCTTGAGCACGCAGGCGACCTCGGCCTCCTCGGCGCGGCGGACGACGTCGACGACGCCCTCCACGGTGTCCAGCTCCACCCCGTGCGCGGCCCGGTCGGCGGCGGGCACGCAGGTCCAGACCAGCCCCAGGCCGTCGGCGGCGGCGGGCTCGAGCACCGCGCGGGACAGCGCGGCACCGAGCACCGCGAGGTAGCCGAACGGGGTGGTGTCCCACACGGCCCGGGCGATCTCGTCGTGGCGGATGCCGGTGGCCAGCAGGCGCGCGGCCACGGCGTGGGTGGCCGGCGTGGTGCCGGCGTAGCGGAACGAGCCGGTGTCGGTGGTCAGCCCGGTGTAGAGGCAGGTGGCCACCGGCGCGGTCAGCTCCGCACCGAGCCGGTCCACCAGCTCCAGCGCCAGCACCGCGGTGGCGGGAGAGGCGACGTCGACCAGGCCGGTGGCGGCGAAGCCGGTGTACGAGGCGTGGTGGTCGACGGCGAACGAGGCCGGCGCGGCCTCGAAGCGGTCGGCGAGCTCGCCCAGCCGGGCGGCCGAGCTGGTGTCGAAGGCGACGATGACCTCCGGCGCGGCCTCCACCGTGCCCGGGTCGACGATCAGCTCCTGCCCGGGCAGGAACCGCAGCGCGCGCGGGGTGAGCGCCGGGGTCTCCCCGAAGGTGACCCGAGGTGTGGAGCCGAGCGAGCGCAGCGCCAGGGCGACGCCGAGGGCGCTGCCCAGCGCGTCGCCGTCGGGGGCGACGTGCGCCACCAGCACCGGCGAGGACGCCGCGTGCAGCGCCGCGACGAGCTCGGCCCAGTCCGCCTCCGCGGGCGCCGGTGCGTCGGCCCCGCGCTGCGGAGCCCCGCTCATGCGCGGGTGGCGTCGTCGCCGGCCAGCTCGCTGCGAGCTCGCCCCGGCTCACTGCCAGACGCGTTGTCGGAGAGGTCGACCTCGCCGTCCTCGGCGTCGTCGTCGTCGTCCGCGTCCTCGAGCCGGGGAGCGCGGTAGGGGTCGGCCTCGCCGGCGTAGGCGGCCCCCGACGCCGCCCGGGCGACCTCGGCGTCCGAGGCGGCGGCCTGGCGCAGCAGGTCCTCGATGTGCTGGGCCGTGTCCGGGATGGCGTCGGCCACGAAGGCCAGGCTCGGGGTGTGCCGGACGCCGGTCTGGCGGCCGACCTCGGAGCGCAGCACGCCCTTGGCCGACTCCAGCGCGGCGGCGGTGTCCGCCCGCGCGGCCTCGTCGCCGTACACCGTGTAGAAGACGGTGGCCTGCTGCAGGTCGCCGGTGACCCGGACGTCGGTGATGGTGATGAAGCCCAGGCGCGGGTCCTTGACCCGGGTCTCGAGCATCTCGGCGACGATGACGCGGATGCGGTCGGCGAGCTTGCGGGCGCGGGCGGCGTCGGCCATGGCGGGTCGTCCTATCGGGCGGCGGGGATGGAAGGTGCTACGGCAGGTCGTCGGACCGGACGTCGTCGACGACGTCGTCGACCTCGTCGCTGCCGCTGACGTACTGCCGGTGGGCGCTGAGCAGCTCGAGCTCGGGCCGGGCGGCCACCAGCCGCTCGCACGCGTCGAGGACGTCGACGCAGTGCGCGCGATCCGGGGAGACCACGGCGACCCCGAGCAGCGCCCGGCGGTGCAGGTCGAGGTGGCCGGCCTCGGCGGCGGTCACGGCGTGGACCCGCCGCAGCTCGGCCAGGACCGGGCGCACCAGCGACCGCTTCTGCTTCAGGCTGCGCACGTCGCCGAGGAGCAGGTCCAGGGCGAGCGTCCCGGTGAACATCTGTGCTGAGCCTCCCCACCCTGGCCACGCGAGACGCCGGCCGCCCCGGGCCCTGCACGACGCGAGGTCGTGCGGGGCCCGGGACGGGCCGGTCGCGCTAGGCGCGCGGCTTCTCGCGCAGCTCGAAGGTCTCGATGACGTCGCCTTCCTTGATGTCGTTGAAGGAGCCGAGGCTGATACCGCACTCGAACCCTTCGCGGACCTCGGTGACGTCGTCCTTCTCGCGGCGCAGCGAGTCGATCCGCAGGTTCTCGCCCACCACCGCGCCGTCCCGGACCAGCCGGGCCGAGCTGTTGCGGCGGATGGTCCCGCTGCGGATGAGACAACCGGCGATGTTGCCGACCTTGGAGGACCGGAAGACCGCGCGGATCTCGGCGGTCCCGAGCTGGACCTCCTCGTACTCGGGCTTGAGCATGCCCTTGAGCGCGTTCTCGATGTCCTCGATGGCGGCGTAGATCACCGAGTAGTAGCGGATGTCCACGCCCTCGCGCTCGGCGAGGTCGCGGGCCTTGCCCTCGGGCCGCACGTTGAAGCCGAGGATGATCGCGTCCGAGGCCACCGCCAGGTTGACGTTGTTCTCGGTGATGGCGCCGACGCCGCGGTCGATGATCCGCAGCGCCACCTCCTCGCCCACGTCGATCTTGAGCAGGGCGTCCTCGAGCGCCTCGACCGAACCGGCCACGTCGCCCTTGAGGATGAGGTTGAGGGTCTCGACCTTGCCCTGCTCCAGGGCCTTGGTGAAGTCCTCCAGGCTGATCCGCTTGCGGGTGCGCGCCAGCTGCGCGTTGCGCTCGGCCGCCTCCCGCTTCTCGGCGATCTGACGCGCGGTGCGGTCGTCGGGGGCGACGAGGAACTTGTCGCCGGCGCCGGGCACCGAGGTCAGGCCGAGCACCTGGACCGGACGGGACGGGCCCGCCTCCTCCAGCGGGTCGCCGTGCTCGTCGAGCATGGCGCGCACGCGGCCGAAGCCGGTGCCGGCCACGATCGCGTCGCCGACGTGCAGCGTGCCGGACTGCACCAGCACCGTGGCCACCGGGCCGCGGCCACGGTCGAGGTGGGCCTCGATGGCCACACCGCGAGCGTCCTTGTCCGGGTTGGCCTGCAGCGCGAGCGCCGCGTCGGCGGTGAGCAGGACGGCCTCGAGCAGGTCGGCGACGCCCTGGCCGCTGAGCGCGGAGACGTCGACGAACATCGTCTCGCCGCCGTACTCCTCGGCCACCAGGTTGTACTCGGTGAGCTGCTGGCGGATCTTGGCGGGGTTGGCCCCCTCCTTGTCGATCTTGTTGACCGCCACGACGATCGGCACGTCCGCAGCCTGGGCGTGGTTGAGCGCCTCGATCGTCTGCGGCATGACGCCGTCGTCGGCCGCCACGACGAGGATGGCGATGTCGGTCACCTTGGCACCGCGGGCACGCATGGCCGTGAAGGCCTCGTGACCGGGGGTGTCGATGAAGGTGATCGCGCGGTCGACGCCCTCGTGCTCGTGGTGGACCTGGTAGGCACCGATGTGCTGGGTGATGCCACCGGCCTCGCCGGCGGCCACGTCCGCGTTGCGGATCGCGTCCAGCAGGCGGGTCTTTCCGTGGTCGACGTGGCCCATCACGGTGACCACCGGCGGACGAGCCTCGAGCACGTCCTCGCCCTCGGCCTCGAGCTCGGCGGCCAGGTCGATGTCGAAGGACTCGAGCAGCTCGCGGTCCTCGTCCTCGGGGCTGACCACCTGGATGCGGTAGCCGAGCTCCTCACCGAGCAGCGCGAAGGTGTCCTCGTCCAGCGACTGGGTGGCCGTGGCCATCTCGCCGAGGTGGAACAGCGCGGTGACCAGCGACGCCGGGTTGGCGCCGATCCGCTCGGCGAAGTCGGTCAGCGAGGCGCCGCGGGGCAGCCGGACCAGGGTCTGGCCGTCGCCACGGGGGACGTTGACGCCGCCGATGCTCGGCGCCGCCATGTTGTCGAACTCTTGACGCCGCTGCTTCTTGGACTTGCGGCCACGGACCGGACGGCCGCCACCGGGACGCCCGAAGGCACCGGCCGTGCCGCCACGGCCGCGCGGACCACCGCCGCCGCCACCACCGGGACGACCGGCGAACCCGCCGCCGCCACCACCGGTACCGCCGGGACGACCGCCGAAGCCGCCACCACCGGGACGACCGCCGGCACCGGGACGACCGGGCGCGCCGGCGCGACCGCCGGGGCCGGGACGACCGCCGCCGGGACCCGGCCGGGCCGCCGGGCGCTGCGGCATCATGCCGGGGTTCGGACGCGGGCCGCCGGGGCCGGGGGCGCCCGGACGAGGACCGCCGGGACCGGCCGGAGGCCGCGGGCCCTGCGGGCGCGGCATGCCGGTGGTGCCGCCGGCGCTGAAGGGGTTGTTGCCCGGACGCGGACCGCCGGGGCGCTGCATGCCGGTGGAACCACCCGAGCTGAACGGGTTGTTGCCCGGACGCGGACCGGCCGGACGGGGGCCCTGCGGGCGCGGCCCGGGAGCACCGGCCGGGGAGCTGCCGGGGGCAGCGCCACCCGGCGCCGAGCCGGCGGGGGCAGCACCACCGGGCGCCGCCGGGCGGTTGCCGCCGGGGGCGGCCGGACCGGACGGGCGGGCCGGAGCCGGGGCGGCGCTGGCCGCCGGGGCGGCCGGAACCTCGGGGGTGGCCGGGCGCGGGCTCGCCGGAGCAGGCGCCGGGCGCGGCCCCGGGCGGACCCCGGAGGGAGCCGCCGGAGCAGGCGCCCCGGGAGCGGGCGGCGCGGAGGCGGCCGCCGCCGGGGCGGGACGTGCCGGGCCCGGACGGGCCGGCGAGGGCTTGGCCGGCGCGGCCGGCTTCGCGGATGCGGACGAGGTGGACGACCCGCCGCCGGACGCACCAGCGCCCGCGGCCGGGAAGGCCTCCTTCAGCTTGCGGACGACCGGCGCCTCCACCGTGGAGGATGCCGATCGGACGAACTCTCCGAGCTCGGTCAGCTTCGTCAGCACGACCTTGCTCTCGACCCCGAGCTCCTTCGCGAGCTCGTAGACCCGGACCTTTGCCACGACTCTCCTGTCTCGGTCCGGGTCACCGCCGCGGGGCCTCGTTCAGGAGGACTGCGGTCAGCGCGCGGACCGTCGGTACACGGACGCGTTCATCGCTGCGTGCTCATCGAGCGCTCATCGCTTCTCGACCTGCTTCCACTGGTGAGGACGGCGGACGCCGCCTCGCTCGGGGACAACGTTGGACCACTGACGGTTGGACCACTGACGGTTGGATCACTGACTGATGGTGCTCGTCCTGCTCAACGACCGTCGACCGGTCCTGCTTCCGCAGGCGCCGACGTCGACCGCTGCTCGTGCTCGACCCGCTCCTCGAGGTAGGCCCGCAGCGCGCTGGTGTCGAGCGGCCCCGGCAGGCGGAAGGCCCGCGGGAACGACCGACGACGCTCGGCGAGGTCGAGGCACCTGAGGTCGGGGTGCAGGCTCGCTCCCCGACCAGGCAGCCGGCCGCGGACATCGGCGTGGACGGCGCGACCGCCTCCGGATTCGATGACCACGACCCGCAACAGGTCCGGCTTGGGCGCGCGCTCCCGGCATCCGACACAGGTGCGGACGGGGACCGCGTGACCGGCCACCGCCCACTGTACCCCGTCAGCCTGCCCCCGAGTCCGCTCCGACCGGCGGCCGCGTGGCGGCGGTGCGGGCGAGCGGTCGCCCGCGCCGTCGCTCGTGCCGGATGGCTCGTCGGCGCGCTGGTCGCGGCTCAGCCCGCCTCCCCCGCCGGCGCGGCGTCGGCGTGCCCGGTGTCCTCCGGCGCCCCCGCGGCCGCGGTGTCGGGCCGGATGTCGATCCGCCACCCGGTGAGCCGGGCGGCGAGCCGGGCGTTCTGCCCCTCCTTGCCGATGGCGAGCGAGAGCTGGTAGTCGGGCACGACGACGCGGGCCGAGCGGGCCTCGCGGTCGACGACGGTCACCGAGTTCACCCGGGCCGGCGAGAGCGCGTTGCCGACGAACCGGGCGGGGTCCTCCGCCCAGTCGATGATGTCGATCTTCTCGCCGTGCAGCTCGGCCATCACGTTGCGCACGCGCTGCCCCATCGGGCCGATGCACGCACCCTTGGGGTTCAGGCCGGCGACCTGCGAGCGCACCGCGATCTTGGTCCGGTGGCCGGCCTCGCGGGCGATCGCGGCGATCTCGACGTCCCCGGCGGCGATCTCGGGCACCTCGAGGGCGAACAGCTTGCGGACCAGGTTGGGGTGGCTGCGCGAGAGGGTGACCTGCGGCCCCTTGGGTCCCTTGCGGACCTTGACCACGTAGCACTTGATCCGGCTGCCGTGCTCGTAGTCCTCGCCGGGCACCTGCTCCTCCGGGGGCAGCACCGCCTCGATCCGCCCGAGGTCGACCATCACCAGCTTGGGGTCGCGCCCCTGCTGGATCACGCCGCTGAGGATGTCGCCCTCGCGGCCGGCGAACTCCCCATACGTCGCCTCGTCCTCGGCGTCGCGCAGCCGCTGCATGATCACCTGCCGCGCGGTGGTGGCCGCCACCCGCCCGAAGCCGGTGGGGGTGTCGTCCCACTCGCGCAGCACCTCGCCGTCCTCGCCGAGCTCCTGGGCGAGCACGGCGCAGTGGCCGGTCTTGCGGTCCATCTCCACCCGCGCGCGCGGCTGGTGCCCCTCGGTGCGCTGGTAGGCGAGCAGGAGCGCCTGCTCGATCGCCTCGATGACGGTGTCGAGGGAGATCTCCTTCTCCTGCACCAGGCTGCGCAGGGCGGTCATGTCGATGTCCACCGGGCTACTCCTCGTCCGTCTCGTCGTCCGTCTCGTCGTCCGTCTCGTCGGCGTCCAGCTCGACGTCGGTCTCGTCGACGTCCGCCTCGTCGCCCGACCCGGGGGCCTGCGCCCGGGAGAACTCCACCTGCACGCGCGCCCTGGCGACGTCGGCCAGCGCCAGCTCGCGCTCCTCCCCGACGGCCCGGCCGTCCGCACCGACCCCGAGGGCCACGTGCTCGCCGTCCGCCCGCAGCACCCGGCCGGTGATCTCGCCGCCCTCGCGCAGCACGACGGTGACCAGGCGACCGACGGCGCGCCGCCAGTGCCGGGGCTCGGTGAGCGGCCGGTCCACGCCCGGGCTGGACACCTCGAGCACGTAGGGGGCGCCACCGAGCGCGCGGTCGGCGTCGGCGCTCTCGTCGAGCACGGAGGACACCCGCTGGCTCACCAGGGCGACCGCGTCGAGGCCGATACCGCCGTCGGCGTCGACGACGACCCGCACCAGCCGGCGCTTGCCCGCGGGCGTGACCTGGACGTCCTCGAGGTCGGCACCGCACTCGAGCACCACCGGCTCGAGCAGCTGCAGGAGGGTCTCGCGGGCCGCCGCGGGCCGGCCGCCACCGCGCCCACCCGAGCTGTGCTGACCGGACATGCGGCTCGTCCTCCTGCTGTGCTGTTGTCATCTGCTCGGCCCGCTCGCGCGGGTCCTCCACCCTAGTCGTTGCGCCGGCCGGCCCGCTCCACCGCGAGGTCCTCGGGGCCGGGTCCGCCGCCGCCTCGGCGACGCCGGCGGGCATGCGATGCTGACGGCTCCTGCCAGAGCGTGCGACAGCCGCTGACCGGACGAGGACCGCCGACGCCGTGCCCCTGCTCCACCGCCGTGACCGCCGCCGTGACCGGGACCACCCAGACCAGGACCGCCTTCACCAGCACCGTGACCTGGAACGGACCGGTGTCCCGTCCGAGCAGGTCCGGGGCGACGGGCTGCTGGCCACCCGCCGCGCCGTGCTCGCCGCGGGGTCGCTGGCCGGCGTCGCGCTCCTCACCGGCTGCACGGCGTCGAGCTCGCCGCGACCACCGTCCGGGCCGTCGCCCGACGACCTCGCGCTGGCCCGGGCTCGGGCCGACGCCGCCGACCTGCTGGCCCTGACCCGGGCCACCATCGCCGCCCAGCCGGCGCTGGCCGAGCGCCTGTCCCCGGTGGCTGAGGCCGCCCGCGCGCACCTGGACGCCCTGACCCCCGTGCTGAACGGCACACCGGTCGCCGCCGCCACGTCGGGCCCCTCCGGCTCGCCGACGCCCGCGGTGTCCGCGCCGTCCCCGAGCCCATCCGCGGCCTCGTCGGCGGGAGGAGCCCTGGCCGACGTGGTCGAGGCAGTGCACGCCGGGGCCGACCGCCGGCTCGCCGACCTGCCCGACGTGACCGGTCGCACCGCGCGGCTGCTCGCCTCGCTCGCGGCCTGGGGCCAGGTGCAGGGCGACGTCCTCACCGGCGCCAGCCCACCGGATGCCGTTCCCGTCGGCCCCGCCCAGGCACCGAAGGAGGCGGGCCAGGCCCTCGCAGCCGCCTGGGAGGGCGAGCGCGCCGCCGCCTACGGGTTCGGGCTGCTCGGACCGCGCCTGGACGAGCGGGGCGAGCAGCGCGCCCGGGCGGCCTACGACCTGCACCTGACCCTCGCGGCCCGTGCGCAGCAGCTGCTCGCCGCCGCCGGCACCCGCCCGTCGCAGGCCGCCCCCGCGTGGGCGCCGACCGCCCCGGTCACCGGCGCCCCGGCCGCCCGACAGCTCGCCGCGGACCTCGAGACGCGCACCGCCGCCGTGTGGGCCGACGTGGTGGCGGCCACTCCCGCCCAGGGCGTGGCGGCCACCTCCCCGCCGACGACACCCGGCCCGTCACCGAGCCAGTCCGTGGGAGGGCTGCGGCGGGAGGCGGCGGCTCTCGTCGCCGGCGCCACCGCGCGCAGCCTCACCTGGGGCGCGGCACTGCCGGCGTTCCCGGGGTTGCCGGAGCGGGAGTGACGGTGGTCGCGACTCGTGGACCGCAGCCGTCAGCAGGGCGCGTGACGACCACACGGGGTCCAAGGCGCTGATGACGGAGGCGAGCTGGCGTGAGTCACGGCGGTAGGAAACAGCGGATCTTGATGCGCTGTGCACCCTGCTGAGCGTGGATCTGCCTCAAGATCCAGGATGGAGACCGCAGGCCGGCCGCGGGTCGCACCACGCGCCCGCCGCCGCCGTCACCAGCGCCTTTGACCGTGCGACCAGCCCCCGGCAGCCCACCTACCCCGCCAGCCACCCGTCGACGACGTCGAGCAGGTCGGCGAGGCGCTGCACCACGGCGTCCGGGTCGCCCTCGACGTGGCCCTTCTGCTGCTCGGGGATGTCGCTGTGCGGCACCAGCACCGCGCGCATGCCTGCCTGCTTGGCGCCGTGGATGTCGTCGAAGGGGCGGTCGCCGACGAAGACCACGCGCGTGGTGTCCTCGACGCCGATCGCCGCAGCCGCCGCGCCGAAGGCCTCCGGGTGCGGCTTGGTCCACGGCAGCTCGCTGGAGTAGGCCGCGCCGTCGATCAGGTCGAGCACGCCGTCTCGGGCGAAGACCTTCTCGTGGAACTCACGCGGCCAGAGGGTGTTGCTCAGCACCCCGACCCGCAGCCCCCGGTCGCGCAGGCCCGCCAGCAGCCCGGGCACGTCCGGGTCGGTCCAGGTGTGCGGCTCCCAGAAGGCGTGGTAGGCCGCCAGCGCCTGCTCGTGCCGCTCGCCCACCGGCTCGATGCCCACCTCCTCGAACAGGTCCGCGAGCGTGCCCGAGCGCTGGTGGTCGCGGGCGCGCAGCCACAGCGCGTCCTCGGCCGCCACCAGCAGGCCGGCCAGCTCGTCCGCGCGCTCGGGGTCGTAGACCCGCGTGTACGCCCGCCACTGCTCCCGGTGGTCGATGGTGTGCCAGGGCGTCAGCGTGCCGCCCCAGTCGAAGACGACCGCGTCGATCCGCCCCGCCACCCGCGCCTCTCCCCGTCCCTGTCCGATGCCCGGCGCCCGCCTCGACCGACCCGTCAGCCGCGCACGATCTCCACGATCCGCTGCACCGCCTGCTCCACCGGCACGTTCTCCCGCTCGCCGGTGCGCCGGTCCTTGATCTCCACCACGCCGTCGGCCAGGCCCTTGCCCACCACGACGATCGTCGGCATGCCGAGCAGCTCGGAGTCCTTGAACTTCACCCCCGGCGACACCCCGCGGCGGTCGTCGTAGATGACCCGGACGCCGTCGGCGTCGAGGTGGGCCGCGATCCCGGCTGCCGCCTCGAACACGCTGTCGTCCTTGCCGGTGGCGACCAGATGGACGTCGGCCGGGGCGATCTCGCGCGGCCAGCACAGGCCCAGCTCGTCGTGCGTGGCCTCGGCGACCGCGGCGACCGCGCGGGAGACGCCGATGCCGTAGGAGCCCATCGTGACCACGACCTGCTTGCCGTTCTCGTCGAGGACCTTGAGCTCGAGCGCCTCGGCGTACTTGCGGCCCAGCTGGAAGATGTGCCCGATCTCGATGCCGCGGGCGATCTCCAGCGGCGCGCCGTCCACCGGGCACGGGTCGCCGGCGCGCACCTCGGCGGCCTCGACGACGCCGTCTGCGGTGAAGTCGCGCCCGGCCACCAGGTCGGCCACGTGCCGGCCCTTCTCGTTGGCCCCGGTGATCCACCGGCTGCCGGTGACCACCCGCGGGTCGACGAGGTAGCGGATGCCGCTGGCGCTGTTCTCGCCCAGCACGGCCGCCTCGGCCGAGCCCGGGCCGATGTAGCCGCGCACCAGGTGCGGGTGCCCCGCGAAGTCCTCCTCGGTGAAGGCGTCGACCTCGGCCGGGGACACCTGCGCCTCCAGCCGCTTGAGGTCGACCTCGCGGTCGCCCGGCAGCCCGATGATCAGCGGCTCGCGGCGCCCGTCCGGGTGCACGAGCATGACGACGACGTTCTTCAGCGTGTCCGCGGCGGTCCACTCGCGGTCCGCGCGGCGCAGGTCCTCGCGGCTGTTGAACAGCGCGACCAGCGACTCGATGGTCGGCGTGTCCGGGGTGTCCTCGACGTGCGCGGCCGGGGCGTCGGCCACCGGCAGCTCGGCCGGCGGGCTCACCTGCACCGCCTCGGTGTTGGCGGCGTAGTCGCACCGGGTGCAGCGCACGTAGGTGTCCTCGCCCACCTCGCACGGGGCGAGGAACTCCTCCGACGCGGAGCCGCCCATCGCGCCGGACATCGCCGAGACGATGACGTAGGGCAGGCCGAGCCGGTCGAAGGTCTTGATGTAGGCCTTGCGGTGCTCCTCGTAGGAGCGCGCGAGGCCGGCGTCGTCGACGTCGAAGGAGTAGGAGTCCTTCATGACGAACTCGCGCCCGCGCAGCAGCCCCGCCCGCGGCCGCGCCTCGTCCCGGTACTTGGTCTGGATCTGGTAGATCGACAGCGGCAGGTCCTTGTACGAGGAGTACAGGTCCTTCACCAGCAGGGTGAACATCTCCTCGTGCGTCGGGCCGAGGAGGTAGTCGCCGCCCTTGCGGTCCTTGAGCCGGAACAGGTTGTCGCCGTACTCGGTCCACCGGTTGGTGGCCTCGTAGGGCTCGCGCGGCAGCAGCGCCGGGAACGAGACCTCCTGGAAGCCGGCCGCGTCCATCTCCTCGCGCACCACCCGCTCGACGTTGCGCAGCACCTTCAGGCCCAGCGGCAGCCAGGAGTAGATGCCCGGCGCCGCGCGGCGGACGTAGCCGGCGCGGACCAGGAGCCGGTGGCTGGGCACCTCGGCGTCGGCCGGGTCCTCGCGCAGGGTGCGAAGGAACAGGGACGACATCCGCAGCACCACGGGGAGCTCCTCGAACGCGATGGATCAGCAGGGCGGTCACCAGCCAAGGCGAACCGTCCGCCCAGGATGACCGCGAGCCTACCGAGCGCGCGAGCGAGTTCCGCCGGGCGCCGCTACCCGCGCGAGACCACCGGCGACTCCAGCGGCAGGGTGCGCCCCATGACCGCGTAGCCGCGCTGGACGCCCTCGAACCGGAAGCCGGTGAGCAGGTCGACGAACCCGAGGTGGCGGTAGAGCGCGCGCCCGCGGCTCTCGGTGTCGCCGGTGGACAGCACCACCCGCGGGCGCGCGGTGGCGGCCAGCAGGGTGCGCAGCAGCGCGACGCCGACGCCCTGCCCGTGCCGCTCGGGCAGCACGTGCAGCTCCACCAGGCAGTAGGCGTCCTGCAACCAGCCCACCGTCCCGACCCGCGCCATGGCCGGCGCGACCTGCTCGTGCCACCACTGCCCCGGCTGGTCCAGGTAGCCGTAGGTGAACCCGACCAGACGGCCGCTCCCGCGCTCCACCGCACCGAAGGCGAGGTGCTCCGGGTAGCCGGTGTGCCGCAGGTAGGCCGCCACCCGCTCGGGGCCGGCGCCGTGCCCCATCCCGGGGATCGTCCCGAGGGCAGCGCGCTCGACCTCCACGGCCTCGCCGGCCCACGGCCCCAGCTCGATGGGGACGACGTCGACGTCCTGCGGCAGCGGCACCTGCGCTCCTCCTCACCCACCCCGCGGGCGGTCAGCCCGGCGCGACAGTCTCGCCCACCCGGGTGTAGCCGTGCAGATCGTGCTGCACCTCGTTGACGATCACCGTCACCCCGTCGGGGTCGGTGACCACCAGGTCTCGCCCGTACGACTCGTCGACGACGTGCGCGTCGGCGAACCCGGCGGCGTGCAGCCGTGCCTCGAGCTCCTCGAGCGGCCCGGCGTACTCGAAGGAGAGCTCGGTGGTGCCCGGCGCGTAGCCGCCGTCGCTGCTGGCGGCATCGTGCAGCGCCGCACCGCCGGCGGGGGCGGTGAAGGTGACCCATCCGCCGCCGTCGCTGACGATCTCCGCGGTCAGCCCCAGCGCCTCGCAGAAGCGGCGCATCGCCGCCACGTCGTCGGTGAAGCGGATGGGGCGCACCCGCACACCCGCGGTCGACCGGTCTGCCACGGACGGCTCCGTCATCGGTCCTCCTCCTGCCCCAGCGGGGCGATGTCTGCGTGCTTGCTCAGGAACTCGCCCAGGGCCCGCTCGACGAGCGCGGACAGCGAGACGCCCTCGTCGATGGCCCGGTGCTTGGTCCGCCGAACCAGCTCCGGCGGCAGATAGACGTTGAACTGCACTTTCCCGACCCGGTCGACCATAGCTATATTGCTAGCATCCTAGACGGCAGAGCGCAACAGGGTCGGACGGCTGGGGGCACACAGATCAGAACAGGACCGAGGCGAAGGTGCCGACCTCGCGGAAGCCGGCCCGTCGGTAGGCCGCGCGGGCGGGGGCGTTGTAGTCGTTGACGTAGAGCGAGACGACCGGCGCCAGCGAGGCCCGGGCGAGCTCGACGACGGCGGCCATCCCGGGCGCCGCCAGCCCCTGTCCCCGGCACTCCGGCGCCACCCACACCCCCTGCACCTGGCAGGCGTGCGGGGTCACCGCGCCCACCTCGGCCTTGAAGACGACGCGTCCGTGCTCGAACCGGGCGAAGGCGCGGCGGCTCTGCACCAGCTCACCGACCCGGGCGCGGTAGAGGGTGCCGCCGTCGGCGCCGACCGGGGAGACACCGACCTCCTCGGTGAACATCGCGACGCTGGCCGGCAGCAGCAGGTCGAGCTCCTCGGGGCGGACCAGGCGCACCGCAGGGTCGGGTGCCACCGCCGGCGGGCCGTCGCACACCATGAGCGGCTGGGCGGCGCGGACCTCCCGAGCCGGCCCCCAGGCCGGCGCCAGCAGCTCCCAGAGCGGCAGCACCTGGTCGGCCGGACCGACCAGCGAGGAGCAGCCACGGCCCTGGCGACGGGCCCGCTCGGCGAAGGCGCGCACCGCCTCGGGCCCGGCCTCGACCGGCACCAGGTTGGCCCCGGCATAGCACAGGGCCGCGATCTCGCCCTCGACGACGTGCGCCCACAGCTCGCCGCCGAGCCGCCACGGCTCCAGGCCGCCGGCCCGCACCCGGGAGGCGACGAAGACGTTCGTGACCGGGTCGCGGTCGAGCAGCGCGAGCACCTCGGGCAGGTCCGCGGGCCCGCACACGCGCAGGGACGTGGTGCGGAGCACGCGCACCTCCCTCTCCCCCTGAGACGCTGGAGCCGACCTGCCGGCGCGCCCGGGCTCAGGCCCAGCTGACCTGCGGCTCGCCCGAGGGTACGCCCGCCTCCCGCATCTCCTCGGCGATGCGCATGGCCTCCTCGATGAGGGTCTCGACGATCTTCGACTCGGGCACCGTCTTGACGACCTCGCCCTTGACGAAGATCTGCCCCTTGCCGTTGCCGCTGGCCACGCCGAGGTCGGCCTCGCGGGCCTCGCCGGGCCCGTTGACGACGCAGCCCATGACGGCCACCCGCAGCGGCACGTCGAGCCCGTCCAGGCCTGCGGTCACCTGGTCGGCCAGCGTGTAGACGTCGACCTGGGCCCGCCCGCAGGACGGGCAGGAGACGATCTCCAGGCCGCGGTGGCGTGGGCCGAGCGACTCCAGGATCTGGATGCCGACCTTGACCTCCTCCACCGGAGGCGCGGACAGCGACACCCGGATGGTGTCGCCGATGCCCTCGGCCAGCAGCGCACCGAAGGCGACCGCGGACTTGATGGTGCCCTGGAAGGCCGGACCAGCCTCGGTGACGCCCAGGTGCCGCGGGTAGTCGCACTGCTCGGCCAGCAGCCGGTAGGCGTTGATCATCACGACGGGGTCGTTGTGCTTGACCGAGATCTTGATGTCCCGGAAGCCGTGCTCCTCGAACAGCGAGCACTCCCAGAGGGCGGACTCGACCAGCGCCTCCGGGGTGGCCTTGCCGTACTTGGCCAGCAGCCGCTTGTCCAGCGACCCGGCGTTGACGCCGATCCGGATCGGGATGCCGGCGTCGCCGGCCGCCTTGGCGATCTCCTTGACCTTGTCGTCGAACTGCTTGATGTTGCCCGGGTTCACCCGCACGCCGGCGCAGCCGGCGTCGATGGCGGCGAAGACGTACTTGGGCTGGAAGTGGATGTCGGCGATGACCGGGATCTGCGACTTCCTGGCGATGGCCGGAAGGGCGTCGGCGTCGTCCTGGCTCGGGCAGGCGACGCGCACGATCTGGCAGCCGGACGCGGTGAGCTCGGCGATCTGCTGGAGGGTCGAGTTGACGTCGGCGGTGAGGGTGGTCGTCATCGACTGCACGCTGACGGGAGCGTCGCCGCCCACGAGCACGTCGCCGACCTTGATCTGGCGCGACTTGCGCCGCACGGCGAGGGGGCGAGGCGGGATGGCCGGCATGCCCAGCGCGACGGGCGTGCTCTCGGTGGACATGCTCTCGGTGGACATGCTCTCGAGGGACATCGTCGGGTGCCCACCTTCCTGCGCAGCGATAGGGACGATCTCAGTATCCCCCCGCCCCGCGAGGCCCGCCCGGCCGGATGATCGCTCGCGCCCGACGTCCTGTCGAACTCCGGATGAACGCTGCGCTCGCCGCCACCGCTCAGCCGGTGAAGCGGACCGGGTTGACGATGTCGGCGTAGATGAGCAGCACGCTCATCCCGATGAGCAGCGTGGCCACGCCGTAGGCCACCGGCAGCATCTTGGCGACGTCGACGTAGCCGGGGTCGCGCTGCCCGCGCCAGCGCGCCACCTGCCGGCGGGCGCCCTCGAACAGCGCCCCGGCCACGTGCCCGCCGTCCAGCGGCAGCAGCGGCACCAGGTTGAACACGAACAGCGCCATGTTGAGCCCGGCGATGAGGGTGAGCTCGTAGCCGACCTTGTCGTAGAGCGGCAGCGACGGTGCCGCCGCCACCTCGCCGCCGATCCGCGAGACGCCCACCACGCTGATCGGGCCGTTGAGGTCGCGCTCCCCGCCGCCGAAGGCCGCGTGCCAGACCCCGACCATCTTGGCCGGGATGTTGAACACCGCCCCGACGGTCTGGGTGACGTAGTCCCCGAGCACACCGGGCAGCTGGGTGACCGGCAGGGTCTCCCGGCCGGTGACGACCTCCTTCGGGCTGACCCCGAGGAAGCCGACGGTGACCGGGGTCGGGTCGGTGGCCGACGTCGGCCGCTGGGTGGCCTTCAGGTCCACGCTCAGGGTCCTGCGCGTGCCGTCGCGCTCGACGACCAGCTCGGCCGGCCCCGCGCCGTGGGCGCGAATGCGCTGCTGCAGGTCGTCCCAGCCCCGCACCGCCGCGCCGTCGAAGGCGACGATCCGGTCGCCGGTGCGCACGCCCGCGGCGAGCGCGGGCGCCTTGGGGTCGGTGGGCGTGCAGGCGGTCTGGGTGGCCGGGGCCACGCACTCGGACACCGCCCCCACCGTGGTGGTGGGCGCCACGACGGCCCGCCCGACGCCGCACAGGGCGAGGGCCAGGAACAGCACGGCCAGCAGCAGGTTCATCGACGGGCCGCCGAGCATCACGACGACCTTCTGGCGCACCGGCAGCTTGTAGAACACCCGGTCCTCGTCGCCGGGACCGACCTCCTCCAGCGACTGGCGCCGAGCGTCGTTCATGAGGTTCTGCCACGGCCCGGTGCTGGAGGCACGCACCAGGTTGGGGTCCTCGCCGGGCTTGGGCGGGAACATGCCGATCATGCGGATGTAGCCGCCGAGCGGGATCCACTTGACCCCGTACTCGGTCTCCCCGCGGCGGCGCGACCACATCGTCGGGCCGAAGCCGACCATGTACTGGGTCACCTTCACCCCGAACCGCTTGGCCGGCACCAGGTGACCGACCTCGTGCAGCGCGATCGACAGCAGCATCGCCGCCGCCAGCACGACGATCCCGACGACGGTCAGCACGCTGCCCCCATCACGATGCGCCTTCCCCTTCCTGCGCCGTCCCCTGCTCCTCGAGCGGGATGCCCAGCACGTCGTGGGGGCGGGCGGGGGGCCCCCGCACCCCCCCGCGGGCGGCGGCGCGGGGAAGGCG
>JBQCHF010000193.1:0-26962 GCA_051954955.1 Motilibacteraceae bacterium
CCCGACCCACCTTCTCCGCGCTCGGCGAGCGCAGCCGCACCCCCAGCACCTCGTCACGGACCATCACCCCGCTACCGGCCAACACCCCGAACGTGTCCGTCCCCATGCCACTGAACCTAGACGTGAGCACCGACAGTTCTCATTGCCGGACAGGCAGAATCAGCAGCCCGAAGGTCAAGACCAGGCAATGATTCCCGGCCCTCCGTCACTGGCCACAACCCGGCCACCGGGGAGGGGGGGCTGGATCTTGAGGCCGTGCCACGCTCAGCCAACATGCACAGCGCATCAAGATCCGCGAGAACCGGCGGCGGAGAGAGCGACGAGCCCCGAGCGCCAGCCGCTCCCGTCAACAGCCGCCCTTGACCTCGGGCGCGCCCGGTCGCAGCGACGAGCAGGACGATCTACATCTTCCGCATGATCAACAAGGGAGGGGGTTGACGGCGGACCGCCCGCCCTCTCGTGCCCGAGCGACGCCCACCCCGTTGGCAGGATCTGCCGGAGCCTGCGCGCCGTCTGGCTGGGTTCGATGGTCGCCGTCCGGGCTGGTGGCCGACGTCGCTGGCCGACGGGTGAGCGGACCGCACGTCGCACTGAGGAGCGTGGCATGGCGGGCAGGCGGATCCGGATCGGCATCGACACCGGGGGCACCTTCACCGACGTCGTGGCGGTGGACGAGGAGACCGGCGACGTCGCCAGCACCAAGACACCCTCCACCCCCGCCGACCCCGCTGACGGGTTCATGCACGGCGTGCACAAGGTCCTGGCGCTGCTCGGCGCCGGCGGCGGAGCGCTCAGCGCCGTCAGCCACGGCACGACGGTCGCCACCAACAAGCTGCTCGAGGGCAAGGTCGAGTCGCTGGGGTTCATCACCACCGAGGGTTACGAGCACATGCTCGAGATCGCCCGGCAGTCGGTGCCCGACGGCTACGGCAACAGCTACTTCTGGGTGAAGCCGGACCGGATCGTGCCCGCCGACCGGGTCCGCACCGTCCGGGGACGGCTGGCTGCCGACGGCAGCGAGATCCGCCCCTTCGACGAGGAGTCCGCCGTCGAGGCCGCGCGCTTCCTCCGAGACCGCGGCATCTCGCCCATCGGTGTCTGCTTCCTGCACTCCTACGCCAACCCGGCGCACGAGCTAGCCATGCGCGAGGTGCTGCGCCGCGAGCACCCCGACGCCACGGTGTCCATCTCCAGCGAGGTGCTCCGCGAGTACCGCGAGTACGAGCGGAGCATCACCACCCTCGTCGACGCCGCGGTCAAGCCGAACATCCGCAGCTACGTGGAGAACATCCAGCGCCACCTCTCCGACTTCGCGTCGGAGCAGCGCGCCGAGGCGATCCCGCTCTACGTCATGAAGTCCAACGGGGGAGTGCTCTCCGCCGACGAGGTGGTCCACCAGCCGATCACGACCGTGCTGTCCGGCCCCGCCGCCGGTGCGCTCGGTGCCGCCGTGGTCGCCGGCCGGGCCGGCATCGAGCGGATCGTCGCCCTCGACGGCGGTGGCACGTCCACCGACGTCACTGTCGTCCTGGACGGCCGGCCGGCCCTGACGACCGAGGGCACCATCGGCCGCTACCCGAGCAAGATCCCGATGATCGACGTCGTCACGGTCGGCGCCGGCGGCGGGTCGATCGCCTGGATCAGCCCCGAGGGCTCGCTCAAGGTGGGCCCGCAGTCGGCGGGAGCCGATCCCGGTCCGCTGTGCTACCGCCAGGGTGGGACCGACCCCACCATCACCGACGCCCACGTGCTGCTCGGCCGGATCCCCCCGCACCTGCTGGGCGGGGAGATCCCGCTCGACGTCCACGCTGCCCGGGAGGGGTTGGCCGCGCTGGCCGGAAAGCTGGGTCTCGGCCTCGAGCAGTGCGCCGTCGGCGTGCTGGAGATCTCGGCGTGGAACCAGGCGAACGCCCTGCGGCAGGTCACCGTGAAGCGCGGGCTCGACGTGCGGGAGTTCACGCTGGTGACCTTCGGTGGCTCGGGCTCTCTGCTGGCCTGCCGGCTGGTCGACGTGCTCGGGCTGCGCGGGGTGCTGGTGCCCAAGGATCCCGGCAACCTCTCCGCCTACGGCCTGCTCACGGTGGACGTGCGCAACGACTACGTGCGCACCGCAGTCAGCCGGCACTCCCGGCTGGCCCTCTCCACCATCCAGGAGGTGCTCGACGGCCTGCGGGCCGAGGCCGACGCCGCACTCGCGCGGGAGGGCTTCGCGCCCGAGGAACGGCGGTTCCAGTGCACCGCGGACCTGCGCTACTTCGGGCAGGCCTTCGAGGTCCGCGTCGAGGTCCCCGACGGCGCGGTGACGGCCGAGCTCGCCGACGCCGTCGCCGATGCGTTCCACGACGCCCACCGCGCCCTGTACGGCTACGACTTCCGGGAGGACCCACGGCAGGAGGTCGAGTGGGTCAACCTGCGGGTCACCGGGGTGGGCCCGATCCGCCGGCCTCAGCCGCGGGAGGTCCGACAGGGCGTCGGAGCAGATGCGGCCCGCACCGGCACCCGGCCGGTCTACTTCGACGACTGGGTCGACGCCGCCATCTACGACCGCGCCCGGCTCGGTGCCGGCGACGTCGTGCACGGGCCCGCGGTCATCGAGGAGTTCAGCTCCACCGTGCCGCTGCACCCCGGCTTCCAGGCCGAGGTGGACCGGCACGGCAACCTGCACATGGAGCGCATCGAAGGGGCGGCCCGATGAGCGCCACCACCCGGACCGTGGACTGGAGCGCCCAGCCTTACCACCTCACCGGCCGCGCCGAGCGGGGCGCCGTCGACCCCGTCCTGGTCGAGATCGTGCAGGGCTACCTGGCCAGCGTGGAGCTGGAGGTCGAGACGGCCATCGGTCGCACCAGCCGGTCGCCGATGATCCGCGACGCGCACGACTACCGCGCCGGCATCCACGACCGGAACCTGCGCAAGCTCACCGGCCGGTCCTACTCAGCCCTGGTCCACCCGGTCGCCCGCGACTACCCGCTGGAGACCATGCGTCCCGGCGACGTCTTCTTCCACAACGACGTCTACCTCTCCGAGGGAGGCATCGGCCACCTGCCCGACCTGTGCGTGACCGCCCCGGTGTTCCATGACAGCGGCGACGGGCCACAGGTCGTCGCGTTCGTGCAGGCCTTCGGCCACCACGACGACATCGGGGGTGCGGTCCCCGGCTCGATGCCCTCGCAGGCGACCAGCGTCTTCGAAGAGGGCCTGATGGTGCCGCCGATCCGGCTGTGGGACCAGGGCGTGCCCAACGAGGCCGCCCTGAAGATCATGACGCGCAACTCCCGCATGCCCGAGTCGCTGGCCGCGGACCTCGACGCCGAGTGCGCGGCCTGCCTGATGGGCGCACGCCGACTGGCCGAGCTGTTCGAGCGCTACGGACGAGGCACCGTCGAGGCCTGCTTCGACGCGATCCTGGACCGCACCACCGAGACGTTCCGCCGCGAGATCCTCGCCAAGATCCCGGACGGGGAGTACGTGTGGGAGGACTACGCCGAGCACGACGGCGTCGACGAGCCGCGCCTGCACACCCAGCGGATCACCCTCACCAAGACCAGCACCGACGGCGCGGGCGTGGACGCGAAGCTGGTCGTCGACTTCACCGGCACCGCCCCGCAGGCCAAGGGTCCGATCAACCACTGCGGGGACTACGCCGACGGCGCCTTCCTCAAGAAGTGGATCGCGCCGATCCTGCGCAACCTCGCCGAGGACCCGGAGCGGATGGCCGAGCTCGATGTCAACGAGGGGATCAGCCCGCTCATCGAGATGCGGTTCCCGCCGCCGGGAACGCTGCTCACCCCGGTGTTCCCGGCTCCTACGAACGCTAGGACCTTCGTCATCCTCCGCCTGCTGGGCGTCCTGGCCGGCGCGGTGGCCAAGGCGGTGGACGGCAACATGCCGGCCGACCAGGAGACGATCCGCTACACGGGCGTGTACGGCACCGACGCCGACGGCCAGCCCTATCTGATGCGCGAGGTGCTCGGTGGCGGCTCGGGCGGGCGCTACTACGCCGACGGCGAGGACACCATCCACGTCGTGCCGGACTCGCGGAACCTCCCCACCGAGTTCACCGAGTCCCGCTTCCCGTTCGTGGTGGAGAAGCTGGGCCTGGCCGTGGACAGCGGGGGAGCGGGGCGCCACCGCGGGGGCCTGGGCTACGAGAAGCACCTCCGGATGCTGCGCGACGCCCACTTCATGTCCATCGCGGACCGCTCGATCCTGTCCTGCTGGGGGGTGAAGGGCGGCAAGGCCGGCCGCCCGTTCTCGGTGACCATCGATCCGGGCGGTGCCGACGAGCGCGAGGTCGACGCCCTGGCCGACGCCGAGCCGCTGCGCGCCGGGCAGGTGGTGCGCATCCGGACCACCGGCGGCGGTGGCTGGGGCGACCCGCTCGAGCGCCCCTACGCGGAGGTCGAGCGCGACGTGCGGTGGCGCAAGGTGTCCCTGGAGGGGGCCGCGCGCGACTACGGGGTGGTCGTCACCGGGAGCCCGGACGACCCGGTCGTCGACGTCGCCGCCTCGGACGCGCTGCGGGCCGAGCGGCGGGCCGCGCGCACCGGGGAGGAGCCCTTCTTCGACCGCGGCCCCGGCTACGCCCGGCTCTCCGGCGGCCGCACGCACGCCGACGTCGACCGGCTCGAGGTGGCCCCTCGCCCGCGCCGCTCGGAGAGGTAGGGCGACGAGGTCACCCGAACGGGCTAAAGGTGCACGTGAACGACGCCGACGACCAGAAGCGTGCACAGAGCGTCGATGGCCGATAACGTCCCGTCCGTCCGGGGGGGCCGGACCCCAGGGGAGAACACGATCGTGCGACAGACCCGTCGCCTCGTCGCTGTCGGCGTGCCGGTGGCGGCCGGCGCGGCCGTGCTGGCGCTGCTCGGCCCCGGTGGCGGCGGTGCGCCGCTGCCAGAGCCGCCCCAGCCCGTCGTGACCGCCGCGGCCGGACCGGCCGCCCTGAGCGTGCGCGCCCTCGACGAGCCCGCCATGCCGCACCCCGGCCTGACCCACCCCACCCCGCCGCACTCCCTCCCGCCGGCCCCGGCGGCCGTCGCGACCGTGGCCGCGCCGGAGCGGGCCTCGCGCAGCGCCACCAGGTCGCCTGCCGCACGTGCCACCGGCGCCGCCCGCCGGTCCGCGGTGGTGGCCAGCGCCTCAACCGAGCCCCGGCGGACGAGCAGCCCAGCTCCCACCCACCGCCCGACCGCCTCTGCGCGCCCGACGGCCACCAGCACCCCCACGACGAGCACGACGAGCACGACGAGCACGAAGCCGACGACCTCAGCCCGCGATACGTTCGTGGCCCGGGTGCTCCAGCTGGTGAACGCCCAGCGTGCCAGCCACGGGCTCCGGCCGTTCACCCTCTCCTCGTGCGCGGGCCGCTTCGCCCAGCCCTGGGCCGACCACCTGGCTGCCGCTGGAGCGCTGTCGCACCAGTCGCTCACCACGGTCATGACCTCGTGCGGCGCGCACACCGCGGGGGAGAACGTGGGCTACACCTCGCTCGGCGCGGACGACCTGGTGGCCCGCTGGATGGCCTCGGCCCCGCACCGGGCGAACATCCTCAACCCCGCGTTCTCCAGCATCGGGCTGGGCGCCACGCGAGCGGGTGGCCGCTGGTACGGCGTCCAGGACTTCCTCGGCTGACCTCCCGCGCGGTGCGCAGGACCTGCATCGGCACAGGTCCCGGCCGTACCCCGCGCCCGCACTAGTCCCTACGGATAGGACGATCGAGCGGGCCGTTCGCGGTGGGTCACCGTGCGTGCACCAGCGGTAACTTCTCGCGACCGAGGTGGGGGGACCACTCGACGGGAGAGACCACGTGCAGCACGAGTCGACGCCGGATGCGACGTCGGATGCCATGCCAGACCCGACGCTGGACCTGACCGCTCCATCGAGGGTGCGAGGCAGGCTCGCCCGGGCCCTCCCGCCGGCGCTGCTCAGCGCCGGCCTGACCCTGGCGCTCGCCTCCGCGCTGGTGGTGACCGCGCTGACCGGCGCCTCACCCGTGAGGACCGCCGGGCCGTCCACCGCGCTGCGCGCCGCGCCGGTGGCCGTGCGCGTCTCGACCGACACCGCCGCCACCCGGGCCTACGAGGCGCGCATCCTCACCCTGGTGAACGCGCAGCGGGCGCGGCACCACCTGCGCCCGCTGGTCCTGTCCACCTGCCCGGACCGCTTCGCGACGCGCTGGTCGGCGCATCTGGCGGTGGCCGGCGGTCTCTCCCACCAGTCGCTGTGGACGATCCTGCGCTCCTGCCCTGCCCGCGCCGCCGGCGAGAACGTCGGCTGGACCACGGCCAGCGCCGACGCGATGGTGCGCATGTGGATGAGCTCGCCCGGCCACCGGGCGAACATCCTCAGCGCCAAGTACCACCGCCTCGGCCTCGGCGTGGCCCGCACCTCGACCGGCCGCTGGTACGCGACCCAGGACTTCCTGTCCTGAGGGCATTCTCTGTCCAGACAGTTCAGGGCAGCGGCACGTACTCCGACGCCTCGTCGTAGACGATCCGGGGCGCCCCGTCCAGCCGCACGTCCGCCCGCTCGCGGGTGCGCTGGGTCCGGTAGAGCTCGTCCTCCTGCCGGGCCCAGCGCTCCCAGTGCGGCCGGTAGGTCTCGCCGTCCCGGGCGATGCCCCGTTCCATCCGCAGGTCGTGCGGCGCCTCCACCCACACCAGCAGCGACAGGTACGGCGCGGCAGCCAGGGACCCGCTGGCGCAGCCCTCCACGACCAGCACCGGCGCGGCCGGCACCTCGTGCCACTCGGCGTAGACGCCCTCGACCCAGTCGTACCGCCGGTACCGGGCCGGCTCCCCGCGGTGCAGCGGCTCGAGCACCCACTCGACCAGCCGCGGAACGATGTCGGCCAGCCCGTCCCAGCCCGGGTAGATGTCGTCCAGATGGACGACCGGCGCGCCGAGCAGCGCGGCCAGCCGGCCCGCGAGCGTCGTCTTGCCCGAACCGGACGGACCGTCCACCGCGACCACCCGGGTCGTCCCGGCGCGGGGCGGCTCCGCCAGCACCCGGTCCGCCAGCTCGCGCAGCGGCAGGGCGGGCAGCCGTGCCTCGTCGGCTGGATCGGTCAGCACGACCCCACACGCTACGTCGACACGCGCTGGCACCCCTCGCCGGAGCCGGTGCCGCCGCCCGCTCCGTAGGCTCGCGTCATGGTCGACGCCGCCAGCCCAGCGACCGCGGGCCGCCCGCTCGACGGCGTCCTCGTCGTCGACCTCTCCCGCGCCCTGGCCGGGCCGCACGCCGCGATGCTGCTCGCCGACCTCGGCGCCCGCGTCATCAAGGTCGAGGCCCCCGGTCACGGCGACGACACCCGGGGCTGGGGACCGCCCTTCGTGGGACCGGACGGAGACCCCGACGCGCCCACGGAGTCGACGTACTTCCTGTCCTGCAACCGGGGCAAGGAGTCCATCACCTTGGACCTGAAGTCCGACGAGGGCCGCGACGTCCTCACCCGGCTGCTCACCGTGGCCGACGTGCTGGTCGAGAACTTCCGCCCCGGGGTGCTGGACCGGCTCGGCTTCCCGGTGCAGCGGCTGCGCGAGCTCAACCGGCGCCTGGTGCTGCTCTCCATCAGCGGCTTCGGCCACGACGGCCCGGAGGGCGGGCGCGCCGGCTACGACCAGATCGCCCAGGGCGAGGCGGGCCTGATGTCGCTCACCGGCCCCTCGCCGGACGACCCGACCCGGGTGGGCGTGCCGATCGGCGACCTGCTCGCCGGCATCCACGGCGCCTACGGGGTCGTCGCCGCGCTCTACGAGCGGGAGCACACCGGCGTCGGGCGGGTGGTCCGCACCAGCCTGCTGGCCTCGATCGTCGGCGTGCACGCCTTCCAGGGCACCCGCTGGACGGTGGCCGGCGAGGTGCCGCGAGCCACCGGCAACCACCACCCCTCCATCTGCCCCTACGGTCTGTTCCGCTGCGCCGACGGCATGCTCCAGATCGCCGTCGGCAGCGAGCAGCTGTGGCGCCGCTTCGCCCCCGCCTTCGACCTCCCGCTCGACGCCGAGGGCTTCGCCACCAACCCGGACCGGGTGCGCAACCGTGAGGCTGTCATCGCCGCGGTCGACGAGGCCTTCTCCTCCTACAAGATGTCGGACCTATTGCCACGACTGGAGGATCTCGGGATCCCCGCCGGGCAGGTGCGGACGCTGGACCAGGTCTACGAGTGGGAGCAGACCCCGTCCCAGGGGCTGCTGCTGGACGTCGAGCACGCCACGCTCGGGCCCATCACCCTGCCGGGGCCGCCGCTGCGCTTCGACGACGGGTTCCTCACCGGCCAGCTTCCGCCACCGGTGCTCGGCCAGCACGACGCCTCGGTGCGCGCCTGGCTGGACGAGGTGGCCCCACCGGCGCCGGAGCAGGGCGAGGACCCGGGGGACTGACATGGCCGGGCGAGCGCGGCACCTCGGTGCGCTGGAGCTGGTCGGGCGGGTGCTCGACGACGGCAGCTGGCGGCGCTGGGACACCGCCCCGCTCGCGCCGTTCGCTCCCGACGGGGCCGACGACGACGCCTATGCCGCCGAGTTGGCCGCGGCCCGCGAGCGCACCGGCCTGGACGAGGCCCTCGTCACCGGCGAGGGCACCATCGACGGCCGAAGGGTGGCCGTCGTCGCCTGCGAGTTCGCCTTCCTGGCCGGCTCGATCGGCGTCGCAGCGGCCGAGCGGTTGGTCAGGGCGGTGGAGCGGGCCACTGCCGAGGGTCTGCCGCTGGTGGCCAGCCCCACCTCCGGTGGCACCAGGATGCAGGAGGGCACCGTCGCCTTCCTGCAGATGGTCAAGATCACCGCAGCCGTCACCGCGCACAAGGCAGCCGGGCTGCCCTACCTGGTCTACCTGCGCCACCCGACCACCGGCGGCGTGCTCGCCTCGTGGGGGTCGCTCGGCCACGTCACCGCCGCCGAGCCCGGCGCCCTCATCGGCTTCCTCGGCCCGCGGGTGTTCGAGGCCCTCTACGGCAGGCCGTTCCCCGAGGGCGTGCAGGTGGCCGAGAACCTGCACGCGCACGGCCTGCTCGACGCCGTCGTGTCGCCCGAGGACCTGCGCGCCATCGCGGTGGAGGCTCTCGCCGTGCTCTCCGCCCCTCGCGACGGCGTCCCCGACGTCCCGCCGGTGCCGCTGGAGCCGCTCGCCGACGTGCCGGCGTGGGAGTCGGTGCAGCGGTCGCGGAGGCAGGACCGGCCCAGCGTGCGCGCCTTGCTCAAGGTGGCCGCCACCCACGTCGTCCCGCTCAGCGGCACCGGCGAGGGCGAGGCCGAGCCCGGGCTCCTGCTGGCCCTGGCCCGGTTCGGCGCCGCGCCGTGCGTGGTGCTCGCCCAGGATCGCCGTCGCGCGGAGGGCCGCGCCCTCGGTCCCGCCGGTCTGCGCCAGGCGCGCCGCGGCATGCGGCTGGCCGCCGAGCTGCGCCTGCCGCTCCTCTCGGTCATCGACACCGCCGGCGCCGCCCTGTCCAAGGAGGCGGAGGAGGGCGGCCTGGCCGGTGAGATCGCCCGCAGCCTGGCCGACCTGGTGGTGCTGCCCGCGCCCACGCTGTGCCTGCTGCTCGGGCAGGGCGCCGGCGGAGGAGCGCTGGCCCTGCTGCCGGCCGACCGCGTGGTCGCCGCCCAGCACGCCTGGCTCTCGCCGCTCCCGCCGGAGGGTGCCTCCGCCATCCGCTACCGCACCACCGACCGTGCCGCCGAGATCGCGCAGGCGCAGGGGGTGCGCTCGCTGGACCTGCTGCGGCACGGCATCGTGGACCGGGTGGTGGCCGAGCACCCCGACGCCGCCGACGAGCCCGAGCCGTTCCTGCGCCGGGTCGGCCAGGTCCTCGAGCACGAGCTGGCCGTGCTGCTCGCCCAGGACCCGACCGACCGGCTGGAGGCCCGGCTCGGGCGTTACCGGCGGCTCGGCGTGCCACCTGGCTGGGGCGACGGCCCGCTGGCCACTCCTGCCCAAGGGTGAGGTCCCCCTCGGGCAGGTCGCGCCGGTGCCGAGGCCAGAAGTCCGCTCCTAGGGTCCGCTGCATGCGGGTCCTCATCGCCCTCGGTGGCAACGCCATGACCGGGCCCGACGGCAGCGCCACCCCGCAGGCCCAGCGGGCTGCCATCGAGGTGGCGGCCGAGGCGCTCGCCGACCTCGCGGTCGCCGGGCACGAGGTGGTCATCACCCACGGCAACGGCCCCCAGGTCGGCAACCTGCTGGTGAAGAACGAGATCGCCGCCACCGTCGTCCCGCCGGTCCCGCTGGACTGGTGCGACGCGCAGACCCAGGCCACCATCGGCCGGCTCGTGCTCGACGCGCTCGACGCCTCCCTGGCCGCCCGCGGCAGCTCCCGGCGGGTGGCCGCGCTGGTCTCGCGCACCCTCGTCGGCAGCGAGGACGAGGGGTTCTCCCACCCCACCAAGCCGATCGGGCGCTACCTGCCGGCGCAGGAGGCCAAGGTGCTGGTCGAGCACGGGCAGGTGTGGGAGGACCGCGGGGCCAAGGGCTGGCGCCGCGTCGTGCCCAGTCCCGAGCCGCTCGAGGTCCTCGACGCCCCGGCGGCCGCCGCGCTGCTGGCCGCCGGCTTCGTCGTGGTCGCCGGCGGGGGCGGCGGCATCCCGACCGTGCGCGACCCGGACGGCCGGCTGCGCGGGGTGGAGGCCGTCATCGACAAGGACCTCGCCGCGGCGGTCCTGGCCCGTGCCCTCGACGTCGACGTGCTGGTCATCGCCACCGACGTCGACGCCGCGGTGATCGGCTGGGGGAGGGAGAACGCGCGCCCGCTCGGCCGGGTGAGCGTCGGCGAGCTGCGCGAGCACGCCGCGGCGGGGGAGTTCGCCAGCGGCAGCATGGGCCCGAAGGTCGACGCGGTCATCCGCTTCGTGGCCGGCGGCGGCAGGCGTGCCGCCATCACCTCGCTGGCCGCCATCGGCGCCGCGGTGGAGGGCCGCGCCGGCACCGTCGTGGAGCCCTGACGCCAGGCGAGGCCCTGTCCAGACCCCGCAGTCCCGAGCCGAGAGGTGACGAGCAGTGCCCGAGCCCATCGAGGTGCGCAAGGTCCCGATCAACCACGTCAGCGACGCCTCCGGGCTCGCCGAGCTCGTCGACGCCGGCGTGCTCGACGCCGACCGCGTCGTCGCCGTCATCGGCAAGACCGAGGGCAACGGCGGGGTGAACGACTACACCCGGATCATCGCCGACCGCGCCTTCCGCGAGGTCCTGGTGGCCAAGGGCTCGCGGTCCATGGACGAGGTGAAGCAGATCCCGATCGTCTGGTCCGGTGGCACCGACGGCGTCATCTCCCCGCACGCCACCGTGTTCGCCACTCTCCCGCCCGAGCGGGCCGAGCGGACCGACGAGCCTCGCCTCACCGTCGGCTTCGCCATGAGCGAGCAGCTGCTGCCCGAGGACATCGGCCGCACGCCGATGGTGGAGAAGGTGGCCGCGGCGGTGAAGGAGGCGATGGCGCGGGCCGGCATCGCCGACCCCGCCGACGTGCACTACGTGCAGACCAAGACCCCGCTGCTGACCATCCACACCATCCGCGACGCCAAGAGCCGCGGGAAGAGCGTGTGGACCGAGCACACCCACGAGTCGATGGACCTGTCCAACGGCTGCACGGCGCTCGGCGTCGCGGTGGCGCTGGGCGAGATCGAGATGCCGACCGACGAGCAGGTCATGCACGACCGCAGCCTGTTCTCCTCGGTGGCCTCGTGCTCCAGCGGTGTGGAGCTGGACCAGGCCCAGGTCGTCGTGGTCGGCAACGCCCGCGGCGTCGGCGGCCGCTACCGGATCGGCCACTCGGTGATGCGCGACGCGCTGGACGCCGACGGCATCTGGGCGGCGATCAGGGACGCCGGCCTGGACCTGCCTGAGCGCCCGCACCGGACCGACCTGGACGGCCGCCTGGTCAACGTGTTCCTCAAGTGCGAGGTCTCCCAGTACGGCACCGTGCGCGGCCGGCGCAACGCCATGCTCGACGACTCCGACGTGCACTGGCACCGCCAGATCAAGAGCTGCGTCGGCGGCGTCACCGCGGCCGTCACCGGCGACCCGGCCGTCTTCGTCTCGGTCTCCGCCGCCCACCAGGGCCCCGACGGCGGCGGCCCGGTGGCCGCCATCGTCGACCTCGGCGCCGACCCCACCGGCTACCGCCCGCCCGCCCCCTGACGGCCGCGCCAGCACCCCCAACCCCGGTGCCAACGATCACGTTCACGTGACCGTTGGTGGCTCCCCGCGGTTACTCCAGGGTGGAATGCGACCACTTCGGGCGGGAAGGACGGCGGGGCGGGGGGATCGGGCCGGTCCTCGTAGGGTCGTCCCGTGACCGGCTCGCACGTGCCCGCCCCGCTCTTCCCCGACGACGACGGGAGCGCCGACCCGCGCCTGGCCGCCGCCCTGGCCGCGCACGCGGCCGGCACCGGCGACCCGCAGGACGTCCTCGCCGCGCTCGCCGCCGCCAGGGTGCTCGTGCCGGTGGTCGCGATCGCGGTGGAGGAGGAGGTCGTCGCCGACGGCCCCGCCGCCGGGCTGCGGCAGGAGCGGACCACCGACATGGCCGTGGTCACCCTGCACGGCAAGGACGGGCGCACCGCGCTACCGCTGTTCAGCAGCCTGGCCAGCCTCGCCGCGTGGGACCCGCAGGCCCGCCCGGTCGGGGTGGACGCGACCCGGGCTGCGCTCTCCGCCGCGGCCGAGGGCGCCGACGTCCTCGTCCTCGACGTCGCCGGCCCGGTCACCTACGTCGTGGAGGGCCCCGCCGTGCGCCGGCTGGCCGAGGGCGACCCGATGCTGCCCGCGCACGCCGACCCGGCCGTGCGCGCCGCGCTGGTCGAGCTGCTCGCCGACACCCCGGGCGTGACCGCGGGCTGGCTGGTGCCCGCCGACGGGGTCGACGCGCGGCTGCTGATCCAGGTGGCCGACCCCGACGACGCCGCCGCGGTCTCCGCCGCCGCCCGGTCGCTCGCCGAGCGGCTCAAGCACGCCGACGCCGTCCGCCGCGTCGTCACCCGCGGCCTGGACCTCGCCCTGCTGCCCGCCGGCGCGACACCCCCGGCCGACCCGCTGCTCACCCGATAGCTCCATCGCCTGCGCTTGCCGCTCGCGCCAAGGGGCACCGCCGGGCCCATGACCGGACCCGCGCCCGCACCCGTGCCCGCCCCCCAGACCGCGGCCGAGCTCGCCGCGCGCGACGGGCTGCTGTTCGTCGGCACCGCCACCATGCTGCTGCGCCACGGCGGGCTCACGCTGCTCACGGACCCCAACTTCCTGCACCGCGGACAGTGGGCGCACCTGGGCTACGGCCTGCGCAGCCGGCGGCGCACCGACCCGGCGATCGATCCCGAGCAGGTGCCCACCCCGGACGCGGTCGTGCTCAGCCACCTGCACGGCGACCACTTCGACCGGGTGGCCCGCGCCCGGCTCGGCCTGCAGGACAAGGGCGTCCCGGTCGTCACCACCCCGCAGTCCGCGCGCTGCCTGCAGCGCGAGCGGTTCACCACCGCGCCGCTCGAGCCATGGCAGGCCTGGTCGACCACGACCTCGGCGGGCCGGATCACCGTCACCGCGGTCCCGGGCCGGCACGCGCCCGGGGTGATGCAGCGGGTGCTGCCCGCGGTGATGGGCAGCGTGATCGAGCTGGCCCCGACGTCGGGGCCTCCGCTGCGCGCCTACGTCACCGGGGACACGCTGCTCGTGCCCGAGCTGGCCGAGGTGACCGAGCGCTTCCCGGAGCTGGACCTGGTGCTGCTGCACCTCGGCGGCACCCGGGTGCTCGGCATCAAGGTGACGATGGACGGCGAGGACGGCGTCGACCTGCTCGAGCTGCTGCGGCTCGGCCCGGGCACCACGGCCGTCCCCATCCACTACGACGACTACGGCGTGTTCCGCTCACCGCTCTCGCAGTTCCTCGACGCGGTCGACCGGCGCGCGCCGCGGGCCACGGTCCAGCCGGTCGCCCGCGGCGAGCTGCTGCCGACGACCGTCGTGCTGCCCTGAGCCCGCGGCGCAGCGAAGGCTCAGCCGACGACCGGCCCGGTCCACCGCTCGCCCGGGCCGTCACCGGGAGCGTCCGGCACCACCGAGGCCTCCCGGAAGGCCAGCTGCAGCGCCTTGAGGCCGTCGCGCAGGGGAGCGGCGTGCTGCGAGCCGATCTCCGGTGCGCCCGCGGTCACCAGACCGGCCAGCGCGGTGATCAGCTTGCGGGCCTCGTCCAGGTCGCGGTGGTGGGCGACGTCCTCGTCCTCGGCCAGCCCGCACTTCACCGCCGCCGCGCTCATCAGGTGCACCGCGACCGAGACGATGACCTCCGCCGCCGGCACCTCGGCCAGGTCGCGCACCGCGTCGTCGAGCCCCTCCCCGCCGTCGGCCGGTTCGGCGGGCATACCGCCCGGTCCGGGGGTGCTCGACCCACCGACAGCAGGGCCGGCGGCAGGCACGTCGTTCTCGTCAACGGGCGGCATGCTGCTACCCTGGCACGCGACCCGTCAGGTCCCGACCCCGGGGCCCGACGCGCAAGCGGAGGTCCACCTCCCACCCGCACCGGCTCAGCAGTTCGAGAACAACCCAGAGCCGTCGGGTCCGGTCAGGCCGGCACGGTCCCGTCAGGGTCCGGCGTCCGGCCCGTGCGCGGCACCGCCTGCAGGCGGTCTGCCGGCGCACCCGGTCGATGTGGGCTCCCGCGAGCAGTGGCGCGGGAGCCCTTTCTCGTGCCGCCGGTCCTTCAGTTCAGGCCTGAGGAGGCAGCATCAGCACGGAGCCCCGCATCAACGACCGGATCCGCGTGCCCGAGGTGCGTCTGGTCGGTCCGAACGGCGAGCAGGTCGGGATCGTCCCCATCGCCAAGGCCCTGCAGCTGGCCCAGGACGCCGACCTCGACCTCGTCGAGGTTGCCGCCACGGCGCGTCCGCCGGTCGCCAAGCTCATGGACTACGGCAAGTTCAAGTACGAGACCGCCCAGAAGGCGCGTGAGAGCCGCAAGAACCAGGTCCTCACCGTCATCAAGGAGATGAAGCTCCGCCCCAAGATCGACCCGCACGACTACGAGACCAAGAAGGGTCACGTGGTCCGGTTCCTCAAGCAGGGTGACAAGGTCAAGATCACGATCATGTTCCGCGGCCGTGAGCAGAGCCGTCCTGAGCTCGGCTTCCGGCTGCTGCAGCGGCTGGCGCAGGACGTCTCGGAGCTCGGCTTCATCGAGTCCTCGCCCAAGCAGGACGGCCGCAACATGATCATGGTTCTGGGCCCGCACAAGAAGAAGGCCGAGGCCATGGCCGAGGTCAAGGCGGAGAAGGCGGCCCGCAAGGCCGCCCGCGACGCCGAGACCGACGAGGTCGACGAGGTCGTGGCGGCCGGCACCCGGGGCGATGACGCGGCGGCCGAGGCCACCACGGACGTCACGACCGACGAGACGACCGAGGCGGGCTCGCAGGCCGCAGACACCGTGGCCACCCCGGAGACCGCCGCCCGCCCGGCCGAGTAGTCCGGGCACAGCAGTCCGGCACAGCACGAAGCACGACAGACCGCCGCGCGCCGGTGCGCGGGACGCGAGCAGCTCGCCAGCGGCTCGCCGACCCGCGCGCCGTTGCGCGACGCCTGCGCCCGACCAGCGATAGGGCGCGGGCACCCCGCACGTACCGTCCCGCACCCCGCCGGGCGGCAGGACGGCGACCACGAGGAGACACGGCTGCCATGCCGAAGATGAAGACCCACAGCGGCGCGAAGAAGCGCTTCAAGCTCAGCGGCGCCGGCAAGGTCGTCCGCCAGCGCGCCAACCACGTCCACAAGTTCGAGGAGAAGACCTCGAGGCACAGCCGCCGGCTGGCCGTCGACGTCGTCGTCGCTCCCGCGGACGCGAAGAAGATCAAGAAGCTGCTCGCGAAGTAGTCCGCGACCCATACCTGAAATCGGAGCACTCCAGTGGCACGCGTCAAGAGCGCCGTCAACGCGCAGAAGAAGCGCCGCACCACCCTCGAGCGGGCCAGCGGCTACCGCGGTCAGCGGTCCCGCCTCTACCGGAAGGCGAAGGAGCAGGTCACCCACTCCCTCGTCTACGCCTACCGCGACCGCAAGCAGCGCAAGGGCGACTTCCGGCAGTTGTGGATCCAGCGGATCAACGCTGCGGCCCGGCAGAACGGCCTGACCTACAACCGGTTCATCCAGGGGCTCAAGGCCGCTGGTGTCGAGGTCGATCGCCGCATGCTCGCCGAGCTCGCGGTCAACGACGCGGCGGCGTTCGCCGGCCTGGTCGAGGTCGCCAAGGCGGCCCTGCCGGCCGACCGCAACGCCCCGGCCGCCTGACCCGGTCGCGTCGACAGCAGAACAGCAGCACCTGACGCATGGCGAGCCCCGAGCTGACCTCCTCCCGCGCCCCGCGGGTGGCGGCGGCTCGGCGGCTCGCCAAGCGTGCTTTCCGTGCCCAGGACCGGAAGTTCCTCGCCGAGGGGCCGCAGGCGGTCCGTGAGGCTCTCGCCGTCCCGCCGGGCACCAAGGGTGCCGCGCTCGAGGTGTTCGTCACCGCCGAGGCGGCCGCCCGCCATGCCGACCTGGTCCACACGGCCGAGGCCGCCGGGCTGCCCGTCCACCGGGCCAGCGGCGAGGTGATGGCGGCCATCGCGCAGACGGTCACCCCGCAGGGCATCGTCGCGGTCTGCTCGCTGCTGGACCGCGACCTCGACGACGTGCTGGCCACCCGCCCGCGCCTGGTCGCCGTGCTCGCCCACGTCCGCGATCCCGGCAACGCCGGCACGGTCATCCGCAGCGCCGACGCCGCCGGCGCCGAAGCGGTGGTGCTCACCGACGCCAGCGTCGACGTCTACAACGGCAAGTGCGTCCGGGCCACCGCCGGGTCGCTGTTCCACGTCCCCGTCGTGACCGGCGTGCCGCTGGCCCGGGCCGTCGACGCCCTGCGCGCGGCCGGCCTGTCGGTCCTGGCGGCCGACGGCGCGGGGGAGTCCGACCTCGACGCCGTCCTCGACGCCGGCCGGCTGGCCGCCCCCACCGCCTGGGTCTTCGGCAACGAGGCCTGGGGCCTGCCGCCGGAGGACCGGGAGCTCGCCGACGACGTCGTGCGGGTGCCCATCCACGGCAGCGCCGAGAGCCTGAACCTGGCCACCGCCGCCGCGGTCTGCCTCTACGCCTCCGCCCGCGCCCAGCGGGCGCCCGGCGGCTGCCGCCGCTGACCGGCTGACCGGCTGACCAGCTGACCGGCCGACCGGCTGACCGGCTGACCGGCTGACCAGCTCCGTCCTCCTCGAGCTCGGCAGAAGGCGAGCGAGGAACCTGTGCAAAGAGACCCTTGCAAAGGGTTCTTTGCGAGAGCAGGATCGGTCCATGCCGTCCATGCCGTCCATGCCGTCCATGCCTGAGCCCGCGCACAACCCCGACGAGCTCTCCCTCCAGCCGGCCCAGCTCAAGGGCATCGCCCACCCGCTACGGGTGCGGCTGCTCGGGCTGCTGCGGGTGGACGGGCCGTCCACCGCGACGCGGCTGGCCGAGCGGGTGGGGGAGTCCAGCGGCTCCACCAGCTACCACCTGCGTCAGCTGGCTGCCTACGGCTTCATCACCCCGTGCGACCCGCCCCAGGGCGAGCCGCGCGGGGCGGGCTCGGGGCGGGAGAGGTGGTGGCGGGCCGCGCACCGGTCCACCCGGTTCGCGGCACCGGAGCGGGCACCGGGCGAGGAGCTCGGCGAGGCGGACGTGCTGGCCGAGGAGTACCTGCGCAGCGTCGCGACGGTCTACCACGGCCAGGTGCTCGACTGGCTGTCGGCGTCGGCGGACCTGCCGGCGGCATGGCACGACGCCGGCGCGCTCAGCGACATCACGCTCCGGCTCACCCGCGAGCAGTGCGACCGGCTGCGCCGGCAGCTGAGCGAGCTCGTCACCTCCTACGACCGCGAGCACCCGGCCGACGCGCCGGACGAGCGTGCCAACAGCGAGCGGGTGGTCGTCCAGTGGCAGGTGCTGCCGTTCCCGCGCGGCGGGCAGCGGTGAGCCGGCGCCGGGGCCTGGTCGGCCTCTTCGTCGCCCAGGCCGTCTCCGCCACCGGCACCCGGATGTCCCTGCTGGCGCTGCCGGTCTTCGTCTTCCTCACCACCGGCAGCGCCGTGCGCACCGGGCTGGTCGGCTTCGCCGAGATGCTGCCCTACGTCCTGCTCAAGCTGTTCGGCGGACCGCTGGTGGACCGCCTCGGAGCGTGGCGCGCCAGCGTCGGCAGCGACCTGGCCGCCGCGGTCGTCGTCGGCACGGTCCCGCTGCTGCACGCGCTGCACGCGCTGTCGTTCCCGGTCCTGCTCGCGCTCGTGGCGCTGGCCGGCGCGCTGCGCGCCCCGGGCGACGGCGCGAAGTCGGTGCTGCTGCCGGCCGTGGTGGCTCGCGCCGCCGTCCCGATGGAGCGGGCGGTGGGGTTGAGCGACGGGGTGAGCCGGCTGGCCACGATGCTCGGCGCCCCGCTCGGCGGCGCCCTGGTGGGAGTGCTCGGCGCCCCCTGGGTGCTGGTCGTCGACGCCGCCTCCTTCGCGGTCGGCGCGGTGGTCGTGGGCTGCCTGGTGGAATCTGCGGTGGTCGTGCCCGACGCTGCGGCGGCGAGGACCGGCCGCGGCCTGCGGGCCTACGTCGAGCAGATGCGCGAGGGCTTCGCGTTCCTGCGTGGCCAGCCGTTCCTCCGCGCGGCGGCCGGGATGGTCGCGGTCACCAACCTGCTCGACGCCGCGGTCACCGCCGTGCTCCTGCCGGTCTGGGCGCTGGACCGCTACGGCCCCCAGCACGGGCCGGCGGCGCTGGGGCTGGTCATGGCGGTCTTCGGCGCCGGCGCGGTGGCCGGGACCGCGGTCATGGCCGCGATCGGCCACCGGCTGCCGCGGCGGCTGACCTACGCCACGGCGTTCCTCATCGGTGGTGCACCCAAGATCCTGGTGCTGGCCCTGCCCGTGCCGCTGGTGGTCGTGGTGGCGGTCAGCGCCGTGTGCGGGCTGGCCGGCGGGGCGATCAACCCGCTGCTGGCCGCGGCCGAGTACGAGCGCATCCCCGCCGCGCTCCAGGCCCGCGTGCTCGGAGCGGTGGGCGGCCTGGCCTGGGCGGGGATACCCCTCGGTGGCCTGCTCGGTGGCTGGACGGTGGGCGGGCTGGGCCTGCCGATCGCGGCCGTCGTCGTCGGCGGGCTCTACCTCGCCGCCACCCTCGACCCGTTCGTCCGCCCGGCCTGGCGGGACATGGAGCGGCGCCCGCCGGAGGTGGACCTCGACCCGGACATCGCCGTGTCAGTGCAGCCGGACCGGAACCAACTCACGGGTGCAGCGGGCATGGCGGAGAGCGCCACGAGCCGGACGCGCGGGTAGTCTCCCCGCGTGGACACGGCACCGGGCGGCGCACGGGAGGACCGTGCGCCCACGCCGGCCGACCAGGTCGACTGGGAGCAGCTGCCCGACGGCATCGTGGTCGCCGACGCCGAGGGCCTGGTCACCGTGTTCACGCGCGCGGCCGAGCGGATCACCGGCCTGCCCGCGGCCGGCGCGCTCGGCAAGCACCTCGAGGACGCCCTGCCGCTGGCCGACACCGAGGGCCGCGGGTGGTGGTCCTGCGTGAACCCGTGGGGCGGGCTGGCGACCCGCAGCGGGCACCCGGAGCGGCTGCTGCTGCTCCCCGGTGGCGGAGAGGTGCTGATCACGGCCCGCTTCGTGCGCGCCGGTCCGGGGCGGCCGGTCCAGCGGGTCGTCGTGGCCCTGCGCGGCACCCGGGCCCGCCAGCGCGAGGAGCTCAGCCGGGCAGAGCTGGTCAGCACCGTCGCGCACGAGCTGCGCTCGCCACTCACCAGCGTCAAGGGCTTCACCGCCACCTTGCTGGCCAAGTGGGAGCGGTTCAACGACGAGCAGAAGCGGCTCATGCTCGAGACCGTCGACGCCGACGCCGACCGCGTCACCCGCCTGATCACCGAGCTGCTCGACATCGCCCGGATCGACTCCGGGCGGCTCACCGTCCGGCGTCAGCCTGTCGACCTCGGCGACGCCGTCGAGCGGCACGTGGAGGGCCTGGTGGCCAGCGGCGAGCGGCGCGAGCGGTTCGTCGTCGACCTCCAGCACCCGCTGCCCGAGCTGTGGGCCGACGTCGACAAGCTCGACCAGGTGC
Source organism: Motilibacteraceae bacterium (assembly GCA_051954955.1). GTDB lineage: Bacteria > Actinomycetota > Actinomycetes > Motilibacterales > Motilibacteraceae > JBQCHF01. The sequence continues at coordinate 20,086 of JBQCHF010000193.1, forward strand.
TGGCCAACCTGCTGAGCAACGCGGTCAGCCACGGCGGCGGCACGGTCACCGTGCGCGTGCAGGCCGACGAGGACGACCCGGCGGCCACCCGGGTCACCGTGATGGACGAGGGCGACGGCATCCCGGCCGAGCAGCAGGCGCGGGTGTTCACCAAGTGGTGGCGCAGCGGCAAGCGCGGCGGGACGGGCCTCGGGCTCTACATCTGCCGCGGCCTGGTCGAGGCCCACGGCGGCAGCATCACCCTCGGCGAGGCCCCCGGCGGCGGTGCGCTGTTCCGGTTCGTGCTGCCGGCGGGCGTCCCGGAGATGCCCGAGACGATCCCTGGGTGAGGGCGGGGGCCCGGATGAGCTGCGGATCCTCGTCGACCGGCGCGGCGTGACGGCACCCGGTCAACGGCGCTGGCGACGGGGGAGCCGGGTGGGTGGGGACGTGCGGTGCCCGGCGGCTGCGGTTGCACGTGAGGTCGCATGGGTGTCACACCCATACGCATCTATGCCTATGGGTGTGACACCCATGCGTCCGGGGGCGCCCCGCACCTGCCCGCGAGAGCCGACCGCCCGCCTGCTGCCGCCGTGAAAAGCGCCCTTCCCCACGTCGGGAGCGGCACCGCGAGGCCCCACCGAGACGTCCGAAGGATCGCGACCTACAGGTATCGATCCTTCGGACGCAACGGCGGCGGCGAGCAGCTCGCACGCCCCTCACTAGACTCGCCGCGTGTCCGCCCCCAACTCCAACTTCGACCCGGTCGAGGTCACGCCGCTGCACGCCGACGAGGTCGAGCGCGCCCGTGACGCCGCGCTCGCGGCCATCGCCGCGGCGCCCGACCTCGACGCGCTCAAGGCCGTCCGACTCGAGCACGCCGGCGACCGCAGCCAGCTGGCCCTGGCCAACCGCGAGATCGGCGCGCTGCCCCCGGCCGCCAAGGCCGAGGCCGGCAAGCGCGTCGGCCAGGCCCGCGCCGCGGTCAAGCAGGCGCTGGAGGCGCGGCAGGCCGAGCTCGAGGCCGAGCGCGACGCCCGGGTGCTGGTGGAGGAGGCGGTCGACGTCACCCTGCCGTGGGACCGCGCCCCGCGCGGCGCCCGCCACCCGCTCACCACCGTGCAGGACCTGGTCGCCGACGTCTTCGTGGCCATGGGCTGGGAGGTCGCCGAAGGCCCCGAGCTCGAGACCGAGTGGTTCAACTTCGACGCCCTCAACCTCGGCCCGGACCACCCCGCGCGCACCATGCAGGACACGTTCTTCGTCGAGTCGCCCGAGGCGCACCTGGTGCTGCGCACCCACACCTCGCCGGTGCAGGCGCGCACCATGCTCACCCGCACCCCGCCCATCTACGTCGTCTGCCCGGGCCGCACGTTCCGCACCGACGAGCTCGACGCCACCCACACCCCGGTGTTCAGCCAGGTCGAGGGCCTCGCGGTGGACGAGGGCCTCACCATGGCCGACCTCAAGGGCACGCTGGACCACTTCGCCTCGAGCATGTTCGGCGAGGGCATCGTCACCCGGCTGCGCCCGTCCTACTTCCCGTTCACCGAGCCCTCGGCCGAGGTCGACCTCGAGTGCTTCGTCTGCCGCGGCGCCTCGGTGGGCGACCCGGCCAACCCGTGCCGCACCTGCTCCTCCGAGGGCTGGATCGAGTGGGGCGGCTGCGGCATGGTCAACCCTCGCGTGCTGGTCGCCTGTGGCATCGACCCGCAGCGCTACCGCGGCTTCGCGTTCGGCATGGGCCTCGAGCGCACCCTGATGTTCCGCCACGGCGTGCAGGACATGCGCGACATGGTCGAGGGCGACGTCCGCTTCGCCCTGCCGTTCGGGATGGAGATCTGATGCGCGTCCCCCTGTCCTGGCTGCGCGAGCTCGTCGCGGTCCCGGCCGACCAGACCGGCCGCGACGTCGCCGCCCGGCTGGTGCGCGCCGGGCTCGAGGTCGAGACGGTCGAGCGGGTCGGCGACGTCGACGGCCCGCTGGTCGTCGGCCGGGTGCTGTCGTTGCAGCCCGAGCCGCAGAAGAACGGCAAGACCATCAACTGGTGCCAGGTCGACGTCGGCGAGGGCGAACCGCGCGGGATCGTCTGCGGCGCGCACAACTTCGTCGAGGGTGACCTGGTCGTGGTGGCGCTGCCCGGCACCACGCTGCCCGGCGGCTTCACCATCTCCGCGCGCAAGACCTACGGCCACGTGTCCGACGGGATGATCTGCTCGGTGGCCGAGCTCGGCATCGGTGAGGACCACTCCGGCATCCTCGTGCTCCCGCCGGACTCGCCGGTGGGCGAGGACGCCAAGGCGCTGCTGGGCATGGGCGACGAGGTCCTCGACATCGCCGTCACCCCCGACCGCGGCTACGCGCTGTCCATGCGCGGCGTGGCGCGGGAGGCCGCGACCGCCTACGGTCTGCCGTTCGCCGACCCCGCCTCCCGTGAGATCCCGTCCGCCGACGCCGCCTCGTGGCCGGTCCGGGTGGACGACGCGTCCGGCTGCGACCGGTTCGTCTCAGTGCAGGTGCACGGGTTCGCCCCCGCTGCGCCCTCGCCGGACTGGCTGGCCCGTCGGGTCCGGATGGCCGGCATGCGCTCGATCAGCCTGGCCGTCGACGTCACCAACTACGTCATGCTCGAGCTGGGCCAGCCGTTGCACGCCTACGACGCCACTGCGCTGCAGGGGCAGATCGTCGTGCGCCGCGCACAGCCGGGGGAGACCCTGGAGACCCTCGACGGCGTCAAGCGCACGCTCGACCCGGAGGACCTGCTCATCACCGACGACCGGGGCCCGATCGGCCTGGCCGGCGTGATGGGCGGCGCGAGCACCGAGATCTCCGACAGCACGTCGGAGATCGTGCTGGAGGCCGCTCACTTCCACCCGGTCTCCATCGCCCGCACCGCGCGCCGGCACAAGCTGCCCAGCGAGGCCTCCCGCCGGTTCGAACGCGGGGTGGACCCGCAGGTGGCGCTGGCCGCCGCCTACCGCGCGGCCGAGCTGCTGGCCGAGCTCGGTGGTGGCCGCGTGGGCGAGGGGCGGACCGACGTCGGGACCCCGCACGTGTCCCCGACCATCGAGATCGGGGCCGAGCTGCCCTCGCTGGTGGTCGGGCGCGACTACCCGAAGGACGAGGTAGTCGCGCTGCTCGAGCAGGTCGGCTGCACCGTGGCGGTCTCCGACGAGCTGCTCACCGTCACCCCGCCGTCCTGGCGCCCGGACCTCACTGACCCCTACGACCTGGTCGAGGAGGTCGCCCGGCTGCAGGGCTACGACGAGATCCCCTCGCGCCTGCCGGTGGCCCCGGCCGGGCGCGGGCTCACCACGTCGCAGCGGCTCCGACGTCGCGTCGGACGCGCGCTCGCGGCTGCCGGCTACGTCGAGGCGCCGTCCTACCCGTTCGTCGGGCCCGCCGACCTCGACGCGCTGGCGCTGCCGGCGGACGATGCGCGGCGCGACGTGCTCACGCTGGTCAACCCGCTCAGCGACGAGGAGCCGTCGCTGCGCACCACCCTGCTGCCCGGGCTGCTCGTGGCTCTCCGACGCAACGTCGGACGTGGGCAGGCCGACGTCGCCGTCTTCGAGGTGGGGCAGGTGTTCCTGCGCCGCGAAGGGCAGGTCGCTGCCGCACCGACGCTGGGCGTGGACCGTCGGCCCACCGACGAGGAGCTGGCGGCGCAGGAGGCTGCGCTTCCGGCCCAGCCGCGCCACCTCGCCGTCGCCCTGGTGGGGGAGCGCGAGCCGCGCGGCTGGTGGGGCGAGGGACGGGCCGCCTCCTGGGCCGACGCGGTGCAGGCGGCACGCACCGCCGCGTCGGCGGCCGGCGTGGAGCTGACCGTCCGCAAGGGCGAGCTCGCCCCGTGGCATCCGGGCCGCTGCGCCGAGCTGCTGGTCGGCGACGTCGTCGTCGGGCACGCCGGCGAGCTGCACCCCCGCGTGGTGCAGGCGCTCAGCCTGCCGCCTCGGACCGCAGCCGCGGAGCTCGACCTCGACGCGGTGCTCACCGCAGCGGGCGCGGTGGTCGCCGCCCCGTCGGTCTCCACCTACCCGGTCGCCACCCAGGACGTGGCGCTGGTCGTCGACGCCTCCGTGCCTGCGGCCGACGTCGAGGCGGCGCTGCGCGAGGGGGCCGGCGAGCTGCTCGAGAGCCTGCGCCTGTTCGACGTCTACACCGGCGCGCAGGTGGGCGAGGGCAAGCGCAGTCTCGCCTTCGCGCTGCGCTTCCGGGCACCGGACCGCACCCTCACCGTCGAGGAGGCCACCGCGGCCCGCGACGCCGCGGTCGCCGAGGCGGCGCGGCGCACCGGCGCGGTGCTGCGCGGCGCATGAGCGATCCCAGCCTCGACGGCGTCGCGCTGGTCACCGGCGCGTCCGGCGGGATCGGCCGCTCGATCGCGGTGGCGCTGGCCGGCGCCGGGATGAGCGTGGCGCTGCTCGGGCGCGACCGGACCCGGCTCGACGCCGCGCTTCACGAGGCCGTCGCCGCGGGGGGCCGTGCGATGGCCGCGTCCTGCGACGTCGCCGACTGGCAGCAGGTGCAGGAGGCGGTGGCGCTGGTCGAGCGCGAGCTCGGCCCGGTCGACCTGCTGGTCAACGCCGCCGGCCGGATCGAGCGCGACGACGTCCCGGTGTGGGAGGCCGACTCGGGGGAGTGGTGGGAGGTCGTCGAGGCCAACGTGCGCGGCTCGTTCCACCTGGTCCGCGCGGTGGTGCCCGACATGGTGGCGCGCGGCAGCGGCCGGGTCGTCGACCTCAGCTCGGGCATCGGCGCCCGCGACAGCGCCGGCTACACCGCCTACGCCGCCAGCAAGGCCGCGCTGTTCCGGCTCTCCGGCGGTCTGGCCCTGGCCGGCGCCGAGCACGGCGTCCGCGCCTTCGAGCTCGCCCCCGGACGGGTGCGCAGCGCGATGACCGCGGGCATGCCCATGCACGCCGACAAGCCCGAGGACTACTGGACTCCGGTCGAGCGCACCACCGACCTGGTGCTCGCCATCGCGGCCGGCCGCCTGGACGTCCTGTCCGGCCGCTTCCTGCGCGCCGACGTCGACGACGTCGACACCCTGCGCGCCTGGGCCGACTGGATCGCCCAGTCCGGCACCCGCACCCTCGCGGTCCGGCCCTACGGCAGCGACGACCCGCTGACCCCGTGATCGTGAAGGGTTGATGGCGAAATCGTGCCAGCAACTCTTCGTGATCACGGATTTGATGGCTCGGTCAGCGGGTGCGGACCCAGGCCCTCGTCGGGTCGATCCAGGCGGGTGCGCGCCACTCGGTGCCACCGGCCTCGGTGGCTCTGAGGTCCCAGCCCTCGTCGTGGACGAGGTGGTGGTGCCACAGGCACAGCAGTCGCATCTGGTCCAGGTTGGTTCGCCCGCCGAGGGTCCAGGGGGTGAGGTGGTGGGCTTGGGACCAGTCCGGCGGGCGATCACAACCGGGTCCGACGCAGCCCTTGTCCCTCAACGCCATGAGTCGTCGCTGGTCTGGTGTGGCGAGGCGTTTGGCTCGGCCGACGTCGATCGCTCTGCCCTCGCCGTCCAGGACGACCGGGATGATCCTTGCCTCGCAGGCCAGCCGTCGGGCCTCGCTGACGCTGATGCGCTGGCCGGTCGCCGTGGTGGACAGGATCTGCGCGGCCCGGTCGGCGCCGGGCATCGGCTCGCCGGTCTCGGCGGCCCGCAGGTCCTCGAAGGTGAGCGCGATGAGGAGCCCGTCGCGGGACGGGGCGGCGACCCGGCCGCGGAAGGTCTCGGGAACCGCAGGAAGGCCGGCCAGGTCGAGGGCTTGCGGGGCGGCGGGTTGCCCGGTGACCCGGTCCGCGCCGTCGGCGCCGACGTCCATGTCCACGTCCACGTCGGCGTCGTTGTCCGGGCCGTCAGCCTGCTTATTCGGCAGGTTGCGCCCGGCGAACGTGACGACTTCGAGTAGCGCATCTAGGGCCCGCTGCTGCGAGGAGCGGGGGTCGGGCAGCTCGGCCGTCCCGAGAGGAGCGGACAGCGGCTCGATCACCGCCAGGATCGAGGCTTTCATCTCCGCGGTGATCAACGCGGTGAGCTCGGTCAGCGCCCCGTCGGTGCGGGCGTGCGGGCGCAGGCTCAGCCCGCACAGGTCCCGCAGCCGGGCCGGGTCCGCCGTCGGCCGGTCGGCCGGCGCGGGGGCGAGGTCCTCGCGCAGCCGCTTGCCCAGCACCGCCAGGTCCTCCGGGGAGAGGATCCGGGCCGCGTGCACCAGCTCGTGCTCGGCGACGTCGAGGACCTTGCGACTCGCGCCGTCGTAGCGGGAGAGCTCCTCGAGGATCAGGCTGATCCGGCGGACGTGCTCCACCGACAGCAGCCCGCTGGCCATCCCTGCCGCCCGCGGGCACGGGACGTCCAGTTCCGGTTCGGTGAGCGAGCGGGCGGCGTCGGTGGCGTGCAGCAGCCGGGCCTGCTTCATCAGCATCCCGGCCCGCCCACCGTCCAGCCGCAGAGCGGCGGCCAGCCACTGCTCGGTCTTGCGCATCCCCGCCAGGCCCTGCGCCACCCCGCGCCGCTCGCACTCGTTCAGCAGGCACAGCAGCACCAGCATCAGCTGGTTGAGCACCACACCCATCAGCTGAACCAGGGCGGCGAGCTCCCTGGGCTGCGCCTCCGAGCAGTCCACCCGCCCCGCACCCGGCGCTACCAGCGCCTCGACCGAGTCAGCCAAGTGCAGCAGCCCGACCGCCAGCGGGGAGGACCCCACTGCGCCCCGGTCGAAGCTGACTGACATGCACCTATCATACCCGAACACGTGTCCTGCATCTCTGCTTGAGTGCAGTACTGTGGATTCGTGATTGAGTCGGATCGTCCTGTGGGCGGAGTTGATTACCCGCGTACGTACCAGGAGTTCCAGGAGTGGTTCCCTGACAACGCCGCCTGCGTTGAGTACCT
>JBQCHF010000194.1:0-19017 GCA_051954955.1 Motilibacteraceae bacterium
GGCCCGACGTCGCCTGCTGCGGTCCGAGCGGGTGCCGGCCGGCGGCCACGCGGCTGACCACGACCCCGCGGCCGACGTGGTGGCGCGCTTCGTGGCCGCCCGACTGCTCTCCAGCGACGAGGACGGCGTGGCCCTGGCGCACGAGGCGCTGCTGTGGGCCTGGCCCCGGCTGGCCCGGTGGATCGAGGACGGCGCGGAGGACCTGCGCCGCTCCCGTCGCCTCGCCGACGCCGCGGCCGCCTGGGCCGAGGCCGGCCACGACCCCTCGGCCCTGCCGCGGGGGGCCGTCCTGGAAGCGGCGCTGGCCTGGGCCGGCCCGGAGCCACGGACCCAGCTGCCCGCGCTCGAGCGCGGGTTCCTGGCGGCCGCGGAGGCTCGGGCGACGGCCGAGCGGGCGGCGTCGCTGCGCGGGAGCCGGCGGCTGCGCCGGCTGGCCGGGGCGCTGGCCGTGCTGCTGGTCGCCACCACCGGGCTCACCGTCCTGTCCTTCCGGCAGACCCGGGTCGCCGGGCACCAGCGCGACCTCGCGGTCTCCCGCCAGGTGGCCGCCGCCACCGCCCGGCTGCGCCGCGCCGACCTGGAGTCGGCCCGGCAGCTGTCCCTGGCCGCGGTGGCCGCGAGCGACACCCGGGAGGCGCGCTCGGCGGTGCTGAGCCTGAGCGCGCTGCCGGCGCTCACGCGCATGGCCGGGAGCTCGGCGCTGCTGCAGGCGGTGTCGGTGAGCGCGGACGGCAGCCGGGCCGTCGTGGCGGGCGCGCAGGGCTACCTGGCCGTCTGGGACCTGTCCGCCGTGCACGGCGGGAGCGGTCAGCCGCGGCAGCTGGCCACCGTGGCCGGCGGCGGGGGCACCCTCTTCGCCGCCGCCCTCAGCCCGGACGGGCGCACGCTGGTGGCCGCCGGCCAGGCCGGGTCCGGCGGGGTGTGGGACCTGTCCGACCCCACGCACCCGGCCCGGGTGCCCTCCCCGATCGCCGCGGCCCCGACCGGACCGGCCGTCGGCGAGGACGCCACCACCTACGCCCTCGCCTTCTCCCCCGACGGGCGCACCCTGGCCCGCGCCAGCTCCACCGGCCGGCTGGGGCTCTACGCCGCCGCCCGCCCCGAGGCGGCGCCGGCGGCCACCCTCGACGTCGGCAGCCCGCTGCACGCCCTCGCGTTCTCCCCGGACGGCGCGCTGCTGGCCGCGGCCGCCGAGAACGGGACGGTCGTGCTCTGGGACGTGGCCGCCGGCCGGGAGACCGCTCGGACCTCCGTCGGCGCCATCGCCTACTCGCTCGCCTTCGCCCCCGGGGGGCGGCTGCTGGCGGTGGGCAGCGGGGACCAGAAGGTCCACCTGCTCGACGTCACCGACCCGGGCCGGCCGCGCCCGGACGGCGAGCCGCTCGAGGGCGCCACCGGCTGGGTCAACGCGGTCGCCTTCTCCCCCGACGGGAGAACCCTCGCCGGCGGCGAGAGCAGCGGCAACGCGGTCGTCCTGTGGCAGCTGCCGGACCGGCGGGTCCTGGCCACGCTGCCGGCACCCGGCCGCCGTCACCGGCCTCGCCTACCGCCCGGACGGCACCCTGCTCGCGGTCGGCAACGACGGAGCGCCGCGCCTGTGGCGGCTGCCCGGGCCGCTAGTGGGCACCCTGGGCGGCGGGGTCTTCTCGGTGTCCGCCCGCCGCGTAGGCGCCGCGGGAGGAGCCGGGGTCGTCCTCGCCGCCGCCTCCGACGGCGCCCGGCTCTGGACCGCCGGCGACGCAGGCGTGAGCGGCCCCCCGCTGCTGCTGGCGCCGCCGGCCGGGAGCGTCCGCGCCTCGGGCACCGCGGCGCTCACTGGCGACGGCCGGGCGCTCGCGCTCGGCGGCGCCGACGGCTCGGTCTACCTGTGGCGGCTGCGGCCGGGCGACCCGCGCCAGCCCCTCGTGCCGTCCCCGGCCGCGCCGGAGGTGCTGCACGGCCCGACCGCGCTGGTCGAGTCGGTCGCCTTCAGCCCGGACGGCCGCGTCCTGGCCGCCGGCGGCGACGACCACGAGGTGTGGCTGTGGGACGTCTCGGACCCTTCCGCGCCGCGCACGCTCGGGCACCTGGTCGGGGCCGACAACTACGTGGAGACGCTCGCCTTCACCCCCGACGGCCGGGTGCTCGCCGTCGGCGGGGCCGACACCCGGGTGCGGCTGCTCGACCTCACCGACCCGGCCCACCCGCGGCGGATCGGCCCGGTGCTGTCCGGGCCCAGCAGCTACGTCTACGGCGTGGCGGTGAGCCCCGACGGCCACTGGCTCGCCGTCGGCAGCGACGACCGGACGGTGCGGATCGCCGACGTCTCGGACCCCGCCAGCGCGCACTGGGTGGGCGAGCCGCTCACCGGGCCGGAGAGCTTCGTCTTCGGCGTCGCCTGGTCCCCCGACGGCTCGATGCTGGCCGGGGCCACCGGCGACGGGACCGCGTGGGTCTGGGACATGGCCGGCGGCCGACCCACTCGCAACCGCGCGGTGCTGACCGAGCCCGACGGCGCCCTCTACAGCGTGGCCTTCACCCCGGACGGCCGCGGCCTGCTCACCGGCGGCGCCGACGCCCGGGTGCGCCACTGGTCGCTGGAGGTCGACGACGTCGCCCGCAGCGTCTGCACCCTGCGCGGCGGCCCGCTGCGGGCCGAGGAGTGGGACCGGGCGGTCCCGGACGTGCCCCGCCGCGACCCCTGCCGCGCGGTCGCGACCGACACCCCCGACGCCGCTCCCGGCAGCTCCTCCGACGGCTCCGCCCACGAGGAGTAGGAGCCGGACCCGCCGTCGCCCGGGCTCGGGCGGGGGCGCTGATCACCCGGCCCGCTCCGGAACGATCACGACCCCGTGATCTTTCCTCGCCTACCGAGGAGAATTCTCCTGGGTCGGCGAGGAGTCTCCTCGGTCGGGCGCTGGGGGACGGGCTCCTGGCCCCGCTCTCCAGGTCTTCCCGCCGAGCGATGAGCGAGGCACGGTCGACGGGCTGGTGACGGCGGAGCCGGGCACGGGGCGGCGTTGCGGCGCCCGGCTCCGGAGCTCGTTCGCATGGGTGGACCTCCGCGACGTCTCTACGCAGAGCGGGAGTCCACCCACGACACGAAGCCGCGCCGCTGGATCACGAGAACCGCTCAGAGGTACTCGGTGCCCGGCAGCGGGTTGGGGTGCCGCCGCTCGAGCTGGCGCGACCTGGCCTGCTCGAGCTGGCGGGCCATCCCGTCGCGCACCTCGCTGAGGGCCGCGCGCAGGTCGGGGTCGTCGGAGGTGGCGACCAGCCGCCCCCACCGCGGGGTCCGGCACTCCAGGGTGACCCGCTGCTCCCGGGTGTGCCGGCCCTTGACCGCGACGACCAGGTCGATCTGGTCCGGCTCGATCCCGCGCAGCCGGGCCTCCAGGCCGCCGAGAAGGTCCTGCAGCGCCCTGCGGTCGATCGGGCCGAACCCGCTGCCCAGCCGCAGCCGCTGCTCGAGCGTGCCCGTGGTCACGTCCGATCCCTCCCTCGCCGGGACCGGTCCACCGGGTGCGCCGCGTGCCGCCCGTCTGGCCGGCCCCGTGCCGTCATCGTCCTGTGCCGAACCGTGCTCGCGCCCGGGCAGTAGGTCCCGCCAACCCGCCCCAGTGCGGTGATCCTGAAGACCTGATAGCGGATCCCCGCCATCAGCCCTTCACGATCACGGAGCGTTCTCCGCCCCCGGCTCGTCCGGCCGCCGAGCAGGTCGTCGGTCACCTGCGCCGCCACCACGGTGGTGGCCAGCACCGCGCCGGCCAGCAGCGGCCAGCACCGGTCCGCACGCAGGCGGACGTAGCCGGCGAAGAGCAGCGCGGCCAGCGCGATGCCCAGCCCGTGCGAGACCCAGGGGTCCTGCCCGGCCGGCACCATGACGCCGGCGAACGCGATGCCGGTGGCCAGCGCGAGCCCGAGGACCCGCTCGCGCAGCACCCCGGTGAGCGTGAGCACGGCCCACGCGGCGGCCACGGCGAGCAGGACGAGCGCGTAGGGGATCGGCCGGTCCACCACCCCGGCCTGGTCGAGGGCGCTGGCCGAGGCGAGCGCGAACGCCGCGAACACGGCCGCGTGGCCGACGACCGCGGGGGCGACCGCGTAGCCGGCCGCCAGGACCGGGAGGGCGGCCAGCGCGGCCGGGAACGGGGTACCGGGCTCCAGCCCCACCGCCACCGCGGCCCCCACCCCGAGCCCGGCGAGGGACCACAGGGCCGAGGTGAGCCGCCGGCGCACCGGTAGCCCGCCGGCACGCAGCTCGGGCAGCAGCCGGGCGAGGGGCAGCCGCGCGGTGGCCAGCACCGCGGCGCCGGCCAGCAGCAGCACGACCGCGATGCCGGCCAGCCAGGCGACCCGGGCCGCCCGGGACAGGTCGGGCCAGGCGCTGCCCAGGAACAGGCCGATGCCGGTGGCGACCAGGGCGCCGCCGGCGTACCCGGCCACCTCGGCGAGCCGGGCGCGCAGCGGTGCCTGGGCGGCCGCGCCCGGGGCGGCGACGTCCGCGGGCGACGTCGGTGCCGGCGCGGGAGCCAGCGCGGCCGCCAGCGCCGCCGCGGTCAGCCGGGCCTGGTGCTCGGCCAAAACGCCGTCCACGACGAGTTGTCGGAGAGCGGCGTGGATGCGCGGATCGCCCACTGGTTCCGGGCCGGGGTGGGGTGCCCGTGACGGCTCGAGATGGTCGGCCGGACCTGGAGCGGTGGTGCTCATGGCGACCTCCTCCGTCGCGAGCCGCTCGAGTTCGCCTCGCCACCGCCGGTGCCGTCCCGCCCTCATCGTGCAGCACTCGGAGAGGCTGAGTGGCGGGACGCAGGTCGCGGCGCGCCGGGAGTACCCGCGAGACCTCGCGAGGTCTCGCCCGGGGTCAGCCGGCCGGGGTCCCCGGCAGCAGCGCGCGGGCCGGGTAGGCCCCGGCGTGGTCGGCCAGCTCCCACAGCCGGACCCCGCCGAGCAGCCCGGCGATGTTCGGGACCACCACGACCCCGGCGCGCACCAGCTCGCCGACCGCCGTGTCGCTCAGGTGCCGCGCGTTGCCGCCCCCGAGGTAGAGGTGGTCCCACCACAGGAAGGGCTGCAGGGCTCCGACGGCCCGTAGGACGCGGCGGGACCAGCGTTCGTCGCCCAGCGCCTTGCGGGCATGGTTGCCCAGCTGCTGGTCGTAGGTCTCCTTCTTGCGGAACGGCAGCTGGGACAGCTCCAGCTTGGGCAGCAGCCGGCCCTCGTCGAACTGCGCGAAGCCCAGCCCGGTGCCCAGGGTGAGCACCACCTCGTAGCCGCGCCCGCTGACGACGGCCAGGCCCTGCACCTCGGCGTCGTTGACGGCCCGCACCGGCATCCCGAGCGCCACGGCCAGCGCCCCCTGCACGTCGAACCCGTCCCAGGCCTGGACCAGATCCGGCCGGCGGGGGGTGAAGGGGCCGGCCTCGGTGACGAAGTGCGGCGTGGCGTGGACGACGCCGTGGCGCACCAGGCCGGGCAGCCCGACCGAGGCGCGGTCGGCCGCCGGCAGGCCGCCGGCCAGTCCCACCACCGCCTCCACCAGCCGCGCCGGCGGGCAGGGGTAGGGGGTGGGCACCCGCAGCCGCTCGGAGACCATCGCGCCGGCGGCGTCCAGCACGCAGGCCTTGATCCCGGTGCCGCCGCAGTCCACCGCCAGGGTGCGAGGGGACCTCCCCCGGTGCTCGCCCTCCTCGGTCATCCCCGTACTGTCCCACGCCGCCTGCTCGCGCCCCGGCCCGCGCGGGCGCGAGCAGGGCCGGGGCGCGAGCAGGCGGATCAGCCGGCGAGCAGGGCGCGCAGCACCTTCTTGTCGGTCTTGCCGGTGGTGCCTCGCGGCAGCTCCTCGACGAACCTGACGAGGGTGGGCGCGGCGTGCTCGGCCAGCCGCTCGGTCACCCACCGGCGCAGGTCGCGGGCCTCCACCGTGGCCCCTGGCTCGGGCACCACGAAGGCGGCCACGGCCTCCCCGTGCAGCCGGTCCGGGGCAGCCACCACCGCGGCGTCGACGACGTCGGGGTGCGCGCGAAGCAGCTGCTCGACCTGCGCCGAGAACACCTTGGTGCCACCCCGGTTGATCATGTCCTTGCTGCGGTCCAGCACCTGCAGATAGCCCTCGGCGTCCAGGCGGCCGACGTCGCCGGTGTCGAACCAGCCGTCCACGATGGCGGCCGCGGTGGCGTCCGGGTCGCGGAAGTAGCCGGTGGTGACCAGGGAGCCGCGCAGCCAGATCTCGCCCACCTCGCCGGCGGGCAGGTCCCGGCCGGCGTCGTCGCGCACGGTCACCTCCATGCAGGGCAGGGGGCGGCCCACGGTGCCCGGGTGCGCCTCCTGCTCGTGGTCCAGCAGCATGGTCGCCGGGCTGTGCGTCTCCGACAGCCCGTAGATGTCCAGCAGCCGCACGCCGGGGAGCCGGTCGCGGAACGCGGCGCGCAGGTCGGGCGTCAAGGGGGCGCCGCCGGTCCCCGCCACCCGCAGGTCCGGGAGCGAGCCGGGGACGAGGTCGCGCTCGCGCAGCACCAGGTTCCACATCGACGGGACGGTGTAGGCCCAGGCGATGCGCTCCTCCCGCAGCAGGCGCAGGTAGGACCGCGGGGTGGCGCCGTCGAGGAAGACGCAGGTCGCCCCCGCGAGCATCGACGGGATGACGTGCGCGTGCATCGCGCTGATGTAGTGCAGCGGGAACAGGACGGCGGTGCGCTCGCCCGGCGTCAGCTGCAGGACCCGCTGGTAGCTCATGCCGCTGTGGACGCTGCACCGGTGCACCACCTGGCTGCCCTTGGGCCGCCCCGTCGTGCCCGAGGTGTGCACCAGCGCGTAGGTGGCCGCCTCGTCCACAGTCTCCGACGTCGCGTCGTAGGACCACGGGGTCGGTGCCTGGACCAGCTCGGCGAGCGGCACCACACGGGCCGCCGGGATCCCGGCCTCGGCGGCGGCGTCGACGAGGTGGGCGTGCGCGGCGTCGTGCAGCGCGAGCACGCAGGAGCCGTGCCGCAGCGTCCAGGCCCAGGAGGGGGGCGCCTCCCGCGGGTTGAGCCCCACGGCGACCGCCCCGATCCGCGCGCAGGCCAGGACGGCGGCGAGGAAGGAGCCCGAGCTCGCGCTGAGGATCCCCACGCCGTCGCCCGGGCGCACCCCGAGGGACCGCAGGGCGCGGCCGGCGGCCTCCGCCCGGGAGGCCAGATCGCTGTAGTCGAGGGTCAGGCCGTCCGGGTCCACGGTGGCGACGGCGTCCGGCCAGAGCCGCACCGCGCGGTCGAGGACGTCGACGACGCTGCGGGGCCGCCGCGGGTAGGAGAGGACGTCGGCGCCCAGCCACGGCTCCCGGACGACCGGGCCGCCAGGCGCCAGATCCTCCGGCCGCAGCGGCCCGTCCGCCGCAGGGACGGCGGATGACTGCTCGCGCACGCGTTTCCCTTCCATAGCAAACCCAAACCCGCGACGCGGCCGGGCGCGCCGGGAACGACCATCGGCAACGACCTCGTCATGGGGCCGTGACCTGAACGTTCGACATTGTCGACCGATCCCCGTTGGCGGGCACTTGCGCCCCGCCTAACGTGCGCTCACCGGTCAGAAACGTGCCCGTTACGGGGCCGTTACCCACCACCCACCATCACGACCGGTCAGCAGCGCCGGGCGCGGCGCCCGGCGCGCATCCATGGAGGATCCGTGAGCGTCAGCACCAAGGAACCGGGACTCATCGGCGAGCTCGCCGCTGAGTTCGCCGGCACCCTCATCCTCATCCTGTTCGGTGTGGGCGTGGTCGCCCAGGTCGTCGCCGGCGGGATCGGCAACCACGACAGCATCGCCTGGGCCTGGGGCCTGGCGGTCGTGCTGGGCGTCTACACCGCGGCGAGGATCAGCGGTGCCCACCTGAACCCGGCGGTCACCCTCGCCCTGGCGGCGTTCCGGGACTTCTCCTGGAAGAAGGTGCTGCCCTACTCCATCGCGCAGACGCTGGGCGCGTTCATCGCCGCCCTGATCGTGCGCTGGAACTACAGCGAGGTCATCGCCAAGTTCGACCCGGGCCACACCATCAAGAGCCAGGGCATCTTCTCCACCCTGCCCGGCAACGGCAGTGCGCCGGTCGGCACGGGTGGTGCGTTCCGCGACCAGGTCATCGGCACCGCGATCCTGCTGTTCCTGATCCTCGCCGTCACCGATGCTCGCAACAACCCGCCGATGGCCAACCTCGGCGCCTTCATCGTCGGCCTCATCGTCGTCGCCATCGGTTTCGCCTGGGGCACGGACGCCGGCTACGCCATCAACCCGGCCCGTGACTTCGGCCCGCGCCTGGCCGAGTTCCTGACCGGCTACCACGGAGCGTGGCGGGACCAGTACGGCCACCTCTACTTCTGGGTCCCGATCATCGCCCCGCTCATCGGTGGCCTGGTCGGCGCCGGCGCCTACGACCTCTTCATCGGTCGCTTCCTCCCCAAGGCCGACGACGAGCAGGAGCCGGGCCGCGTCCCGACCGCTCAGGACGCTGCGGGCAACACCGTGGGCGCCGCCGACAGCGTCGACGTCCGCTGAACGACCGCTCCATCGAGCACGAGCAGAACTCCGAGCGAGAATCCCAACATGAGAAGGAGAACGTCCGATGGCTGATTTCGTCGGGGCGGTCGACCAGGGCACCACGAGCACACGGTTCATGGTGTTCGACCACAGCGGCAACGAGGTGGGCAAGCACCAGCTCGAGCACGAGCAGATCATGCCGAAGGCCGGCTGGGTCGAGCACAACCCGGTCGAGATCTGGGAGCGGACCAGCTCGGTCATCCAGACGGCCATGAACAAGCTGGGCATCGGTGCCTCGGACCTGGCGGCACTGGGCATCACCAACCAGCGTGAGACCGCCGTCGTCTGGGACCGCAACACCGGTCGCCCGTACTACAACGCGATCGTCTGGCAGGACACCCGCACCGACCGCATCGCCTCCGCCCTGGAGCGCGAGGGCAAGGGCGACGTCATCCGCCAGAAGGCGGGCCTGCCGCCGGCCACCTACTTCAGCGGCGGCAAGATCCAGTGGATCCTGGAGAACGTGCCGGGCGTGCGCGAGGCCGCAGAGCGCGGCGACGCCATCTTCGGCAACACCGACTGCTGGCTGCTGTGGAACCTCACCGGCGGTCCCCGGGGCGGCTCGCACGTCACCGACGTGACCAACGCCAGCCGCACCATGCTGATGAACCTCGAGACGCTCGACTGGGACGACGAGCTGCTCTCGTTCTTCAACATCCCGCGGTCGATGCTCCCGACCATCCGGCCGTCGTCGGACCCCGAGGGCTACGGCACCACGCTGGACAACGGCCCGCTGAACGGCGTCGTCCCGCTCACCGGCGACCTCGGCGACCAGCAGGCCGCCACCGTCGGCCAGGTGTGCTTCAACGTCGGCGAGGCCAAGAACACCTACGGCACCGGCAACTTCATGCTGCTCAACACCGGCAACGAGCTGGTGCGCAGCAAGAACGGTCTGCTCACCACGGTCTGCTACCAGTTCGGCAAGGAGGCGCCGGTCTACGCCCTGGAGGGCTCGATCGCCGTCACCGGGTCGGCGGTGCAGTGGCTGCGCGACCAGCTCGGAATCATCAGCGGTGCCGCGGAGAGCGAGGACCTCGCCCGCCGCGTGCAGGACAACGGCGGCGTCTACTTCGTGCCGGCGTTCTCCGGCCTGTTCGCCCCCTACTGGCGGTCGGACGCCCGCGGCGCCATCGTGGGCCTCACCCGCTACAACAACAACGCGCACATCGCCCGGGCCACGCTCGAGTCGATCTGCTACCAGAGCAAGGACGTCGTGAACGCGATGGCCCAGGACTCCGGCGTCACGCTGGACACCCTGAAGGTCGACGGCGGTGTCACGATGAACGACCTCTGCATGCAGATCCAGGCCGACGTCCTCGGCGTGAACGTCAGCCGTCCGGTGGTCGCCGAGACCACCGCGCTCGGCGCGGCCTACGCCGCGGGCCTGGCCGTCGGGTTCTGGAAGGACACCGACGAGCTGCGCGCCAACTGGAACGAGGCCAAGCGCTGGAGCCCGCAGTGGGACGACAAGCAGCGCGAGGAGGGCTACGGCGGCTGGAAGAAGGCCGTCGAGCGCACCCTCGACTGGGTGGACGTGAGCTGAGCATGAGCACCAGCAAGACCAGCACCACGAGCACGAGTTCGAGTTCGGTGGCGCCCCTCTCCCCCGAGGGGCGCCTCCGGGCCCTCGACGAGATGGCCGGGCGCGAGCTCGACGTCCTCGTCGTGGGTGGTGGCGTCGTCGGCGCGGGCAGCGCCCTCGACGCCGCCACCCGCGGTCTCGACGTCGCGCTGGTCGAGGCCCGCGACTGGGCCTCGGGCACCTCCAGCCGGTCGAGCAAGCTGATCCACGGCGGCCTGCGCTACCTGGAGATGCTCGACTTCGCGCTGGTCCGCGAGGCGCTGCGCGAGCGGGGCCTGATGGTCCAGAAGCTCGCGCCGCACCTGGTCCGCCCGGTGCCGTTCCTCTACCCGCTGCAGCACCGGGCGTGGGAGCGGCCCTACGTCGGCGCCGGCGTGATGCTCTACGACACCATGGGCGTCTCGTCCGGCAACGCCCGCGGGCTGCCGCACCACCGCCACCTGAGCAAGAAGGCCGCGCTGCGCATCGCCCCGGCGCTGCGCTCGGACTCCCTGGTCGGCGCGGTGCAGTACTACGACGCCCAGGTGGACGACGCCCGGCACACGGTCACCATCGTGCGCACGGCCGCCGCCCACGGGGCGCTGGTGGCCAACCGCACGTCGGTCACCGAGCTGCTGCGCGAGGGCGACCGGGTCGTCGGCGCGGTCCTCCGCGACGAGGAGACCGGGCGCACGCTGGAGGTCCGGGCCAAGGTGGTCCTCAACGCCACCGGCGTGTGGACCGACGAGACGCAGGCCCTGGTGGGCGGCGGCTCGGGCCTGCGGGTGCGGGCCAGCAAGGGGATCCACCTGCTGGTGCCCCGGGAGAAGATCGACCTGGACACCGGCCTGATCCTGCGGACCGAGAAGAGCGTGCTCTTCGTGATCCCGTGGGGCCGTCAGTGGATCATCGGCACCACCGACACCGACTGGACCCTCGACAAGGCCCACCCGGCCGCCAGCGCGAGCGACATCACCTACCTGCTCGAGCACGTCAACAGCGTGCTGAAGCAGCCGATCTCGCGCGAGGACATCCTCGGGGTCTATGCGGGCCTGCGCCCGCTGCTGGCCGGCGAGTCCGACTCGACCAGCAAGCTGTCCCGGGAGCACGTCGTGGCCCGCCCCGCTCCCGGCCTGGTGGTCGTGGCCGGCGGCAAGTACACGACCTACCGGGTCATGGCCGAGGACGCCGTCGACATGGCGGTGGAGCAGCTCGGCCAGGTGGGCGTCACCGGGGTGCCGGCGTCGGTCACCCGGGACGTGCCGCTGGTGGGTGCGGACGGGTACGCGGCGGCCTGGAACGCCCGCGTGGCCACCGCGCACCGCTACGGGCTGACGGTGGAGCAGGTCGAGCACCTGCTCCAGCGCTACGGCTCCAAGGCGGCCGAGCTGCTCGACCTGCTGGCGGCCGACCCGTCGCTGGGCCAGGTGCTCGCCGGCACCGAGGAGTACCTGCGGGTGGAGGCGCTCTACGCCGCCACCCACGAGGGCGCCCGGCACCTCGACGACGTCCTGGCCCGCCGGACCCGCGCGTCGATCGAGACGCCGAGCCGGGGCGTGGACGCCGCCCGCGAGGTGGCCGAGCTGGTCGCCCCCGTCCTGGGCTGGTCCGCGGCCGACGTCGACCGCGAGGTGGAGATCTACACCGAGCGGGTCCGCGCCGAGCGCGCCTCGCAGGAGCAGCCCGACGACACCACCGCCGACGCGGTGCGGCTCACCGCCCCCGAGCCGGTCCCGGTGCGCGTCGCCTGAGGAAGCTGCACAGCCGGCCCCGGCCGGAACGATCACGGCCCCGTGATCAAGACTCGCCCACCGAGGAGAATTCGCCTCGGTGGGCGAGTTTTCTTCTCGGTCGGGACGCGAAGCAGTACGGGCTGGGAGGGGACTGGGGACTGGCTGAGCGTCAGTGCGCCGGGTGCCGCACCCAGTCCAGCGCCCGCTCCACCGCGCGCTTCCAGTCCTCGTGCTCGCGTGCGCGCCGCCCGTCCTCCATCCGCGACGCCCACCGCGCGGCCCGGTGCCAGTTGCGCCGCAGCCCCTCCAGGTCCGGCCAGTAGCCCACCGCCAGGCCGGCGGCGTAGGCCGCGCCCAGCGAGACCGTCTCGGCCACCAGCGGGCGCTCCACCGGCACGTCGAGGACGTCGGCGAGGGTCTGCATGAGCAGCATGTCCGCGGTCATGCCGCCGTCGACCTTGAGCATCTTCAGCGGCAGCCCGGCGTCGCGCTCCATCGCCTCGACGACGTCCTTGGTCTGCCAGGCCGTGGCCTCGAGCACGGCGCGGGCCAGGTGCCCCTTGGTGACGTAGCTGGTCAGCCCGACGACGACGCCGCGCGCCTCGCTGCGCCAGTGCGGGGCGAACAGCCCGGAGAAGGCGGGCACGATGTAGCAGCCGCCGTTGTCCTGCACGGTGAGCGCGAGGGTCTCGATCTCCGGGGCGGTGCGGATGAGCCCGAGGTTGTCGCGGAACCACTGCACCAGCGAGCCGGTGACCGCGATGGAGCCCTCGAGGGCGTAGACCGGCGGCTCGTCGCCGATCCGGTGCGCCACCGTGGTCAGCAGCCCGTGCGTGGACGGGGCCGGGTCGACCCCGGTGTTGAGCAGGAGGAAGGCCCCGGTGCCGTAGGTGCACTTGGCCTCGCCGGGGGCGAAGCAGGTCTGCCCGAACAGGGCCGCCTGCTGGTCGCCCAGGGCGGCGGCGATCTTCACCCCGGGCACCACGCAGGTCGCTGTGCCGTAGACCTCCACCGAGCTGCGGATCTCCGGCAGCACCGCGCGCGGGACGTCCATGGCCGAGAGCAGGCCGTCGTCCCACGCGAGCGTGCGCAGGTCCATCAGCATGGTGCGGCTGGCGTTGGTGACGTCGGTGATGTGCACGCCGCCGTCCGGCCCGCCGGTGAGGTTCCACACCAGCCAGGTGTCCATGGTCCCGACGAGGACCTCGCCACGCTCGGCCCGCGCGCGCAGCCCGGGGACGTGGTCCAGCATCCAGCGGATCCGCAGGCCCGCGAAGTAGGGGGCCAGCGGGAGGCCGCACTGATCCCGGAACCGGTCGACGCCGCCGTCCTTGGCCAGCTCCTCGACCAGGTCGTCGGTGCGGGTGTCCTGCCACACCAGGGCGTGCCCGATCGGCTTCCCGGTCCGGCGGTCCCACACGACGACGGTCTCGCGCTGGTTGGCGATGCCGAGCGCCACCACCTCCTCGGGCGTGCACCCGGCGTCGGCGAGGGCCTGCGGCACGATCCGCTCGACGTTGCGCCAGATCTCCAGCGCGTCGTGCTCGACCATCCCCGGCCCGGGGAAGTGCTGGGCGTGCTCGCGCTGCACGCAGCTCACCATCCGCCCGGCGTGGTCGAACAGGAGCGCGCGGGTGGACGTGGTGCCCTGGTCGACGGCCAGGACGTAGCGCTCAGCCACGGCTGCCCACCAGGTCCCGGCTGATGGCGTCGGCCGCGTGCACGACCTCCTCGACGACGTCGGGCAGCGGCCCGCGCCGGCCGACCACCCGGTCGACCTCCCCGCGGATCCCGATGGCCCCCACCACGAACCCTCCGTGCCCCCGGATGGGCGCGGCGACCCCGGCCTCGCCGGCCACCAGCTCCTCGTGGTCGACGGCCCAGCCGCGCGCCCGCACCGAGGACAGCTCCACCTGCAGCGTGCGCCGGTCGGTGATGCTGCGCGGTCCGCGCCGCTCGAGGGTGCTGATCTGGCTCAGGACCGAGGGGTGGAAGGCGAGCAGCACCTTGCCCAGCGCGGTGACGTGGGCCGGCAGCAGCTGGCCGACGGTGAGCTCCTGCTCGGTGTCGTCGGGCCGGAAGACGTGGTGGACCACCCGCACCTGCGCTCCGCTCAGCGCCCCCACCCGGACGGTCTGGCCGCTGCGGGCGGCGAGGGTGTCGGCCCAGTTCATCGCTCGCGAGCGCAGCTCGTTGGGGTCCAGCTGGGCCGGCACGGCGGCGGCCAGCCACGGCCCGAGCACCCACCGGCCGCTGTGCCGGTCCTGCTCGACGAACCCCACGTGCTCCAGGGTCCGCAGCAGCCCGTGCGCGGTGCCCTTGGCCAGCCCGAGGGCGTTGGCGACGTCGGCCAGGGCGAGCGGACCCGGAGCGCTGGCCAGCAGCCGGAGGACGGCGGCGGCGCGCTCGACGGACTGGACGAGACCTGGCACGGAACGCTTCTACCGTGTCAGCGCTGCGCGCACACGTCAGAGATCATTCGAATCCGTGACACTACCCTGGGGTAAGGGTCTCAAACGGTGCGTGACCGGGACGTCTCGCACCCGAGCCGTCTCACGTTCTGGTCGACGACCCTGCAGGTCCCGGCCTCCGGGACCTCGCCGGCCCGCGGCTCCTGCACCCGGCGCCGGCTCAGCGATCGGGCAGGACCGATCCGGCGATCTCCCCCACCTGACCCAGCCGCCACAGCTCGCTGCGGTGGAAGGCGAGCCCGCCCTCACGGACGACGAGCAGCGCCAGCCGCAGGGTGCCCAGCGGCACGACGGCCGCGGCCGGCGGGGGGCCGTCGGCGCCGGCGCCGGCCAGGGTGACGGCTGCGAGCCGCAGCGGCAGCGTCGCCTGCACCGCCTCCGGCGCCGGGGCACCGGTGCTCGCCGCCACCACGGCCTCCGGGTCGCCCCCGGCGGCGTAGCGCAGCGCGACCGCCCAGTCGGCCCCCGCGGCGGGCGGGACGCCGTCGACGAGGGTCTGCAGGGCGACCGCCGGGGAGCTGACCGACTGCGTGACCACGTGGTCGACGAGCTCGAGCTCGGCGTGCCCGCCGGACGGCGGAGCCGGGTGCTGCGACCCCACCACCTCCACGCCCGGGACGGCGTCGAGCTGCTCGCGGACCCGCTGCAGGTGGGCGACGTCGCGGACCTCGACCAGCACGTCGTCCAGGGCCCGGCCGGCCTCGCTGTCCAGGACGTCGACGCGCACGATGTCGGCCGCGGCTGCCCCCAGCGCGGTGGCCACCCGGCCCAGCGAGCCGGGGCGGTCGGGGACGGCGAGGCGGAGCCGGACGAGCACGGGTACCTCCCAGGGGCGCGGCGCGGGGAGCCCGACCCACCGGGCGGGCGCGCAGGGCTCAGCCTGCCGCACGGACGTGTCGGGCGCGTTACCGGCACCCGGGGGGGGTGGGGTTTGGGCCGGTCGGACGGGGGGCGGGTTCTGCTGCCGGCCTGGTCCGTGCTGAACACGGTCACAGGCGCTGGCGACGGGAGGAGTCCGGCGCGGGGGCGGTCCTGCTGCCCTCGAGCGCCCGATCGGGTGAGGGGCGCCCTCACCCGATCCCTCTTGGGTCGGGGGCACCCAGAGCCAAACCTATTGGCTCTGGGGCACCCTGACCCAACCTGGTTGATCTTGGGCGGCGGTCGTCGTGAACCGGTCCGCGATGCGCCGACCCCGCCCCTCGCGAGGAGGAGCGGGGTCGGTGCGACGGAGCGTCCGGCCGGGTCAGGCCTTCTTGTTCAGCTCGACGTCGAGCTCGAGCTTGACCTTGTCGCCGACGAGGATGCCGCCGGCCTCCAGCGGAGCGTTCCACTCCACGCCGAAGTCCTTGCGGTTGATGGTGGTGCGGGCCTCGAAGCCGGCCTTCTGGGTGCCCCACGGGTCCTTGCTGACGCCGCCGAGCTCGACCTCGAGCTCGACCTGGCGGGTGACGCCGCGGATGGTGAGGTCGCCGACGAGGACGAACTCGTCGTCGCCCTTCACCTGCACGCCTGTGCTGCGGAAGGTGATCTCGGGGTGCTCCTCGATCGCGAGGAAGTCGTTGCTGCGCAGGTGGCCGTCGCGCTGCTCGTTGTGGGTGTTGATGCTCGCGGTCTTGATGACGACGACGGCGGAGCTGTTCTCCGGCTTGTCCGCGTCCAGCGAGATCTCGCCCGAGTACTCGCCGAACTCGCCGCGGACGGTGGAGACCATCGCGTGCTTGACGGAGAAGCCGATGCGGGTGTGGGTGGGGTCGATCTCCCACTGACCGGTGAGCTCTGCGGGGAACTGCGCCATGACGACCTCCTGAGGATGTGGTGCCGGGTGCGCCCGGCGGCTCGAGACCAGGAACGCTCGATGAGAGTTCAACTATTCCACGAGCAAGCACCTCCGCCATCCGGAGGGGCCCTCCGGGCGGGTCGGAGGCTCGTCCCTGACGTAGCCGTCAGCCACTGTGCGCGCGCGGGCGACCGGGGCCTTCCCAGGACCTGACGCCGCTGTTAGGTTCCGGCTCGTGCAGGTGCTGCCGACCCGGCTCGACCCGCGCAGCCCCGCCTACCGGGCCAACCGGGAGGCGATGGCCGGGCTGCTGGACGAGGTGCGGGCGGCGCAGGAGCAGGCGATGACCGGGAGCCTGGACGCCGTGGCCCGGCACCGCCGCCGCGGCAAGCTGCTCCCCCGCGAGCGGATCGCGCTGCTGCTGGACCGGGACAGTCCCTTCCTCGAGCTCAGCCCGCTGGCCGGCTGGGGCACCGAGGACCCGGTGGGCGGCAGCGGCGTCACCGGCATCGGCGTCGTCGAGGGCGTCGAGTGCGTGGTGGCCGCCAACGACCCCACGGTGAAGGGCGGCGCGCAGAGCCCCACCAGCGTGCGCAAGGTGCTCCGCGCGATGGAGATCGCCCGACGCAACCGGCTCCCGCTGGTCAACCTCACCGAGTCCGCCGGCGCCGACCTGCCCAAGCAGGCCGAGGTGTTCGTGCCCGGCGGCGCGGTGTTCCGCGAGCTGGCGCAGATGTCCCGCGACGGCGTCCCCACCGTCACCCTCGTCTTCGGCTCGTCCACCGCCGGCGGCGCCTACGTGCCCGGGCTGTCGGACCACACCGTGCTCCAGCGCGGCGCGGCGAGGGTGTTCCTCGGCGGCCCGCCGCTGGTCAAGATGGCCATCGACGAGGACGCCGACGAGGAGGAGCTCGGCGGCGCCGAGATGCACGCCCGCCGCTCCGGCCTGGCCGACCACCTCGCCGCCGACGAACCCGACGCGCTGCGCCTGGGCCGCTCGATCGTGAAGAACCTGCGCTGGCGCAAGCTCGGCCCCGGACCCACCGAGCCCGCCGACGCCCCGGTGCACGACCCCGACGAGCTGCTCGGCGTCCCGAGCGCCGATGTGCGCACCCCCTTCGACGTCCGCGAGGTGCTGGCCCGGGTGCTGGACGGCTCCCGGTTCGAGGAGTTCAAGCCGCTCTACGGGTCCACGCTCGTCTGCGGCTGGGGCAGCCTGCACGGCTTCCCGGTGGGCGTGCTCGGCAACAACGGCATCCTCTTCTCCGAGGAGTCGCAGAAGGGTGCCCAGTTCATCCAGCTGTGCAACCGGTCCGACACCCCGCTGCTCTTCCTGCAGAACACCACCGGCTTCATGGTCGGCACCCGCTACGAGCAGGGCGGGATCATCAAGGACGGCAGCAAGCTGGTGCGGGCGGTGGCCACCAGCGAGGTGCCGCACCTCACCCTCATGGTGGGCGCCTCCTACGGCGCCGGGAACTACGGCATGTCCGGGCGCGCCTACGACCCCCGGTTCCTGTTCACCTGGCCCAACCACCGGATCGCGGTGATGGGCCCCAAGCAGCTCGGCGGCGTGCTCTCCATCGTCGCCCGCCAGCGCACCGAGAAGACCGGCCAGCCCTTCGACGAGGCCGCGTTCGCGCCGGTGCGCGAGGCCTTCGAGGCCCAGGTGGAGCGCGAGTCGACCGCTCTCTTCGCCACCGGCCGGCTCTGGGACGACGGCATCCTCGATCCGCGCGACACGCGCACCGCGCTCGGCATCGCCCTGTCCGCCTGCCACAGCAACGAGGTCCGCGGTGCGCGTGACTTCGGTGTCTTCCGGATGTGACCGCCGTGGCCCCCATCCGCACCCTGCTGGTCGCCAACCGCGGCGAGATCGCCTGCCGCATCCAGCGCACCGCGCACGCCATGGGGATCCGGACCGTGGCGGCGTTCGCCGAGCCCGACGCCGACGCGCCGTTCGTTCACGAGGTCGACGTCGCCGTGCCCCTGCGCGGAAGCACGCTGGCGCAGACCTACCTCGACGTCGACCAGGTGCTGGCCGCCGCACAGCTCGCCGGCGCGGACGCCGTGCACCCGGGCTACGGCTTCCTGTCCGAGAGCCCAGCGTTCGCCCGCGCCGTGCAGAAGGCGGGGCTCACCTGGGTGGGCCCGTCGCCGGAGTCCATCGAGGCGATGGCGCTCAAGGTGGAGGCGAAGCGGCTGGTGGCCGCGGCCGGGGTGCCGCTCGTGCCGGGAGCGGACCTCTCCTCCGACGACCCGTCGGAGTGGGCAGCGGCGGCGGGCGGCGTCGGCTACCCGCTGCTGGTCAAGGCCTCTGCCGGCGGTGGTGGGCGCGGCATGCGGCTGGTGGAGCAGGAGGGGGAGCTGGCCGAGGCGGTGGCCGGTGCCCGCCGCGAGGCGGCGTCGTCCTTCGGCGACCCCACGGTGTTCCTGGAGCGGGCGCTGGGTGGCGCCCGGCACGTCGAGGTGCAGGTCTTCGGGGACATCCACGGCAACCTCGTGCACCTGTGGGAGCGGGAGTGCTCGGTGCAGCGCCGGCACCAGAAGGTGGTGGAGGAGACCCCGTCCCCCGGCACCACCCCGGCCACACTGGAGCGGATGTACGCGGCGGCCCTGGCGGCAGCCCGCGCGGTGAACTACGTCGGCGCGGGCACGGTGGAGTTCCTGGTGGCCGGGGGCGGCGAGGAGCAGGAGTTCTTCTTCCTGGAGATGAACACCCGGCTGCAGGTCGAGCACCCGGTCACCGAGGCGGTCACCGGCCTGGACCTGGTCCGGCTGCAGCTGCTGGTGGCGCAGGGCGAGGCGCTGCCGTTCACCCAGGCCGACGTCCGGAGGCAGGGCCACGCGGTGGAGGCGCGGATCTACGCCGAGGACCCGGCCCGCGGCCACCTGCCGAACACCGGACGGCTGGACCTGGTGGAG
>JBQCHF010000195.1:0-17817 GCA_051954955.1 Motilibacteraceae bacterium
GGCAGAATCAGCAGCCGCCAGGTCACGAGTTAGCAAAGAATCCAACCCCGCAATGACAACCGAGCCGACGGGCTGCTCGGGATCTTGATGCACCCGCACGCTCAACCAAGGTGCACCAGGTCTCAAGATCCGCAAAAACCCTCCGCCGGCGAGGCAAAACCAGCCCGAAGCGTGGCTGCCCCGTCACCAGCCGCCTTGGACAGGACCACAGCCAGTCCGGCGGTCGGTCACCCCAAGACGATCTACATCTCGTGCATGATCACCAGCGGAGGGGCTGGGTTGCCGGAAGACGGGCCGGGCGACAGCGATCCGCCCAGCGCGCGCCCCGCTGGCGCCCGTCCGGCACCATGGTCGAGTGAGCCTGGTCGGGAACGCCGCCGAGGAGCGGCCGTGGGTGCAGGGCGCCCCGACGCGGCTGCTCACCCCCGTGGACGACGGTGCGGCGATCGAACTGCTCGCGGACCTCGTCGCGGACGGCGAGGTCGCCGTCCTCACCGGCGCGGGCCTGTCCACCGAGTCCGGGATCCCCGACTACCGCGGCCCCACCGGGGCGGCCAGACCGGCGACGCCGATGACCTACCAGACCTTCACCCGCGACCCGTCGGCGCGGCGCCGGTACTGGGCGCGCAGCCACCTGGGTTGGCGCACCATCGCCCGGGCGCAGCCCAACGACGGGCACCGGGCCGTCGCCGAGCTCGAGCGCCGCGGCCTGCTCAGCGGGATTGTGACGCAGAACGTGGACGGCCTGCACAGCGCGGCCGGAGCCCGCGACGTCGTCGAGCTGCATGGCAACC
Organism: Motilibacteraceae bacterium; assembly: GCA_051954955.1. Classification (GTDB taxonomy): domain Bacteria; phylum Actinomycetota; class Actinomycetes; order Motilibacterales; family Motilibacteraceae; genus JBQCHF01. The sequence continues at coordinate 795 of JBQCHF010000195.1, forward strand.
TCGACCGCGTCGTCTGCCTGGACTGCCGCCGTCTCAGCCCCCGCGAGGAGCTGGACCAGCGGCTGCGGGCGGCCAACCCGGGCTGGCAGGCGCGGGTCACCGCGATCAATCCCGACGGCGACGTCGAGCTCGAGGATGCCGCGCTGGAGCAGTTCGTGGTCGTTCCCTGCTCGTCCTGCGGGGGAGTCCTCAAGCCCGACGTCGTCTTCTTCGGCGAGACGGTGCCGCGGGAACGGGTCGACGCCTCCTACGCCCTGGTGGAGTCATCTTCCCTGCTGCTCGTGCTCGGCTCGTCCCTGACCGTGATGTCCGGCCGCCGCTTCGTGCTGCGCGCAGCCAAGCTCGGTATCCCGGTCGCGATCGTCAACCAGGGCGTGACCCGCGGAGACGAGTTCGCCTCGGTCAAGCTCGACCTCGCCCTGGGCCGCGCGCTCACGGACGTGCTGGCCCTGCTGGACCAGGCGTAGTCCGAGGCCCCAGCACCGGCTGGCGCCAGCGCCCTCGGTAGCGCCGGTCCCACGGCCAGCGCCCGGCCTCGTCCGCGGTCACCAGCTGCAGCGCCCGCACCTCGGGCCCATAGAGCTCGACGGCCAGCTTGAGGTGCGCGAAGGGCACCGGCACCTCCACGACCTCGGCCACCACGTCCGGGTAGAGCTCCAACTGCTCGCCCGGCCGCGGCGCCGGAGCGTGCTGCAGGTGCGCCCCGTAGCCGTTGAGGATCTGACCCGCCCGCTGTAACGAGCTTCCGGTGACGACCAGCTCGGGCAACCCGCACCGGGTCAGCCCCACCGTGTAGGCCCACGGCCCGGATCGGCTGTCCGCCTCGACCCCCTGCACCATCCATCCGTAGCGCTCGATCATCCCGAGGCACATCACCAAGAAGTCCTGGTGGTTCGCCTCCGGGTGGTCGCACTCCCAACACATCACTGACCCCCTGTCGGGTCGACCTTCGAGCCGGGCAATGCGTCCCGGCTTGAGGCGACCGTCGAGGCCGGCACCGACAGCGGCACCGTCGTCGGCCCTCGAGCCTAAGAAGGTGGGGACGGTGGCGCCGGACCGAGACAGCTGTGGATGACGGGGCTGGACAGGACAGGTCTCCTGCAGACTCCGGCTGCTGCGGGAGGCCCGACTCGTCGCTCTGTGAGGGCCTGCGCGCCGCCGGAGGACCGTGTCGGCCCCTCTGGTTAGGGTTCCACGTCGAGAGATTGGCACGGCGGATGGTGGAAGGGGGCGGCATGAGCGAGGACGGCACCGGGCTCGCACCGCAGCAGCGGCTGCGGCTCGAGGCGCTGCGCTACGCCGTCAACGAGGAGGCACCCAGCTACCTCGCCGTCATGCGCGTGTTCACCGCCGGCACGGCTGGCCTGCTCTCGGACCGGTCCGCGGCCGAGGTCCGCGATGCGCTGGTCGCCCAGGGTCTCGAGCTCGACGTCGACACCGTGGAGGCGCGGCTGTCCTACCTGGTCGAGCACGGCAACCTCGCCCGCAGCCCCCGGGAGACCGAGGCGCGCACGCTGCGCGAGTACCTCGCCAACCGGGCGCGATACCAGCTCACCCAGCGCGGCGAGCTGGTCCAGCGCCAGGTCGAGGAGCTGCTGGACCACACCGAGGAGGCGCGCGAGGTCTCCAGCGAGATGCTGCCCGGCATCCTCGACGGCTTGCGCCGGCTGGCCGCGCTGGACACCACCCGGCTGTCGGTGCTCGAGCCGGAGGCGGTGGCCCGGGACGTCGGCACGCTGTTCGCGCAGTTCGAGCGACTGGTCGAGTCGACCCGCGAGTTCTACACCTACCTGTCCCAGGTGCTGGTCCGCTTCGATCTCGACCGCGCCGAGTTCCAGCTGTTCAAGACAGCGCTGCTGGACTACCTGCAGCGGTTCGTCGACGAGATCAGCCGGCACCTGCCGCAGATCTCCCAGGCGCTGCTCGAGGTCCGCCCACGGGTCCCCGCGATCCTGGCCCGAGCCAACGAGGGCGCCCGGCTGCGCACCCTCGACGGTTCCGCCGCCCGCCGTGCCCGCGGGCTCGACCCCGCTGACTGGGCGGGGCTGCACGCCTGGTTCGTCGGGGACCTGGGGCGGGACGCCGACGCCGCCGGCGTCCGCCGCCTGGCCACGGAGGCGATGCGCGCGCTGCTGCTCAACCTGCGCCGCATCGCCTCCACCAGCGAGCGCGAGCAGAGCCGCTACGCCGACCTGCTGCGCCTGGCCCGCTGGTTCGACGCCGCCGACGACCCCACCGCGCACGCGCTGTGGGCCGCCGCCTTCGGTCTCTACTCCTGCCGGCACCTGTCCTTCGGTGCCGGCGCCGACGCCGAGGGGAGCGAGCCGCTGCCGGCCACAGCCTCCTGGTGGCGCGCCCCGGTCACCGACGTCCCGGTCACCCTGCGCCAGTCGGGGGAGCGCAAGATCACCGGAAAGTCGGGACGACGCGAGGACTTCAGCGCGGCCAAGCGCGCCCGGCTGGCGGCGCGGGAGTCCGCCGAGCGCCGCCGCGCGGCCGCCCTCGCCGAGATCGCCGCGCACCCCGGCGAGCTCGCCGCCGTGCGGCTCTCCGACGACGCGCGGGCCGCGCTGCTCGAGGTCTACGCCCGCGCCATGTCGGCGGGTGCCCGACCTGCCGCCGGGCGGGAAGGATCCGACGCCACCGCCGACGCCGGATCGACGGCGGGGGCCGCCACCTTCCGGCTCCACGTGCGGCGCACTCCCGGGCGCAGCAGCACCGTCCTGAGCCCGGCCGGCCGGCTCGAGCTGCACGACCTCACGCTCGTCGTGGAGCCTGTCTCCGACACGTCGTCGGAGGACGGGGACGTGGCGATGTCAGCTGGCACAGGCAGTCGAGGAGCGGTCGGATGACACTCCCCACGCCGGTCCCCCCGCCCGTCCCCACCGTGCGCCGCAGCGTCGAGCGCCCTGCCCCCGCCGACGACGTCCAGGCCCTCGCCGAGCGGCGGGCCGCGGCGCGCGCCCTGCTGCGCACCCCGATGCTCCGCTCGGAGGACCCCGAGCAGACCGAGACGCTGCGGCTGGTCCGGCGTCACCGCGACGAGCTGGTCCGGCTGTTCGCCGACGGCCTCGGCTACCGCCTGGTGGTCGAGCACGACGTCGCCCGCCTGGTCAAAGCGGGCCTGGGCCGCGACGCGTCCCGTCCGCTGCTGCGTCGGTCCGGTCGTCCGTTCACCCCGCGCACCTACGCCCTGCTCTGCCTGGCGGTTGCCGCGCTCACCCGCACCCGCGGACAGCTGCTGGTGGACGAGCTGGTCGCTGAGGTGCGCGCCGCCGCGGCCGACGCCGGTCTCGCCGTCGATCTCGACGCCGTCGCCGACCGCCGGGCCCTGCACGCGGCCCTGCTCGCGCTGGTCGACCTCGGTGTGCTGACCGAGCGCGACGGCGACCTCGAGCACTGGGCCGACCAGCGCACCGCAGCGCTGCTCGACGTCCGCCGGGAGCGGCTCGGCCTGCTGGTCGCCGCCCAGGTGGCCGGGGCCGAGGACCCGGACGGACTGCTCGAGCAGGCCGCCCTGCCCAGCTCGGTCGGCGGTGCGCGGATCGCGGTGCGCCGCCGCCTGGTCGAGTCCCCGGTCCTCACCGTGGCCGACCTGCCGGCCGAGCAGGCCGAGTGGTGGGCCAGGAACCGGCGCCGGGAGACCGAGTGGTTCCGCGCGCACGTCGGGCTGGAGCTGGAGCTGCGCGCCGAGGGGGCGCTGGCCGTCGACCCCGACGAGGAGCTCACCGACCTCGCTTTCCCCGGCACCGGCTCGGCCCGGCAGCTCGCCCTGCTCTGGCTCGATGCGGTGGTGCAGGAGGTGCGGGACGAGGCGCGGGAACTCCCTGCACCGGAGCGGTCCCGATTCCGGGTCCCGCGGGCCAGGGTGCGCGCCGCCGGGCACCAGGTGCTGCACCGCTGGGGAGCCGGGCTCAAGCGTGCCTACCGCGCGGACCCGGAGGCTGCTCTGGCCGAGGCGCAGGACCTGCTCGTGTTCACCGGCCTCGTGCAGACCACCCCCTCCGACGCGTCGTCGGAGAGTGACGGCGACGGCGTCGACTGGCTCGTGCACGCCGCAGCGGCCCGTTACGCGACCGCCCCTGTGCTGTCTGCGGCCGCGCCCTCGGGAGAGGCGTCCCTGTTCGACCTGCCGGACGACGCCGGTGGAGGCACCCGATGACCGCTCTGGCACCCAACCCGCACCGGTTCCGCTTCAGCCGGGCCGGAGTGCTGAACGTCTGGCAGTACGACGAGCAGGTCTTCGAGTTCGCGGACGGCCGGCTGCTGCTGCGCGGTGCCAACGGGGCGGGCAAGTCCAAGACCCTCGAGATGCTGCTGCCGTTCGTCCTCGACGGCGACAAGGCGCGCATGACCGCCTCCGGCCGCCACCACACCAGCCTGCTCTGGCTGATGACCGACGGATTCGAGGGCAACCGCACCGGCTATCTCTGGCTCGAGCTCGCGCGGACCACGGAGCGGGGCGACCGGGAGTTCGTCACCTGCGGGGTCGGGTTGCGGGCCTCCTCCAGCGCGAAGCGGGTGGACAACTGGTTCTTCGCCACCTCGCGCCGGGTGGGACACGACCTCGTCCTCGAGGACGACGCCGGTCCCCTCACCCGCGACCGGCTGCGCACCGAGCTCGGCGCCGACGGGCAGGTCTTCGAGCAGACCCGGGCCTACCGCCAGCACGTCGGCCGGCTGCTGTTCGGCCTGGACGCGGCGCAGTACGACGAGCTGCTCCGGCTGCTCTACTGGCTGCGCCAGCCGCAGGTCGGCGAGGACATCGAGCCCGGCCGGCTCGCCGAGCAGCTGGCGCAGGCGCTGCCCCAGGTGGACGAGGCGCAGCTGCGCAGCGCCGGCGACGCCTTCGACGAGCTGGTCGCCTTCGGGGAGCGGCTGGCCCGCGCCCAGCGGGGGGCGGAGTCCGTGGCTGCCCTCGCGTCGGTCTACGGCTCCTACGCGGTGTCGGTGAGCCGCGAGCGCGGTGCCGCCCTGGGAGAGGCGGCCCGTGAGCTGGGCCGTCGCGCTGCGGCGGTGCGTGAGGCCACCGGCCACCGCGACCAGATCGGGCAGTCGGCGGACCGGGCCGAGCAGCAGCGGGCCGAGGTCGATGGGGCCCTGGCCGCGGCGCGCGCCCGGCTGGCGGCGTTGGAGACCGGGCCGGAGGCGCGCACCCACGCCGAGCTGCTGCGCCGGGAGCAGCGCGCCCGCGAGCTCGCCGACGCCGCCGTCCGGGCGGAGCGGACCGCCGCGCGCGCCACCGATCGTGCCGCGGCTTCCAGCACCCGGGTCGAAGAGAGCCGCGCGGCGATCGTCGCCGACGTCGCCGCCGTCGCCGAGACCGGTCGGCGGCTCACCGGCGAGGGCACCCGGCTGGCCCCCGCCGCGCAGGTCGTCCTGCCGGCCGAGCTCGCTGCCCCGTCGTTGGGCGGCGCAGAGGACGTCGCCCCGCTGACCGATGCGCTGGCCGCCCACGCCACGGCGGTCGGTGGCCTGCGTCCGGCCCTCGGCGAGCTGCTGGCCGCCGTCGCGGTCGTCGACTCCGCCCGAGCCGAGTCGGACGCGGCGGCCCGTCGTCGGGAGGTCGAGGACCGACGCGCCGCCGAGGCCGAGCAGCGCGCGGAGCGGGCCCGCGGCCGGCTGGCCGACGCCGCCCGGGAGTCGAGCGCTGCCGAGGAGCAGTTCACCGGGTTGCTCGACCGGTGGCTCGCCGACCCGCGGGGCGTCCCGGTGGACCTTCCCGAGCTGACCGCGAGCACGGTGGCCACCCTTCCAGCCGTCACGACCGCGGCCGCCGCGCCGCACCGTGACCGGCACCGCGAGGACCTCGCCCGGGCCACGGCGGAGCGGACGTCGGCCGAGCGCGAGCTAGCCGCCCGGGGCGAGCGGCGACGCGCCATCGCGGCCGAGCGTGACCCCGCGCCCCCGGACCCGGCGTTGGGGCGCAGTCCGCGCGGGGACCTGCCGGGCGCGCCGCTGTGGCGCCTGGTCGACTTCGCCCACGACCTGGAGCCGGAGGCCCGGGCGGGCGTAGAGGCGGCGCTGGAGTCCTCAGGCCTGCTCGACGCCTGGGTCCGACCCGACGGTGTGCTGCTGGACGCCGGCCGACTCGACGTCGTGCTGCCTCAGGGCCCGTCCCTGGTCGGCCCGACCCTGCTCGACGTGCTCCGCCCGGATGTCTCCGACGAATCGTCGGAGTCCTCTGTCGGAGACATCAGGGCGGGGCAGGTCCCTGCGGACGTCGTGGCCGCCGTGCTCCGCCGCGTCGCGCTGGTGAGGGAGGGCACGGTCCCCGACGTGCCGGAGCGTCGGGAAGCCACGCCGGCCGCGGTCGACCGGTCCGGCGGCTGGCGGCTCGGCCCCCTGGTCGGCCGGGCGACGAAGCCGGTCGCGCAGTACGTCGGCGCCACCGCGCGGGCGGCCGAACGCGCTCGCCGGCTCGCCGAGGTCGACGCGGAGATCGCGGCGGCCGAGCGGCGCCGCGACGATGCTGCGGCGCACGAGCGGGACGCCGCCACGGCGCTCGCCGCCCTCGAGGCCTGGCTGGGCGAGCTGCCGTCCCCGCACGCGCTGCTGCGCGCATGGGCACGCCTGGACGAGCGCACCGCCGCGGCCGAGCGCGACGAGTCCGAGGCCCGGGCGGCCGGGGAAGCCGCCGCACGGGCCCGGGCGGAGGCCGCCGAACGCCAGCGCCGGCTCGAGCAGCTCGCGGGCGCGCACGCCCTGCCCCTGACCGCCGAGGGCCTGGCCGCCCGCCGTGAGCAGCTGGTCGACCTCGACCGGAAGGTCGGGCAGCACCTGTCCGCCGTGGCACCGTTCGCCCCGCGCCTGTCCCGCTGGGCCGAGGAGGTCCGGCGCTGGCGGGAGGAGGAGTCCGAGGCGGCCCAGCTGGGCGCCGACGCCCGTGAGGCGGTCGAACGTGCCCAGGCCGAGCGCGCCGCTGTGCAGGAGCTGCGCGACGCCGCGGGCGAGAGCATCGAGGCGCTGCAGCAGCGGCTGTCCGCCACCCGCGGTGAGATCGAGTCGAGCGTCCGGCGCCGGCGCGAGCTGGAGGCCGAGCTGACCACGTTGCGCGAGGAGCTGGGCGCGGCCCGCGCCACGGTGCGGGCGACCCAGGAGCGGCTCACCGAGCAGCAGCCGGTGCTGGCTGCGACGGCCGTCGCGTTGGCCGAGCTGGTGCAGGTGCCCGGGCTGGTCAACGCCGCGCTGGACCGGGACCTCGACGAGGCCGAGCTCGCCGCCTTCGCGCTGGCTTCGGGCCTGCGCGGCGAGGGGCGCCCGCCAGCCCCGGTCGCCGCGCTGGCGCGCACCCTGGCCGCCCTGCCCGAGCCGACCAGGCGCTCGGACGCCGTCGCGGTCTTCGCGGCGCTGCAGGAGGCGCTGGCCAGCGACGCCGCCGAGCACGAGCCGCGGGTCGTGCCGATGGCCGGCGACCTGCTCGGCGCCTTCGGCCGCGACGAGTCCGGCGACCACCCCGTCACGGACCTGGCCGGCCGGCTCGCCGCGGCCGTCGAGCGCGACCGCGAGCTGCTCACCGAACGGGAGCGCACACAGTTCGAGGAGCACCTGGTCGGCGAGCTCGGCGACGAGCTGCGCCGGCGCCGGCAGGAGGCCGAGGACCTCGTGCGCAGCATGAACGACCTGCTGGCCGAGGTGACGACGTCGCAGGGCATCAGGGTCAGACTCGACTGGCGGCTGCGTGACGAGGTGCCCGAGGACGTCCGCCGCGCGGTGCAGCTGCTCGGGCGGGCGCTCGGATCGCTGCTGCCAGGGGAGCGGGTCGAGCTGCGCGACGCCCTGCACCGGCTCATCGACGCCGCCCGCGCCGAGTCGCCGGAGGGGTCCTACACCGAGCACCTCACCCGGGCGCTGGACTACCGCGGCTGGTTCGGGTTCCGGATCCGCTACACCCGTCCGGAGCTGGAGGGCCGCTGGCAGGAGCTGCACCGTCGCTCACCGCTGAGCCAGGGCGAGCAGAAGGTCGTCTGCTACCTGCCGCTGTTCGCCGCGGCGGCCGCCCACTTCACCTCACTGGCCGGCGCCGCGCCGCACGCCCCCCGGTTCGTGCTGCTCGACGACGCCTTCCCGAAGATCGACGTGCGCACCCACCCGCTTCTGTTCGGTTTGCTGGTCGCCCTCGACCTCGACTTCGTGGTCACCAGCGAGCGGCTGTGGGGCGACCACGCGTCGGTGCCCTCGCTGGCCATCTACGAGGCGCTGCGCGACCCGGGTGAGCGGGGCATAGCGCAGTTCCGCTACACGTGGGACGGTGCCCGGCTGAGCGCGGTGGGGGCATGACCCTGCTGCCCGACTGGCTGGCCGACCCTTCGCTCGCGCCGCTCTGGGACGCCGCGAGGTCGCGGCTGGAGCGCAACGGGGTCCGTCCCGAAGGGGTCGTGCTCGTCTCCGTGATCGAGCGTCCGGAACGGCACGCGCTCGCGGGCCTGATCGGCCGACCGGTGACCAGCGATCGGGTACGCGTGGACCTGGCCGGCCTGGATGAGGTCCTCCGGCAGCGGTCCCGCGTCGGCGGCCTGGTGACGGTGCTCGAGACCCTCGGCGGGACGGTGCGCAACCGGGCAGCCGAGCGGTCGGCACGGCTCGCCGAACGTGAGGCGCCCTTCGACGTCGCGCGGGCCCTGCTGGCCGAGCGGCCCGAGCTCGCGGTGGTGGCCTGGGCGGAGCCCTGGCTCAGCGGCCTGCGCCAGAGCGGGCTGCTGTCCCGGGCCGGCTCCGACGTCGCGTCGGAGGCGATGCGTGGCGCACTGGACGTGCTGCGGCGACTGGTGGGAGGAGAACGTTCCCCGCTGGCGCGCACCGAGCTGGCGGCGGCCGCCACCGGCGACGCGCATGCCCTCGATGAGGGGGCGCTGGCCGCGACCCTCGTGCTGCGCGCCCTGGCCGTCGACGCCGGGCAGCCGCCGCCGGCCACGCTCACCGAACGACGGCTGCTCTGGGAGCGCTACGGCGTGAGCACCGACGTCGTCTCGTCCACCTGCCTGGTGCTCGGCCTACGACCTGTCGGAGACGGCGTGCTGGCGCAACGGCTGCGCGAGGCCGCCCAGCACGGCGACCCGGTGCACGTCACCGGCTGGGACCTGCGCCGGGCCGGCGACGTGCCGGGCGTCGCCGTGCGGCCCGGCACCGACGTCCTCGTCTGCGAGAACCCGAGGGTGCTCGAGGCGGTGGCCGAACGCTTCGGCGGCGGGGTGCCGATGGTCTGCACCGCCGGCTTCCCCGGCCTGATCACGCTGCGGGTGCTGCGCTCGCTGGCTGACGGCGGCGCCCGGCTGCGCTACCACGGGGACCTGGACTGGGCCGGGCTGGCCATCGCCAACCGGCTGGTCGGCCAGGTCGGGGTACGCCCGTGGCGGATGGCCGCGAGCGACTACCTGGCCGCGGTGCGTCCCGACGGGCCGGTGCTGGAGGGCCGACGGGTCGAGGCCTGCTGGGACCCGGCGCTGGCAGAGGCCATGGCCGGGCACGCGGTGGCGGTGCACGAGGAGGCCGTGCTGCCCAGCCTGCTGGGCGAACTGGCCGAGGAGCGGACCGACGGCCGCAGGCCCAGACCCCCGACGGTGGCGGGGTAGGTCGGGGTAGCTCGCGGGAGGATGTCGGACGGTCCGTCGGGTCGGTCGGTGAGGTGGGAGGAGATCGGGATGCTGCGCGACAGCCACCTGCTCGCGGCCGGGATGCCGCGCTGGGCCGTCGAGGAGGCGGCGCTGCTGCGCGCGCCGGACCCGACCACGCTGCTGGCGGTGCTGCTCCTCCTGGACGTCGACCACCGCGACTCCTATCCCACGACCCCGGTCTACGCCCTGCGCTCGGCAGCGTCCGGCATCGACGGCGAGGCCGGACGGCGCCTGTTCCTGCTGACCGCGCTGGTCGTGGCCTGCCACCCGCGCTGGGTGTCGGTGGCGGGTCGGTTGGCCGCCGAGCTGGAGCGCGACGACCTGCTCAGCGCCGACGAGCTCGACGAGCTGGCCGGCTGGGTGAACGGCCAGCGCATCCTCGTCGCGGCGCTCCCGCTCACCGTGCTCGGCGAGGTGCACCTGGCCGACGACGGTGAAGGGCTGCGCGCTGTGCTCGACCCGCCGGTCGGCGTCGAGGGCGAGGACCTGGCCGGTTACGAGCCGCTCGTGCTGCGGGTCGACGAGGTGGAGCTGGACGGCGACGACGCGCCGGAGGATCCCGAGGCCGCAGACGGGACGGAGGAGCAGGAGGAGCAGGAGGTGCCGGTCGTGCCGGCCCCCGTCGAGGTGCCCATGGGGCTGCACCGCTGGGCGGCAGCCCGGTCGCTCAGGCGCGGGCTGGCCACCCTGCCCGCGCTCCTCGCCGCGTGTGCGGCGCTCCCACGGCGCGAGCGCAACCACGTGCTGCTCGGCTGCCTCGACGCGGTCGAGCACGTGCGCCCGCAGGACCAGCAGCTGCTCGACGTCGAGTGCGCGGCGGGGTCGAAGGCGGTCCGCGACCGCTGGCAGAAGGTGCGCGCTCCCCACGCCTCCCCCGACCCCACCGACACCGGCCAGGAGGCGTTGTTCTGACCCCCCCCGCGTGTGCACCATGGAGATCCACGCCGGTGCGCCGCGCCGGTGATCGACATCTTCTGCATGATCATCAGGTGAGGGGATGGTGATGGAGGCACAGGAGCGCGAGGTCGAGCGGGTCGCCGCGCAGCTGCTCCGCGCCTGCGCCGGCTCACGGCCAGACGCTGAGGCGGCCGCGGGAGTGGTGGCCGTGATCGCCGGCGGCGCGGCGGCCCAGCGGTGGCAGCTGGCCGGCGACGCGCTGCTGGCGGTCGACGTCGGTACCGCCGGACGGGTCGAGGCGGCCAGGCTCGTCGTCGACGGGCTCCACCGGCGCGGTGACCGCGGCGACTGGTTCCTCGCCGCGCACCTGGTGGCCGCAATCGGCCTGCCCGGCCCCACGATCCTGGCCGACCACGCGGACCGGCTGCCGGAGCTCGCCCCGCTCCCGGTGGACCTGGACTCCGTGGCCGACATCATCGACAGCTGCGGCCCAGGTGGCTGGATCGACCCCTCGACGGGGTTCGCGGTGGACCGGGACCTGGGGGATCCGGACGACCTCGACCGCGACCTCGACCGCGAGGAGGACGAGGACGGCGAGCAGCCCCTGCGGCCGATCGGGCTGGACGCGCTGGGCTCCCGCGAGGCCTTCCAGGACATGGCCGACTTCGTCGACACCGTGTCAGACAGCAGCCTGCGCGCACGACTGGACCGCGCGCTGCGCGGCGACCGTCCCTTCCGCCGGTTTGCCGACACGATGCAGCAGTCGGACCAGGACGAGCTGGACCGCTGGCACGCCTTCCGGGACGAGCGGAGGACAGGCCGTGCCCGCCGCTACCTCGTCGACTCCGGCTTCCTGCCCCTTCCGTTGAGCACCAAGGGGCCGTAGCCACCGCGAGGTCAGCCCGCCCGGCTCACCGACTCGATGCTCTGCAGCAGGAAGTCGCGCTCGTCCCGGCGCAGGTGGCACCACGCCGACAGGTAGGGGGGATCGAGCAGGCAGTCGCTGACGACGCGCTGGGTCCAGCGGCCGCGCTGGTCGACGTACTCGATGAGGACCTCCCCGCCGGTGGCCTCGGCCTCCTCGAGGAGGGCCACCTCCTCGGCGGAGAGGTTCCTGCACCAGTGCTGGAACATCGCCCGCTCGTCGTCGCCGGTAGCCTCGGCGTCGAGAGGGGCCTTGGCTGACCCCTTGGGCGTTGCCTTCCCAGGCTTCGTGCCCGACGTCGTCGGCGGCTTCGCACCCGGCTTCCTCGACGTCGGGGGCTGCCCCGGCGAGGCCAGCAGCGCGGCCGCCAGCGCCTGGAGGTCCGGCGGCGTCGACGGCGCGGGGCGCTGGGTCGGCGGCCGCTTCCCGCCTGAGCGCTTCGGTGCGCCGCTCGCGCGCTGGGCCCGGGCGGTGAGCACCAGCTGGCCGTCGGCGTCGTGCTCCACCGGCAGGTAGCCGGACTCGCGCAGTGCGCGCACGGTCTCCGCCACCGGCAGGGCCGAGGCGAGCACGGTGGGGGCCAGCAGCCGCGGCGCGAGCGCGCGCAGCCCGCGGTGCGCGACGACCTCGGCCAGCAGCGCCGGGTCGTCGGCGACGACCACGCAGGTGACCGGCGCCACGGCCAGGTGGCCGTGCCGACGGGCGACGTCGCGGACCAGGTAGGTGAGCGGCTGGGGTACCTCGCCCCGGGCCACCGCGGTCAGGCGCGCGAGCAGGTCGTCCGCACGGAGGCCGGCGTCCAGGGCCCGACGGACGCTCGCGGTGCCGAACCGCCAGGTGCTCGCGTTGCCGCGGGCCTCCCGGTCCGCCATCGCGTCGAGCAGCGCGGTGAGTGCGGCCGACGGACTGCCGGTGACCACGGCGGTGAGGTCGGCCTGCAGGAGGACGTCGTCGGCGACGTCGGGCAGCCCTTCGGCGGCGGCGGCCCGCAGCGCGTCGAGGTCCCCGTCCGCGAGTGCGACGCCCAGGGCGCTCGCGCGTCCGTGGGCGACGAGCCCCAGCGCCTGCATCTCAGCCAGCGTGGCGTCCACGTGCCGGGCCAGGACATCGCCGACGTTGGGCGGGACCGCCATCGGAGCGGCCCACCACACGTGCGCGACGAGGCTGGAAAGGTCGAGCAGGCCGCGCCCTTCCGGCAGAGCGGCCAGCGCGCGCAGCACCGCCTGGCGCAGCGACCGCAGCCTCGGGTCGGCGGCTCCGCGCACGAACAGCGGGAGCGGCTTGCGCTGGCCGGGCTCCAGGTCCTCCGCGGTGACCGCCCGGGGCTCCTGCCACCAGGCGGTGAGCAGCGCCACCAGCCGCTCGGGCGGGTCCTGCTCGCGCCAGGCCGGGTAGGTGGGCATGACCCGGACCTCGTCCAGCGCCCGAGCCAGCCCGGCCAGGTCGGCCAGCCGGGCAGCCAGGGTGAGAGCGTCCTCGGTGCCGCCGAGCACCTTCGTCAGCCGGCGCACCTCGCGCACGCCGAGGCCACCGGGCCCGGTCCGTAGCGTGGGAGCGGGGCGGGAGGCCAGCTCCTCGAGCAGCTCGGTCACCAGGGCGAGCGCCGACGTCGCGGCCGCGGAGGACTCGCGCTGCACCGGGACGTCGTCGGCCGGCACGGTGGCGATCGCGGGCTGGTGCAGCGCGACGGGCAGATCGCGCGGCGGTTCGAGGAGGACGTCGAGCATCTCGCGGGTGGGGACGATCCGGCCCTGGATGGTGCAGGCGGCCAGGCCGTGGTCCAGCAGGTAGTCGAACCGGCTCGGCGGCCGCCAGGGGCCCGGCCCTATGGCGGCCCCGATGTATCCGCCGACGTCGCCGACGCTCCCCTCGCGCACGAGCTCCTCGAGCCCGCCTCGAACAGCGGCCGGGGCGGCCTGCAGCAGGTGGCGTACCCGGTCGGGGTCGAGGGCGTGCGCGACGGCGGCTCGCGCTGCTGCGGCATCCCGGGGGCGCTGCACCTGCAGCCGGTCGAGGATGTGGGTGGCCCACTCGGCGGGCAGCGCGGCGAGCAGGTCCGCCACCGGCATCCCATGCCCGAGCGGGTTGGTGAACGCGGTGCGCAACGGCGGGACCAGCTCGAGCCGACCGTCCGTCTCGAACAGCAGGGCCCGGTCCAGCAGCGCGGCCACGGTCTGCTCGAACGCCGCCTCGTCGGCGGGTCCCTCGAGCAGGACGAGCTCGCTCAGGCGCGGCCGGTCGGCTCGCGGCCCGAGGTACTGCAGCATCTGCAGCAGGTCCAGCGCGGGTGCCGGCAGCGTGCGCAGAGCCGCCTCGGTCGACTCGGCCGTGCGCAGGCGCTCGGCCAGCTGCCAGAGCGTGGTCGGCACCGGCGGCTCGGTGGCGTCGGGTCGCAGCCGCAGCAGCGCGGACAGCCGTGATGCGTCCAGACCGCGCAGGTGGGTCATGAGCAGGTCGTCCGGCACGGGGGTCATCCTGCCTCAGCCGGTGCCGGTGGGTCGTCGCCTCGTGCACAGGTCCCGGACCGACCGCACGACCGCGCCCGGACGAGCCGTCTGCCAAGGTGGGGACGTGGCCGACTTCTCGTTCCAGAGCGCGGTCCAGGGCGAGGCGCACGTCGTCCTGGACCTCTTCACCGACGAGGCCTTCCTCGAGGACTACGCCGAGCGGCTGCACGCGGTCTCCTACGAGGTCGACGTCGCGCAGGTGGACGGCCGGCGGGAGGTGCGGCTCGTGGTCGAGGCGGCGACCAAGGGCGCGCCGAGCATCGCCACGAAGTTCGTCGGGCCCAGCATCCCGATCCGGATGGCCCTGGACTGGACCCCGACCCCCGTGGGCGCGAGCGGGCCGCTGTCCATCGACGCGCGGGCCAAGGGCGAGCTGCGCTTCCGCGCCCAGGCGCGGGTGGTGGGGGAGGGGCCGGTGTCCCTGCTGGAGGTGGAGGGCCCGGCCCCCACCGTGTCGGTGCCGCTGGTGGGCGGCGCCCTGGCCGGGCTGGTCACCCAGGTGCTGCACGGCGTGCTGCGGGCCAAGGTGAGCCTGGCCGACGAGTGGCTGGCGGCGGGCTACCCGCGGCAGGTCTGAGCGGCCGACGGCAGCAGTCAGACCCGGGGCGCGTCAGCCGCCGCTGGTCACCAGCCAGTCGGGCGCCGGACCCCGACGGGCCGCCCGGCGCCGCGCAGCCGGCTCGGTCGCGACCACCGGCGGTCCGTGACGCAGATCCACCGTCGCCGTGACGGGAGAGTGCGGAGCGGCCGGGAGGTCGACCGGCGTGCCGCTGGCCACCACCACGGCGGCGGCCGCCAGCAGGTCCTCGGCCCGGGCGGCTCGCGCCGCGGCCAGCGCAGCGGTGTCGACCAGCACCAGCTCCCTCCGCCACACCCAGCGCCGTCGGGCCAGCGGGTCTCCCGCCGTCCGGACGAGGACGCGCGCGCCGTCGATCTCGAGCACCTGCACCTGCACCTGCGCATGTCCTGGGCCCGCAGGAGGTAGGTGCCGGGCCAGGTGGGCGACGACCTGGCCCACGGGCACCGGCGGCAGCAGGTCCTCGAACCACTCGGGGAACTCGACGACCAGGTCCCGGCCGGCGCGGCGCGCAGCCAGCACCGCCTGGGCCTCGGCGCGCGCCAGCGCGCCACCCCACGGCCGTCGTCGCCCGTCCCGGTGCACGGGGCGCGTCCTACCCCGGGCGGCGGATTCCATCCATGCCGGCTGCAGCGGTGGGCTCGTCCACAGCCCGCGCTGCCACCGTCCCCAGGCCGCCGATCGCCCGCACCGCCCGTCGGTGGGCTGGACGACAGTGGGGGCCATGGCGATCTGCACGATGTGCCGGCAGGACATGAAGACCGCGGAGTCCTGCGTGGCGTGGAAGGTCCCGACCGCGCGGGGCGACGTCGCGGTCATCCCCTACGGGCAGGAGGAGCGCGTCATCGACCTCGACGACGGCTACGACGACTACGACGACTACGACGGCTACGACGGCTACGACGACGACCCGGACCTGCGCGCGTCCCGCGCCGGGCGGGCCTCGGGCGCGAGGGGTGGCCCGGCCACCTACGTGCACGTGTGGACCTCCGAGCGCTGCGGCGACTGCAACGTCCGGCGCGGGGGGACCCACCATCCCGGTTGCGACGTCGCCGAGTGCCCGGTGTGCCAGCAGCAGCTGTTCTCCTGCGGCTGCTGGGACGAGTCGGTGGACGACCGGGAGCTCGACGCCCGCTACGGCGTGCCGGTCCCCACCCCGCGGCCGCCAGGGACGGCGCCCTGACCGGACCGCGGGAGCCGCCAGCCCGAGCTGCCTCACGTCCTGATCGGTCCACCTGGTTCACGCCGTCTGCCTGTCCGAGATCGGTCGCGCCGTCCAGTTCAGGACTGGGAGCAGCCTGCC
The DNA here is from genome assembly GCA_051954955.1 of Motilibacteraceae bacterium. Taxonomy (GTDB): domain Bacteria; phylum Actinomycetota; class Actinomycetes; order Motilibacterales; family Motilibacteraceae; genus JBQCHF01. The sequence goes on from JBQCHF010000195.1 coordinate 16,618, forward strand.
GAAGATCAGGAGGACGGTGCAACGGCGGTGCGGGGGCCCACGGGAAGGACCTGCAGATGGAGTGCCCGAAGGCCTCGGCTTCCTGCGCGTGCAAGGCGGCGGCGGGGGTCCCGCGGGGGGAACGGCTGCTGCTCGCCGGAAGCTCGGGACACGTGCTCACCAGTGTGCGCCAGGTGGCGCAGGCCGCGGGCGGGACGGCCACCCAGAGCGACGACGTCGTCGAGGTCGCCGGGGTGAGCGTCGAGCGGCTGCTCGACGCGCTGGACCAGGGGCTGACCCCGATCGAGAAGGAGTCGGTCCGCTGCGTCGTGCTCGAGGAGCACGAGTCCTCGGCTGCTGTCGCCCGCGCGCTCACCGCGCCGACCCTCACGATGCTCTGCGCCCGCCGGCAGGCCGGCGACCTGTCCGGCGCCCTGCTCGACGAGGCCTCGTTCTTCTCCCTGTACCAGCCGATCGTCAGCCTGAGCACGGGCGAGGTCGTGGCCTGGGAGGCGCTGCTGCGCGCCGAGGTGGACGGCCGGATGCTCATGCCCGCCGAGATGTTCGAGGCCGCCGAGTCGGCCGGTTGGCTGCACGTGCTGGACCGCATCGGCCGGGAGACGGCGCTGCGCAACGCCGCCGGCTGGCTGGGCGACCACCAGCTGTTCATCAACTTCGTCCCCACCTCCATCTACCGGCCCGAGGTGTGCCTGAAGACCACCGAGCGGGCGGCCGCCGAGGCCGGGCTCCGGCTGGAGCAGCTGGTGTTCGAGGTGGTCGAGAGCCACAACGTGGCCGACCTGGCCCACCTGCGCGACGTGCTCGCCTACTACCGGCGGCAGGGGTGCGGGGTGGCGCTGGACGACGTCGGCGCCGGCTACGGCAGCCTCAACCGGCTGGTCGGGATCAAGCCGCAGGTGGTCAAGCTGGACAAGGATCTCGTGCAGGCCCTGCCCGACCCGGCCGCGCTCGCGGTGGTGCGCTCGCTGGTCGCCCTCGCGCACGAGATGGGGGCGCTCGTGGTGGCCGAGTGCGTCGAGACCGCCGAGCAGGTGGCGCACGTGCGCGAGCTGGGAGCGGACCTGGCACAGGGGTGGTTCTTCGCCCGGCCGAGCCGGCGCCCCTGGGAGGTCGTCGTGACCCCGGTGCCCGGCCTCGCGCCGGCCCGCCCGCTGCGGGCGGCCGCCGACCACCGCAACCCGGCCGCCGCCCGCTCGCTGG
>JBQCHF010000196.1:0-2572 GCA_051954955.1 Motilibacteraceae bacterium
GGGCAGGCCAGCCGTTTCCATGCCCAGGTCGTACTGGTCGCTGAAGAAGTAGGGCACCGGGTCATAGCTCACGTCCTGCCCGAGCATCGACTGTGCCGCGGCCGGCCCGGAGGCCAGGGCATTGGCCCAGTGCTCCACCCGGACCCTGCGCCCGAGCAGCGGCCGGTAAGAATTGGCCAGGTCGCCAGCGACGTAGATGCTCGTGTCGGAGCTGCGCAGCGCCGCGTCGGTCACGACCCCGTTGCCGACCTCCAGGCCGGCGTCGGCGGCCAGGCCCGAGTTCGGGACGATACCGATCCCCACGACCACGACGTCCGCGGGCACCACAACGCCCGACGAGGTGACCACCTCGCCGACGGCACCGGCCGGGCCGGTCTGCCCGCCCTGGCCGCCCGCACCCGAGCCACCCGGGCCGCGGATCTCGCTCACCGACTCCCCCAGCCGGAACTCCACCCCGTGCTCCCGGTGGAGGTCGGCGAACATCCCGCCCAGTTCGGGGCCGACCGCGCGGTAGAGCGGGGTGACTTCGGGCTCGATCACCGTCACGTCGCAGCCGGCCTCGCGCGCCGCCGCCGTCACCTCCAGGCCGATCCAGCCCGCGCCGATCGTGGCCACCCGTCCCCCGCCCTGGAATGCGGCGGCAAGCCGCTCGCTGTCGGACACGGTCCGCAGGTACAGCACGCCGTCCCGGTCGGCGCCGGGTACCTCCAGCTTGCGGGGTGACGCGCCGGTGGCCAGCAGCAGCCGGTCAAACTCGACGCTCTGCCCGCCCGCCGTGGTGATCGTCCGCCCGGCCGGGTCCACCGAGGTGACCGTCACCCCGAGCCGCAGATCCACCTCGTGCTCGGCGTACCAGCCTTCCTCGTGCACGTAGATGGTGGACTTCTCGTCCTTGCCGAGCAGGTAGCCCTTGGACAGCGGGGGCCGCTCATAGGGCCGCTCGGTCTCGGTGCCGAGCAGGATGACCCGGCCGCCGAACCCCTCCGAGCGGAGGGTCTCGGCCGCCTTCGCGCCGGTCAGGCTCGCCCCGACAATCACGAAGGTGGGCTCAGTGGGCATCGGATTGTCCTCCCTTGGTCGCTGCGGCCGGCTCCCGGCACAGGCGGCGGTGCCAGGCAATAGCGGAAGTATCGGTGAGCGACGCCACCTGGTCGACGACGACGCGCAGGCGCTGCGCGTCGGACCCGGCCGCGTCGTAGCCGGGCCGCAGCGCCGGGTCCAGCGTCTCCGGGGCGCCCGCCAGCACGGCAGCGGCCAGTTCGGCGGTCAGCTCCCGCTCCCGGGCCTGCACCTGCGCCGCGCCATCACGGCTCATCACGTAGTGCGCGGCGACGCCTTTGAGCAGCGCGCACTCGAGCCGTTGCCGGCGTGGCACCACGAGATCGGCGTCGTACCTGGCGAGGCGCCCGGCCTGGCTGTCCTGGCCACCATGGCCGTCCTGACCGCCGGGACCGTCCTGGCCGCCATGTCCGGCGTGGCCGCCATGCCCGGCGTGGCCGCCGTGCCCGGCATCCGGGCGGGACGCGAGCGTCGCTTCCTGTGCCGCCCGGCAGAAGCGCCCGATCAGCTCGCTGGTCAGGTACTTCAACCCGGCGAGGTCGGCCGGCCCGCCGTCGAACCGTTCCGGCCAGCAGGGCAGCCCCAGCAGGTCTTCGAATACTTCGCCCAGCTCCGCCACGGTGACCGAGCCCGGCAGACAGTAGTACGTGGCGGTCATTTCCGCGACGGCCAGCTGCTGCGACCGGTCGTGCAGCCCCGGCACGGTGATGTGGCCCGCGTGCAGGCCGTCCTCCAGGTCGTGCACCGAGTACGCCACGTCGTCGGCCCAGTCCATGACCTGAGCTTCCAAGCAGGTGCGCCCCTCCGGCGCCCCGTCCCGGATCCAGCCGAACACCTCGCCGTCGTCGGCGTAGTACCCGAACTTCTGGGGGCTCTGAGGGGCCTCCTCCCCGGGCAGGCCCGGCGGCGGAAACTGCGCGGTCGTCCCCCTGGGCTGGCCGACCGTCAGGGCCGGGCTGGCGGGCCAGGGGTACTTGACAGTCGCGTCCAGCGTGGCGCGAGTAAGGTTCAGGCCCGCCCCGGGGACCTTGGCCTCCAGCCGGGTCAGCAGCCGCAGGCTCTGCGCGTTCCCCTCGAAGCCGCCACAGCCGGCGGCGAACTCCGCGAGCACGATCTCCCCGTTGTGGCCAAACGGCGGGTGCCCCAGATCGTGTGCCAGGCAGGCGGCGTCGACCAGGTCAGGATCGCAGCCGAGGGCCGCGCCGAGCTCACGCCCGATCTGCGCGCACTCCAGCGAGTGGGTGAGCCTGGTGCGCGGGAAATCGCCCGCGCCCACCTCGACGACCTGCGTCTTGGCGGCCAGGCGCCGCAGCGCGGACGAGTGCAGCACCCGGGCCCGGTCCCGTATGAACGGCCCCCGCTGGTAGCTCGCCGCGGCCTGTGCCCGCTTCGGCGGCTCGGCCACCCAGCGGTTGGTCGCGTGGGAGTCGTAGCCCGGATGCCCGCTCACCTGCTGTCGCTGCCTCCGGCGGTCTCGAGCACCACGGCGCGGCCGGCCTCGAGCCTGGCGACC
>JBQCHF010000197.1:0-14677 GCA_051954955.1 Motilibacteraceae bacterium
AGTTGTCGCGGTTGCGGAAGCCGCGGGCGATGCGTCGGTGGAGTTCGATGAGGCCGTTGATCGCTTCGGTGCCGCCGTTGCTGGAGCGGCCGGTGTCGAAGTAGGCCAAGAACGCCTCGCGCCACCGGGTCAGGGTCTTGCTGGTCAGCTGCGGGCGGCGCTGGAGGGCAAGCAGGCGCGGATCATCATCACGACGCTGCAGAAGTTCCCCGTGGTGGCGCAGTCCGCGACCGACCTGGCCGGCAGCCGGTTCGCCGTCGTCGTCGACGAGGCGCACTCCTCCCAGTCCGGTGAGGCCGCGAAGGACTTGAAGGCGGTGCTGTCCGGGCTCGCCTCCGACGAGCCGGAGAGGGAGGAGCCGGACTTCGAGGACCTGCTCACCGACGCGGTCTCGGCGCGGGGCCGGCAGGAGAACCTGACGTTCTTCGCGTTCACCGCGACCCCCAAGCACAAGACCCTCCCCGTGTTCGGCGAGCAGGTCATCGACCCGGCCGGTGAGGACCGGTACGTGCCGTTCCATCTGTACTCGATGCGCCAGGCGATTGAGGAGGGCTTCATCCTCGACGTGCTTGCGAACTACACCACCTACGCCACCTACTACCGGCTCGCGAACGGCCTCGGCGAGGACCCGGAGCTGCCCAAGGGCAAGGCCGCGTCGGCGTTGGCGCGGTGGGTGTCGCTGCACCCGACGAACATCGCCCAGCGCGCCGAGGTCATCGTCGAGCACTTCCGCCACCACACCGCCACGAAGATCGGCGGCCGGGCGAAAGCAATGGTGGTGACCGCCTCCCGGCTGCACGCGGTGCGCTACCACCAGGCGATCACGAAGGTGATCACGGAGAAGGGCTACGACAAGGGGGCCTCGCCGATGCGGGCCCTGATCGCGTTCTCCGGCACCGTCACCGACCCGGACAGCACCCTGGAGTACCGCGAGCCGCTGATGAACAGGTTCCCCGAATCCCAGCTGCCGGAGCGGTTCGCCGGCAGCGAGTACGGGCTGCTGGTGGTGGCGGAAAAGTACCAGACCGGGTTCGATCAGCCGCTGCTGCACACCATGTACGTCGCGAAGAAACTCTCCGACGTCAAGGCCGTGCAGACCCTGTCCCGGCTGAACCGCACCGCGCCGGGAAAGACCGACACCTTCGTGCTGGACTTCGTCAACGACGCCGAGACGATCACCGAGGCGTTCCGGCCGTTCTACGCCCGCACCACCGCCGCCCCTACCGACCCGAACCTGCTCTACAACTTGCAGCGCCGGTGCCTGGACGCCGGAGTCATCGACCCGGCCGAGATGGCCGCCGGCGCCGAGGCGGTCCTGCGCGGCGGCACCGCGGGGTCGGCGAAGCTCAACGCCGCGATCGCCCCCGCGGTCGAGCGGTGGAAGGCGCTGGACGACGAGACCGCACAGGAGGACTTCCGGACCGCGCTGCGGGACTTCACCCGTGCGTACGTGTTCCTCGCGCAGATCGTGCCGTTCCACGACACCGACCTCGAGCAGCTGCAGGCCTAGGGCAAGTACCTGCTCACCCTGCTGCCGCGCGCCGACTCCAACGACGCGGTGAACCTCGACGGGGCCGTCGTGCTTACCCACCTGCGCACCGACCTGATCGCCGCCGAGCAGAACGCGTCGCTCAGCGAAGGCTCCGACGACCCGCTGCCCGGGCCCGGGGGAGAGGGGCGCGGGAAGCAGCACGAGGAACCGACGGACAGCCTGTCGGCGCTGATCAAGGCGCTCAACGAGCGGTTCGGGATGAACCTCACCGACGCCGACCGGATCTGGTTCGACCAGCAGGAGGCGCACCTGCGCGCCGATGAGGACGTCCGGGTGGTGGCGCTGAACAACGACCTCGAGCAGTTCAAGGTCTACCCTGAGCCGAAGTTGCAGGACGGGATCATCGACCGGCAGGAGCAAAACGGCGCCCTGTTTCAGGCCTTCTTCGACAAGCCCGAGTTCAAGGAAGCCATGCAGGCCTGGATCAGCGAGCGGCTGCACCGCAACATCCGCGGGGCGTGATCATGGGTCACCGGCGGTCTCTGCGAAGGGAGCCAACTTCGGTGGGAAAAGGTGTCGCCGAGCAAGTGACTCGCAGGCGCATACCTAGACAAGTATCCTTTGCCGGTGCGATCATAGGGGCGCTGGAGCAGCTCTGGATCGGCCCGGAGGTCGCCATGTCGCTGGGAATGAGCATCGAGGAGCTAGAGACTCTGCCGGCGGTCGTTGATGTGTCGACCGCAGCGCGAATCCTTGGGGTCGGTCGAACCTCCGCTTACGACCTTGTCCGGACTGGCTCGTGGCCGACGCCGGTGCTGCACTTGGGACGGATGATCCGTATCCCGACGAGGCCGCTCCTTGAGTACCTCGGCGTGCCCCCGCGATGAGCGGCACTGACAAGGAGGCCTCGGCGACAATGCCGGGGCCTTCTTCGCATCAGAGCGGCAGCTCGTACTCGAGCACGTATCGATCGGCGGCCATGACAGTGGTGCACAGCTCGAGCGGACGCTCGTCGGCGCCTACTGCGGTGCGGACGGACTGCAGCACGGGCGTGCCGGGGGACAGTCGCAGCTGCTCCTGCTCGAGAGGCAGCGGCATGCGCGCGCTGATCTCCTCGACGAACCGCTCGGGGGCGTGTCCTGCCTCGGCGAGTCGGGCGTAGATGCCGCCGGGGCCCGGGTCGTCCTGTTCGAGGGAGGTGCCGCGGGCGACGGACGCGCTGACGACGTGGGTGGCGAGCTCTAGGGGCCCGTCGGGGGCATAGCGGGCGAGGCGGCGGCGAAGGATGAGCTGGCCCTTGCGAAGGCGGAGCCGCTCGGCCTCGTCGGCGGTGGCCTTGCCCTTGGCCAGCTCGAGCAGCTGGACGTGCACGGTCTCGGCGTCGACGTCGGCGGCCTGCTCTTCGACGAACCGGCCGGCACGCAGCCGGCGGGGCTGGGGCTTGCTGCGGACGAAGGCGCCCTTGCCCTGGGCGGTGGTGACAAGTCCTTCGCTGCGCAGGACTTCGATGGCCTGGCGGACGGTCATGCGAGCGGTGCCGTACTGGGTGAGCAGCTCGGACTCGCTGGGCAGGCGCTCGCCTTCGGCATAGGTGCCGTCGAGGATGCGGGCTCTCAGGTCGTCGGCGATGACGCGGAACACGGGGGTTCCACGGGTGGCCTTGGCAACCGGGCACACGGTGCTCCTTCCGGCGGTCTGGACCGTCTCACCGTAGTCGTATAGACGCCCTGGCGGGAGGAGGCTGGACGGGGTCAGGCCGAGGTCAGGCCGGGGTGGGTCCGAGGTCGGGGCCGTCGCCGCTGCGGGTGGGGATGCGGGTGACGGGGCGGCGGCGCAGGTGTTCGAGGTTGCGGTGCCGGCCGGGCCCGGCGCTGACGTCGTCGACCAAGGCAGTGGCCTGGCGGGCCAGGATCCGATCGCTGTCCTGGGCTGCGGTGTAGGCGGCGACGAGGGTCTCGGCGCGGGTGGCCGGCATGGGGGAGTAGCGGCGGGGGACGTCGGCGCCCTCGGGGATGCTGCGGGTGGGCACGAGGACGCGGCCGTGGCGATGCTCGCGGGCGGCGATGGTGCGGTGCAGGCCGGCCAGGGCGCAGGCGGCGGTGGCGACGTGCTGGGTGAGGGTGAGGACGCGGGCGCGGCCGAGAGCGTCGACGGTGGCGCGCATGGTGGCCCGGTCGGGGGCGGTGTGCGCGGTGGTCCACTCGAGCCGGCCGGACAGGGCGCGGCCGAGGTTGGTGGCGACCTCGACGGCGTCGGCCAAGACGGGGTTGCGCCGGGGGCTGTCCGGCACGGTGACGACGTCGAGCCAGCCGTGTCGGATGTCGCGCCAGGCCAGGCTGGCGCTGCCGCACTGGGAGGCCAGCGCGGCGATGTCGTCGCGGGCGGCCAGGTCGGCGCCGGCGGCGAGGGCGTGGGCGAGCAGGTGGTGGGTGACGGCCAGGCTGGACGCGGCGGTGGCCAGCGCGCAGCCGGTGTGCAGGGGGAGGGGCTCTTCGTAGGCAGCGCGGAAGGCCACCAGGCGCAGGCGTTCCAGGCCCTGCTCGACGGCGTCGAGCTGCTCGGCGGGGGTGCGCGGGTGGTCGGGGCGGCGCACGAGCATGGGCGCGACGGGGAGGGTGAGCAGGTCCTCGCCGTCGTCGTCCTCGCCGTCGAGGTGGGCCAGGTGCGAGCGGACGTGGGCGAGCAGCTCGACGGCGGTGATGGCGGCGTCGGCGCGGTGTGCGGGGAGCAGGGTGCGCCGGTGCAGCTCGATGCCGGTGCGGCGTAGCGGGGTGACGGCTTCCTCGAGGGCCAGGCCGACGACGGAGATGAGCAGGTGCCGGGAGCCGGGGTGGTCGACGACCTCGGCGTGCGGGGTGCGGGGGATGAAGCCGAGCTGGTCGTGGTCGTGGTCGTGGTGGGTGTCGAGCAGGTCCAGGGCGGTGCCGAGCAGGTCGGCGGCGCGCCGCAGCGGAGGGGTGGGCTCGGCCGCCTCGGGAGCTGGCGGGGCCAGGGGGTCGGCGCGCAGCAGGTGCTGGGCCTGCTCGAGGTCCTTGGCCATGCCGAGGCGGGCGACGGCCCAGGGGGAGCCGGCCTCGGTGAGGTTGAGGGGGACGTAGTCGAGGTAGCGGCTCAGGGTGCGGGCCAGTGCGCGGGCGTCCTCGAGGGTGCCGAGCAGGTTGGTGTCGGTGAGCTGGCGCGGGGTGGTGTCGGCGGCCTGCTGCAGCTGGGTCAGGGCCTGGTCGACGAGCTGGCCGAAGCTGGTCATCGCTGAAGTCCGCTCAGGGTGTGCAGGAGCCGTTCGGCCAGGCCGCCTACGAGGTCGTAGCTGTGGCTGTGGGCGGGCTCGAGCAGGGCGAGGGAGTTGCTGGTGGCGATGGCCGCGCCGGCGTGGGCGCGCAGGGTGGACAGGTCGGCCGGCTCGGGGGGCAAGCCGTGCGCGTGGCCGAGCTGGGCCAGGGCGCGGGTGGCGTCCTCCAGGGCTGCGAGCCAGGGGCCGGGGCCGCCGTCCCAGCGTTGCGCGGCGGTGTGCTCGATGGTCTGCAGGCCGCGGGTCAGCTCCTGGCGCAGCTCGGCGACCCGCCTGCGGTCTCGGGCGCCGATGCCGTCGTAGCCGTTCATGCCGTCCTCCTGTCTGGACAAGTGACGAATTCAGCGAACACCCATCTAGACAAGTATGCAAGGGTTGGCACACACTGGTATCTGCGATACCGCGGAGGGAGGCAGCCGGTGCTGTCGATCGGGCGTCTGGCCGGTCCCAAGTGGGCGGCGGAGTACTACCTGGCCCAGCAGGCCGGCTGTCCGGAGGACTACTACTTGGGTGCCAGCGAGCGGCAGGACGTGTGGCTCGGCAGCGGCTCCGCGGCCCTCGGACTGGCCGGTGCGGTCGATGCCGACGCCTTCCGCCGGCTGCTGCGCGGAATAGACCCGTGGACCGGTGAGCAGCTCGCCAAGCCGGTATGGCGGGTCGACCCGCGCGCCTTCGTCCCGGCCGCTCCTGTGCTCGCCGCGGTCCGCGAGCTCGGGCTGACCACCGACCAGATCGAGACCCGGCTGGGCTCGGATCTGCTCGCCGCCCTACGGCGAGCGGCGGTGCAGGACAAGCGGGCCCGCAGCTCGACTCGGGCGCCGGAGGCGAGCCTGCGCGCGTACCTGGCCTGCTCGATCCTGCGCGGGTTGGACCTCGACCCCGACGTCGTCCTGGGCCCCCGCGCGCTGGCCGAGGCGGCCTTGCACCTGGACGACCGGGTCGACGTCCGGCTGCCCGGCATGGACCTCACCTTCTCCGCGCCCAAGTCGGTGTCGCTGCTGTTCGCGCTCTGCCCGCCCCAGGTCGCCGAGCAGGTCCGGCTCGGGCACGAGGCCGCCGTCACCGCGGGGGTCGCGTACCTGGAGGACGTCGCCGCCTACGGGCTGCGCGGACATCAGGGCGACGGGCGCGAGGCGGCTCGGGTGTCCACCGAGGGGTTCATCGCCGCCGCGTTCCAGCACCGGTCCAACCGGTGCGGCGACCCGCAGCTGCACGACCACGTCGTCGTTGCCAACCTGCTGCGCGGCGCCGACGGACGGGTGAGCGCGCTGCCGACCCGCGAGCTCTACGAGCACGCCCGCACCGCCGGCTTCCTCTACCAGGCCGCGCTGCGGCACGAGCTCACCACCCGCCTCGGCGTCGCCTGGACCCCGGTGCGCCGCGGCCACGCCGAAGTCGCCGGCGTGCCGGTCCCGCTGCGCCGGATGTTCAGCAAACGCCGCCAGCAGGTCGAGGCCGAGCTGGAGCGGACCGGCCGCGCCGACGCCCGCTCCGCCCAGGACGCCACGCTGCTCACCAGACCCGGCAAGGACTCCTGCGACCAGTCCCTGCGCCAGCGCTGGGCCGACGAGGCCCGACAGGCCGGGTACGACCGCGCGCGGCTCAGCGACGTCCTCGGCGTCGCCCAGCCGCCGGCACTGGACGAGGCCGCCTTCGTCGACGTCGCCGGCACCGTGCTCGCCGATACCGGGCTCACCGGGCAGACCGCCTCCTTTGACGGCCGCGACCTGCTGCGCGCCGTCGCCTCCGCGCTGCCCGCCGGCGCACCCGTGCCCACCGTGCGGCAGTGGAGCGAGCGGCTGCTGCACTCCGACGACGTCGTCCCGCTGCTCCTCGGTGGCCGGGACCGGCAGGCCTACAGCACCGCCAGGCACCTGGCCGCCGAGCAGCGAGCCCTCGCCCTCGCCGCGGCGCTGGCCGCCGTGCCCCGTCCAGCCGTCGCGGGGGAGGTGCCGGCCGGGACGCTCACCGACGAGCAGCGCGACGTCGTCCAGGCGCTGGTCGGCCGGCCCCGCGGAGTCGACGTCGTCGTGGGCAAGGCCGGCGCGGGCAAGACCAGCGCGCTGCGCGTCGCGTATGAGCAGTGGCGCGAGTGGGGCGAGGTCGTGCTGGGAACCGCGGTGGCCGCCAACGCCGCCCAGCAGCTGCAGCAGGGCAGCGGGATCCCGTCCCAGTCACTCACCCGGCTGCTCGCCGACGCCGACCGGCGGGACGACGGTGGCGTCCCGCTCGGACTGCCGCGCGGCTGCACGGTGGTCGTCGACGAGGCCGGCATGGTCGGCACCCTCACCCTGCTCCGGCTGCTTGAGCACGCCGCCGCCGCGGACGCCCGGCTCGTCCTCGTCGGCGACCCACGCCAGCTCCCGCCGGTCGAGGCCGGCGGCCTGTTCCAGGCCCTCGTCGACCGCCACCAGCCGCTGGTCCTCGATACCAACCTGCGCCAGAGCCAGGACTGGGAGAAGGTCGCGCTCGACCAGCTCCGCGCCGGCGACGTCGCCGGCGCCGTCGCCGAGTACGTGCTGCGCGACCGGGTGACCTCGCGAGACAGCCGCGGCGAGCTGTGGGAGCAGCTCGTGCAGGACTGGGCGCAACGGCGCACGGACGGGAAGCAGGTGCTCATGGTCGCCTCGCGGACCCGTGAGGCGGCGGGCCTCAACCGTGCTGCGCACGAGCACCTGCGCGTGGCGGGGGTGCTGAGCGGTGAGGAGCTGACCGTCGGCGGCCCACTGGGGGAGCGGTCATTCGCCGTCGGCGACGAGGTGCTCGTCACCCGCAACTCCTACGACCTCGGGCTCCTCAACGGCACCCGCGCACAGGTCGCCCAGGTGCGCCCCGACGGGCTCGAGCTCGCACTACCCGACGGCCGCGACGTGCGGCTCTCACGGTTCGTCGTCGCCGACCGGATCGCCCACGGCTACGCCGTCACCTGCCATAAGGCCCAGGGCATGACCGCCGACGCCTCGCTCGTCTACGCCACCGACGCCCTCTCCCGCGAGGCCGCCTACGTGGCCATGTCCCGCGGCCGCACCGAGAACCGCCTCTACGTCGTCGACGCCGACCTGGACACACTGCTCACCGGCTACCGCGACCCGGAGGTCGACGACCTGCCCGCCGACCGCGAGAGCCCCCACCCGCTGCCGCCGCGGACCACCGCCTTCCTCACCGAGACGATGAGCCGCAGCGACGCCAAGACGATGGCCACCCGCTACCCACGCCGGCTGGCCGCCGACCGCGGCGACGAACGAGCGATGTGAACGATGAGCGACAACCTGCAGCTCGCAGCCCTCGCGGCCCGCGTCGCTGCCCTGGCCGAGGCCGTCGAGGAGCTCCGGGACCTGGCCGCGGGGGAGGGGCAGCGACTCCCAGCCTGGGGCGGAATCACCGAACCGCTCGACACCGCCAACTGGGTGGACTGGCTTCGCGACACCTACGAGCTGCACGAGGACATCCCCGAATGCTGGGAGGAGCACGGTCCCATCCGTCTCGAGCTCTCCGCGCTCCGGCTCGCGCACGCGGCCGCCTACGACGACCCGGCGGCTGCAGCGACAGAACCCCTCGTCTGGCACGAGCGGCTCCAGCAGAGCCTTGAGCGGATCAAGCAGTGGGATCGAGACCGCTGCCGCAGTCGGGGGCACGGGCGCTCGGTGTGAACCCGCCTTGGTTGCTCGACCGACCTCTGACATACCTTGGCCGCGTGACGACGTCCTCAGGGACTCAGGTTGAGCGTGCCAGGGCGGAGGCGGAGCGACTGCTCGCCGACCTGCCCTCCCGCCTCGCGCACAGTCGCGCCGTCGCCGCCCGTGCGGCATCGTTCAGCCTCTCCCAGGTCGAGGCGGAGGCCCTAGTCGCTGCCGCTTGGCTGCACGACGTCGGCTACGCAGCAGCAATCGCAGACACGGGCTTCCACCCACTCGACGGCGCACGGTGGCTCGCCAGGCTGGGCTGGGACGACCGAGTTGTTGCGCTTGTCGCGCACCACTCAGCAGCGGTTCAGGAGGCGGCTGTGCGCGGCCTCACTCAGGAACTCGAGGCGCTGCCCGAACCCACGCTGAAGCTCCTGGACCTGCTGACCTGGGCCGACATGACCACCAGCCCTACGGGCGAGATGGTTAGCGTTCACGAACGGTTGCGGGAAATCCTCGAACGCTACGACGAGGACGGCCCAGTGGGCTTGGCAGTGCGGAGGTCAGCTCCGTTGCTCATCAGAACGGTCGAGCGGGTGGCGTCACAGATCTGATCGGCCGCGAGCGGCTCGACACGTGGCTACTGCTTGATCGTGGTCCTGCCAGCAGTCCCATCTGCACTCGCTGCTGGTGCGAGAGCAATCTTCAAGGTGGGTCTTGTCCTGCTTGGTAGGGCCGGTTGTGTTGCCAGCGAAGAGTCGAGGCAGCTCTGTAAGTGCGTCTTCGTTGATGGTCGCGACGGTGCCCGCTTCGCCCTCCTTGCGTGATTCGTGACTGCGGTACTGCGGCGATGACATTGCGAAACCTTTACGGCGCGAACACCACGTATTCCTCCGCAAGCAGTGCGTGACCGCTAGACATGGCGCGTCTTGGGCAGGGGGCCCAGCGGGGTGGGAAGTGGGGGCGGCGACGTGAGTCGTCGTTTCGTGCTGTCAGCATGGGCACGTCCGGTTGCGGTCGGGGTCGTCACCGCCGTCATGGCTGCTGCCGGTATCGCTGTTACGGGTTCCAGCCAAGCCTCCGTGGCCGGCTCGTCGCAGGCGCCCAAGACCGCTGCTTCGGTGGTCTCTGAGCGGCCGGACCCGATCAGCGCGATGCTCACCGCGCAAACGCAGGGCACGCGTGTGGAGGACGACTCGGCCCGCACCGAGAACACCTCGACGTTCGCGAACCCGGATGGCACCTGGACGACCGAGACCACCGCAGCCCCAACCAGGTTCAAGGGCGCCGACGGTGCCTGGCACCAGGTCGACCTGTCCCTGCAGACCGGCGCCGACGGATCTGTGGCGCCGAAGGGGCACCCCTTCGGGCTGCGCTTGGCCGGACCCGGTGGGGCGCCGGGGCAGGACCGGGACCTTGCCTCGTTCGGGGATGGGCAGCACGCGTTGACGCTGCGCTGGCGCGGCCACCTGCCCAAGCCGGAGATCGACCCCCAGGACCAGGCGCAGGTCCGCTACCCCGACGTGGACCCGGGCGTGGACATGACGGTGCGGGCGCTGCGCACCGGGTTCGAGCAGTCGCTGGTCATCAAGACCCGGCCCCGGGACCCGTCCTCGTTCACCGAGACGCTGCCGCTGGTCGCTCACGGCCTGACCATCAACCAGACCGAGGCCGGCCTCGCCTTCTCCGACCAGGCGGGCAAGGTGCTGGCAGTGATGCCGGCACCATCGATGTGGGACGCCCAGGTCAACTCGAACTCGCTGGACCACACCCACCTCGGTCAGGTGACGGCCAAGCTGGTCCGCCACGGCGCCACCGCTGACCTGGTGCTGACCCCGAACCCGGCGTTCCTGGCCGACCCGGCCACCAAGTACCCGGTGACGATCGACCCGTCCACGACGTGGACCACCAACGGTGACGTCTTCGTCGAGCAGGGCTACGGGACCTCGGAGTGGTCGGCGACCGAGCTCAAGCTGGGCAACAACGGCAGCGGCCAGGTGGCGCGCTCGTTCATCTCTTTCCCGACCAGCGCCCAGGCTGGCAAGCACGTCCTGTCGGCGACACTAAATCTGTTCAACTTCCACTCGTGGTCGTGCTCAGCCCGCAACTGGCAGGTGTGGGACACGCACCTGGCGACCACGTCGACGATCTGGACCAACCAGCCGTCCTGGAACAAGCTCTGGGCCACCTCGAGCGCGACCCGCTCGGACAACGGAACCTGCGGCACCGGTTGGGTCTCGGCCGACATCACCTCCCTGGCGCAGGCGTGGGTGAACAACGGCAATACCTCGAACTGGCTGGGGATCCGCGCCCAGGACGAGACCGACGCCTACGCCTGGAAGCGGTTCTACTCCTCCGAGTACGGCTCGGTGGACCCGTACGTGTCGGTCACGTACAACACCCCGCCGGGGACGCCGACGTCGCCGAGTCCGGCGTCCGGGGCTGTTACGGCCGACACCACCCCGGGACTTTCCGCGTACGTCTCGGACCCGGACAAGACCGCGGTGCAGGGCAAGTTCTACATCAAGGACCTCACCACCGGGACCTGGGTGACCCCCTCCACCGGCTCCTACGGCCTGACCGTGACCGCGCAGGGCACCTCCACTTTCACCTCGCCTACCCTCACTGACGGGCACCACTACCAGTGGGAGGTGTACGCCTCTGACACGGTGCCGGAGCTGTCCGCAGCGCCTGCCGGCTGGTTCGACCTCTACGTGGACACCTCGGCGCCCAGCAGCGAGTCGATCTCCTGCCCGCACCCGTCCGGGACCTGGGTGAGCGCGTCCACGGACAGCGAGTCCTGCACCTTCCTCGCCTCAGATGCGCACCTGAGCCAGTTCGGCTGGTACGTGGACGGCACCTGGAAGGGCTACCTGTCCCAGTCCGCCGGCGCAGCCACCGTTCCGATCCAGTCGTTCGGGCCGGGCCTGCACCGGATCGATATGTACGCCCTGGACAGCGCCGGCAACTCGGGCGCGCTGGTCGAGTGGACGGTCGGGGTCGGCACCAACGGCATCGACGCGCCCGCGCAGGACGCCCGGTCCTCTTCCCGCTTCCCGGTGCACGCCGCGGCCCAGTCCGGCCCGACCGGGGCGTACGTGCGCTGGGTGGCCGACGGGGCCAGCAACTGGGCCCGGGCCACCGGAGCCGCGGTGAAGCTGGCCAGCACCGGGGCCACCTGGGACGGGTCGCTGGTCTCGGCCGGCGGCGGCGTGGCGACCCCGGACCTGGTGTGGGACGCGGACCTGTCCGGGGTCCCCGCCCCGGCCGTGGTCGCCGTCGTCGACGTCGCGGTGTGCTTCACCGCCTCGGGGGTGGCGGACAGCTGCACCGCGCCGCGGCGGGTGTCCCGGCTGGCGCACGCCTTCGGCGGCGCCTTCGCCGCCGCCCCTGCCGGCCCCGGGCAGGTGTCGCTGGGCACCGGCGAGCTGTCCCTGTCCGGCACGGACGCCTCGCTGTCCGGCTACTACGAC
The DNA here is from genome assembly GCA_051954955.1 of Motilibacteraceae bacterium. Lineage (GTDB taxonomy): Bacteria > Actinomycetota > Actinomycetes > Motilibacterales > Motilibacteraceae > JBQCHF01. The sequence continues at coordinate 11,878 of JBQCHF010000197.1, forward strand.
AGCCTGTCGGTGATCCGCGGTTACACCTCCCAGGCCGGCCCCTCGGCCGGTGCTGGGGTGCTCGGTCCGCACTGGACCCTGTCCGCGCCGTCCAACAGTTCTGACGCTGCCGACCTGACCGTGGTGGACAGCACCGGCACCGACCGCTCCCTGGCCTTCCAGGCCGCCGACGGCTCGGTCGCGCTCTACACCGAACCAGCCGGGGCCAGCGGCCTCGACCCGGTCGGCACCTACATCCCGATGGGCGACACGCAGACCGACGGGGACACCGTCACCATCAAGAAGCCCACCAGCAGCGCCTACCCGCTGACCTTGACCCTGACCTCCACCGACGGGGTCGCCACCAGCTGGACCAAGGCCTCCTCGAGCGCGCCGTGGCTGCTGGCCGGCAGCGCGGTCAGCGTGCCGACCGGCACCACCGCCGCTCCCGGCAGCCCCAGCCCCACCACGTGGGTGTACGACAGCGCCAACCGGGTCAGCCGGGCCACCGCGACCGTGCCCGGGGTGGACTGCACCACCGCCCCGCTGACCACCCGCGGCTGCCGCAGCCTGACCTTCACCTACTCCGGCACCACCACCGCGACCAGCACCACCTTCGGCGGGTACACCGGCCAGCTGTCCGAGATCGACGAGGTGGCCTGGAACCCCGCCGCCGACGCCAACGCCGGGGCGATGAGCACCCAGGCGGTGGCCTGCTACGGCTACGACACCACCGGCATGCTGCGCCTGACCTGGGACCCCCGCCCGGGCCAGCCCGCCGGCGCCGACGTGCACTGCGACCCGGCCCATCCGGTCCTGGCCACCCGCTACGACTACGACAGCCCCACCAGCGGCCACATCACCGCCATCACCCCGCCCGGGGCGGCCGGCTGGTCGTTCGCCTACGACGGCACCGGCCGGCTGAGCAGCGTTACCCGCCAGGACACCGACCGGGCCGGCGGCGCCGGCGCGGACACCACCACCTTCGTCTACGCGGTGCCGCTGTCCGGCACGAACCTGCCGGACCTGACCAACACCGCCGCGTGGGGGCAGACCACCGACGCCCCGGTGACCGGGGTGGCCGTGTTCGCCCCGGACCGCCAGCCCGCCCTCACCGGCGGCACCCCCGCCTCCGGCGACTGGCCGTACGCCGCGATCACCTACCTGGACACCACCGGCCGCGACACCAACACCGCCGGCTACGGCGCGAACACCTGGACCATCGACTCGCAGCAGTACGACGCGCAGGACAACCTCACCTGGTCCCTGCCGGCCGACGGCTGGGCCGCCGCGGCCGCCAACCCCAGCACCCAGCAGTCCGTCGCCCGGGCCCGCGCCTCCTACAACTTCTACAGCGACGACGGCACCGAGCTGCTGGACAGCTACGGGCCCGCGCACGACATCACCCTCGCCGACGGCACGATCGTGGCAGGTGCCCGCACCCACACCCACGACGAGTACGACAACACCCAGCCCGCCGGGGGAGGCCCGTACCGGCTCAAGACCGCCACCTACACCTGGGTGAGCACGACCGCGGACCCGACCGGGCTCACGCCCGCCCAGCGCGCCGCCGAGACCCGAACCGAGGTGCGCACCACCACCTACGACTACACCCCGGTCCAGAGCACCGACGGGGACGGCAAGCGCCTGGGCATCCCGGTCAAGACCACCACCACCGTGGCCGGCACCAGCACGATCACCCGCACCGTCCGCACGGACCCCGACGGGCACCCGATCGCCGTCTCCCAGCCCAAGGACACCGCCGGCACCAGCGCGGGCACCACCCTGACCACCTACTACGCCCACGGCGCCGCGGGGGTGTGCGGGCAGCACGACGAATGGATCGGGCTGCCGTGCACCAGCGGACCTGCAGCCCAGCCCGCCAGCGGGCCGCCGCTGCCGACCACCACCGTGACCGGATACTCGATGCTGCTGGCCCCGACCAGCACCACCGAGACCGCTCCCGGCGGCGACGTGCTGCGCACCACCAGCACCGGCTTCGACGCGGCCGGGCGGCCCACCAGCAGCTCGGTCACCAGCAACGTCACCGGTGACAGCCCGGTGGCCGACACGACCACGACCTACGACCCGGCCACCGGCCAGGTCGCATCGGTGGCCACCGCGAACGGGACGATCAGCACCAGCTACGACTCCCTCGGCCGGGTCAAGAGCTACACGGACGCCGACGGGCAGGTCACCACCACCAGCTACGACGCGGACTCCCGCCCGGTCACCGTCACCACGCCGGTTGGCACCACCACCTACACCTACGACAGCAACAGCGCCGGCCAGGTCGAGCACCGCGGACTGCTCACCGCCGTCGACCCCCACCTGGCCAGGGCCGACGGCAGCACCGTTCCGAGCCTCACCACCGCCCAGTACGACGCGGCCGGCCGCCCGAGCCGGATCGACTACCCCGGCGGGATCAGCGCGACCCGCACCTACGACCCGGCCGGGCAGACCACCGACCTGGACTACACCCTGAGCGGGGCCGGCCTGACCGTCGGAGGGATCACCAACCCTGACGGCACCCACCCCCTGCTGGACTTCACCGCCTCCTACAACGGCTTCGGGCAGATCGCCGACAACAGCAGCCCGCAGTCCGACCAGACCTACAGCTACGACGGGCTGGGCCGGCTCACCCAGGTCTCCGACACCGTCGACGGGGTCAGCAACGGCGCCGGCGGCTACACCACCCAGTGCACGGTGCGCGCCTACAGCCTGGACGGTGACTCCAACCGCACCGCCCTGAACAGCTACGCCGGCGCCGCGGGCGGGGCGTGCCCCACGGTCGACAGCACCACGACGGCGACGCTCACCC
>JBQCHF010000198.1:0-28631 GCA_051954955.1 Motilibacteraceae bacterium
GGACCGTCGTGGGCGGCTCCTCGAAACGACGGGCCGGCTGCCGAGCGTCGTCGACCGAGCGCGGGCCGATTTCGTGCTCGTCGTCGCCGTATTCGTCGGCATCGTCCTCGACGAGCCCGAGGTAGACCGCCATCTTTCGCATCGCGCCGGCCATGGTCGAGGTTCCTCTCGGTGGTGCTCAGACTGTCGTGCTGATCCGGTCGTACTGGCCCGCTGGGCGAGGTGGAGATCCTGCGGGAGGAGCGCCTCGGCGGGCCGTGGTGACTGGGGTGCCTGGGGTGGCTGGTCTACCGACAGGTGCCGGCGCGCTGCGACGCTACCCGAGGCGGGGGCGGCTCCCTAGCACCGCCGTGCCGACGCGCAGGTGTGTCGCGCCGCACGCCACCGCCGCCTCCAGGTCGCCGCTCATGCCGGCCGAGACGTCGGTGGCGCCCGGATGGCGGGTGCGGACGGCGGCGGCCATCTCGGCCAGCCGCGCGAAGGCCGGCGCTGGGTCCTCGCCGACCGGCGCGACGGCCATCACCCCGCCCAGCTCGAGCCCTGGCGCCCCCGCCACCGTGTCCGCCAGCGCGAGGACGTCGTCGGGGTGGGCGCCGCCACGCGGGCCGAGCGTGCCGGGTTGCCCGGGGTCCGGGTCCAGCGCCACCTGGACCAGCGCGCGCAGCTGCCGGCCCGCGGCCAGCGCGCCGCGGGACAGCGCGTCCACCAGCCGGGGCCGGTCGACCGAGTGGACGACGTCGGCGTAGCGGGCCACGTGGCCGGCCTTGTTGGTCTGCAGCTGGCCGATGAAGTGCCAGCGCAGCCCGAGGTCCGCGCACGCGGCGTGCTTGGGAGCGGCCTCCTGGTCGCGGTTCTCCCCCACGTCGGTGACGGCGAGCCCGGCCAGGCGGCGGATGTCGTCGGCCGGCCAGGTCTTGGTGACCACCACGAGCGTCACCTCCTGCACCGGCCGGCCGGCGGCGGCGCAGGCGGCCTCGATCCGCGCCCGCACCGCGGCCAGGTTGGCACCCAGCTCCGCGGACCGGGGGTCGTCGGGCTCCGCCCCGGTCACGGCTGCACCCAGGCCAGCCCGGCGTAACGGCCGGTGACGCCGTCGCGGCGGTAGGAGTAGAGGTCGGGGTCCTCCGCGGCGCAGCCGGGCAGCCAGCGCACCTGGGCGCAGTGCGGCGCCAGCTGGGCGACCACCCCGGCGGCGACGTCGAGCGAGGGCGTGCCGTGCCGGGTGACCGACCGGGACTCCGGCGCCACCGCCGCGACCTGCTCGCGCAGCTCGAGCGGCACCTCGTAGCAGCGTGCGCAGATGGAGGGACCGACCCGGGCGACGACCTCGCAAGCCCCCAGCTCGCGCATCGCCTCCAGCGTGCGCAGCACGACCCCGGCCGCCATCCCGGGACGCCCGGCGTGGGCGACGCCGACGACGCCCTGCGCGGGGGCGGCCAGCAGCACCGGGGTGCAGTCGGCGACCAGGGCGGCGAGCAGCAGGCCCGGCTGCCCGGTGACCACGGCGTCGGCCTCCGGCGGCTCGGCCAGCGGGCCGTCGGCCACGACCACGCGGTCGCCGTGCACCTGCCGGAGCAGCACCAGTCGCTCGGGAGCCACCCCGGCCGCCTGCGCCACCCGCCGCCGGTTCTCCGCGACGGCGGCGGGGTCGTCCCCGACGTGGTCGCCGAGGTTGAGCGAGCCGTAGGGGTCGGCGCTCACCCCGCCGTGCCGGTCGGTCACGGCGAGGTGGACGCCCCCCTCGAGCTGCTCGTGCCAGGCGAGCATGGACCGGTTGCTCCTTCTGCGCTGGTGCGTGGTCGGACCGGAGGCCTCACCCTCGCAAGGGCGACGCCGCTGCCGACGTGAGGACGCCTACTTGAGGAAGTCGGGCACGTCGAGGTCGTCGGCGCTCTCGGCGTCGTCGAAGACGATCGTGCGCGGCCGCGGGCGCACCTCAGCCGACCCGGGGCCCTCCGCGCTCGGCGGGGTGTCGGCCCGCAGCGGCTCGCGCGGCACCTCTGCGGTGTGCCGCTGGGCCTGCGGCTGGGCCTGCGGCTGCGACTGCGGCGCGGTCTGCTGCTGGTCGTAGGAGCGCTGCGCGTAGCCGCGCTCGGCGACCGGCTGGGCCGGCTGCGTGGGCGCCGGCGAGGCCGGCGCCGGTGCCGCCTGCGCCGCCTGCCCTGCCTGGGCCGTCTGAGCCGCACCGTCGGTGCGCACGTCGACGACCTGCGGCGGGGCAGCGGGGGCGGGAGCGGCCGGAGCCGCCGCGGAGCGGGCCGCCGGAGCCGCGGACTCGCGCCGGCGCGGGGCGCCGCCGTCGAAGCCGGCGGCGATGACGGTGACCCGGACCTCGTCGCCGAGGGCGTCGTCGATGACCGCGCCGAAGATGATGTTGGCCTCGGGGTGCGCGGACTCCTGGACCAGCTGCGCCGCCTCGTTGATCTCGAACAGGCCGAGGTCGGACCCGCCGGAGATGGACAGCAGCACGCCGTGGGCGCCGTCGATGGAGGCCTCCAGCAGCGGGCTGGAGATGGCCATCTCGGCCGCCTGCACCGCGCGGTCGTCGCCGCGGGCCGAGCCGATACCCATGAGGGCCGAGCCGGCGCCCTGCATGACCGACTTCACGTCGGCGAAGTCGAGGTTGATCAGGCCCGGGGTCGTGATCAGGTCGGTGATGCCGCTGACGCCCTGCAGCAGCACCTGGTCGGCCTGCTTGAACGCGTCGAGCACGCTGATCCGCCGGTCGCTGATCGAGAGCAGCCGGTCGTTCGGGATGACGATGAGGGTGTCGACCTCGCTGCGGAGGTCCTCGATGCCGCTCTCGGCCGAGTTGGCCCGGCGGCGCCCCTCGAAGGTGAACGGGCGGGTGACCACGCCGATGGTGAGCGCGCCGAGGCTGCGGGCGATCCGCGCCACGACCGGAGCGCCGCCGGTGCCGGTGCCGCCGCCCTCGCCGGCCGTGACGAAGACCATGTCGGCGCCCTTGAGCACCTCCTCGATCTCGGCGGCGTGGTCCTCGGCCGCCTTGCGCCCCACCTCCGGGTCGGCGCCCGCCCCCAGTCCGCGGGTGAGCTCGCGGCCGACGTCGAGCTTGACGTCGGCGTCGCTCATGAGCAGCGCCTGCGCGTCGGTGTTGATGGCGATGAACTCGACGCCCTTGAGGCCGACCTCGATCATCCGGTTGACCGCATTGACGCCACCGCCGCCGATGCCGACGACCTTGATGACCGCGAGGTAGTTCTGCGGTGCTGCCACGTCGGATGCCTTCCGCCTCGTGTTCCGTGCGCCCGGTGTGTGCGCTGGTCCGGTGGTGCTCGCGCCCTGCCCTCGGGTGAACCCTCACCCTCAAGTAGAGCCTTATAGTTATGTCAACCTGAGCACTGCGGAGGACCGTAGGGGGACGTGCGGTCACGGGGCAAAGACGTGTGCGGCGTGTCGGGGAAGTTTTGTGTCGCGGGGCGCGCGTGCCGGTCTAGAGCCACGCGCCCCGCGGTTCCGCCCGAGCACGGTCAACGGCGCTGGTGACGGCGGAGGCGGCTGGTCGGCCGGGTCCTGCGGCCGGCCGCCGGACCGCCTGCAGGCGCAGAATGTGACCGCATTGCACGGAATCTCGATTGCACGGAATCTGGGCGTGTCGCGACGTTAGCGTCACACTCTGCGGTCGGCGGTTCGTCTCGTGCCCGGAGCGCAACGTTGTTGAGCGACACGCCAGCGAGTCGTGCAACAACGTTCCACTCGAGCCCGAGACCGACGTCAGCAGGCCGCGGGGCGCAACCCGACGCCCTGCTCCCCCGTCACCAGCGCCTTTCCACCACAGACTCCCCGCAGCCGTCGACGAAGCCACCTCCGGCGCCCTCACGGGTGCCCCCTCAGCGCGTCGTCGGCGCGTCCGGAGCGCTCACGTCGACGGTGCTGACCTTGGGCGTGGACTGCCCGAGCAGGGCCTGGGCGACCAGCGCCTTGCGCTGGGGGCGGCTGGCATCGCCCCAGACGACGGTGCGACCGCCGGTGAGGGAGAGGACCACGTGGTCGGGGGTCTGGGCCGACACCTGGGTGACCTGCGCGGCCAGCTCCGCGGGCAGCGCGGAGACCACGGCCACGGCGGCCGTGAGCGGGGCCGGCGGGGCGGCCCCGAGGGCCGCGGTGGGGGTGGTGAGCAGCGGCAGGCCGGCCGGACGGCGGGGGACGGTGGCGAACGCGACGCCGGTGGCGTCGACGAGGGTCCAGCTCGAACCGGCCCGGACGACGGCTGCCGGCACGCGCTCCCGCACGGTGATCTCGACGGTGCCGGGCCAGGCGCGGGCGACGTCGACGCCGGCCACCGCGGGGAGGTCGGCGACCCGCTGGCGGACCGCCGCGGGGTCCAGCCGCAGCATCGGCTCGCCCACCGGGACCTCGGCGGCCGCGGTGACGTCGTCGGGTGTCAGGCCGCCCGGGGCCTCAGAGGCCGCCGGCAGTCCCTGCACCCGGACCGCGCGCACTACCAGCAGCGGCCCGGCGAGCACCGCCCAGGCCAGTGCGACGAGCGCCGCCACCGCCACCACGAGGAGCAGCAGCGGGCGCCAGGAGCGCAGGCGCGCGGCCCGGGCTCGGGCCGCGAACCGGCCGGCGGAGGTGGACGAGACCGTGGCCCCCCCGCGGGGCGTGCGCGAGGCCGGCCCCGCCGGCACCCTGCGCGAGCCACGCGGTGCGGCGCGACCGGTCGGCTGCCCGGCCGCGCCCTGCCGCCGGGGTGCCGGCTGGCGGGGCACCCGGGGGGCGGCCCCGGCGCGGCGAGCGGTGGCCACGCCTAGCCCTCCGCCCCGCCGTCGCCCGGCTCCCCCGGGCCGGCGCTCGCCTCCAGCTCGGCCAGCACCTCGGGTCCGACCATCGTCACGTCGCCGGCGCCGAGGGTGAGCACGACGTCGCCGGGACGGGTCCGACGGACCAGCTCGCCGGCCACCGCCGACCAGCTCGGTTCGAACCGCACCTGCTCGGCCGGCAGCGGCACCGCCGCGGCGACCGAGGCGCCGGTCGCCCCTGGGATCGGGTCCTCCCCCGCGCCGTAGACCTCCATCACGACGACCTCGTCGGCCAGCCCGAGCGCAGCGCCGAAGTCGTCCCGAAAGGCCGCGGTGCGGCTGTAGCGGTGGGGCTGGAAGGCCACGACGAGCCGCCCGTCGTCGGCCACGGTGCGGAAGGCGCGCAGCACGGCGGTGATCTCGGTGGGGTGGTGCGCGTAGTCGTCGTAGACCCGCACGCCGGCCGCGCTGCCCTTGAGCTCGGAGCGGCGCCGGGTGCCGGTGTAGACGCCCAGCCCCTCGCGCAGCTCGGCCGCGGAGAAGCCCAGCCCGATCCCGGTGAGCAACGCAGCCGCCGCGTTGAGCGCGTTGTGCCGCCCCGGCACCCGCAGCTCCACCGCCCCCAGCCGGCGCCCCCGCAGCACCGCCTCGAAGCGGGTGCCACCACCGATCTCCTCGAGGTCGACCACCCGCAGGTCGACGTCCTCCGACTCGCCGTAGGAGCGGACGTCGACCCCCTGGGCCGACGCCCGCTCCGCCAGCCGGCGGGCCCCGGGATCGTCCGCGCACACGACGAGGAAGCCGCCGGGCTCGATCCGAGCGGCGAAGGCGAGGAACGCGTCGTCGACGGCGGCGGCGTCGGCATAGTGGTCGAGGTGGTCCGGCTCGACGTTGGTGACGATGGCGGCAGCCGGCGAGTAGAGCAGGAACGAGCCGTCGCTCTCGTCAGCCTCGGCCACGAACACGTCACCGCTGCCGTTGTGGGCGTTGGCGCCGGACTCGTTCAGGTGGCCGCCGATGGCGAAGGACGGGTCCGCGCCGCAGTGCTGCAGCGCCACCGTGAGCAGCGAGGTGGTGGTGGTCTTGCCGTGCGTGCCGGCCACCGCCACCGCTCGGCGGCCGGCCATGACCGAGGCGAGCGCGGAGGCGCGCGGCAGCACCAGCAGGCCCCGGGCCCGCGCCTCCACCAGCTCGGGGTTGTCCGGCCGGATCGCGGAGCTGACCACCAGGGTGTCCACGCCCTCGAGGTTCTCCGCCGCGTGCCCGACGACCACCCGGGCGCCGAGCGCGCGCAGCGCGGCCAGCACCCGGGAGTCCTTGGCGTCGCTGCCGCTGACGGTGAGCCCGCGGGCGAGCATGATCCCGGCGATCCCGGACATGCCGGCGCCGCCGATGCCGACGAAGTGGACCGCGCCGAGCTGGTCGGCGGGCACGGTCTGCTCGGGGGCGGGAACGGCGCTCACGGGGTCGTCCTCCGGCGGGTCGAGGGTGGACTACTGGTGGGTCTGTGGGTCTGTGGGTCTGGTGGGTCGGCGGCGGCTGCGCGGTGCTGTCGGTGACGTTCTACCCGGCGGGTCCGACAGGCGGCTGCGCCCCTCCCCGGCGGACGCCGGCGGCGGCCAGCACCAGGTCGGCCAGCCGCTCGTCGCCGTCCAGGACGCCGAACCCGGCGGCGGCCCGCCCGGCGGCGGCCAGGCGCCCGGGGTCGGCCAGGAAGGGCACCAGCTCGCGGCGCACCCAGCCGGCGTCGCAGCCGGCGTCGTCGATCATCAGCCCGCCGCCGGCGGTCACCACCGGCTCGGCGTTGAGCCGCTGCTCGCCGTTGCCGATCGGCAGCGGTACGTAGGCGGCGGGCAGCCCGAGGGCGGTCACCTCGCACACCGTGCCGGCACCGGCCCGGCAGACGACGGCGTCGGCGGCGGAGTAGGCCAGGTCCATGCGGTCCAGGTAGGGCACCACGACGTAGGCGGGGCCGCCGGGCAGCGCCGGCGAGGCGAACTCCTTGCCCTGCCCGCTCACATGCAGGACCTGGACCCCGGCCTCGGCCAGGTCCGGGGCTGCGGCCGGCAGGGCGCTGTTGAGCCGGGCCGCGCCCAGCGAGCCGCCGAAGACGAGCAGCGTGGGCCGGCGGTCGTCCAGGCCGAACCGCGCCAGCGCCTCGGCGCGGTGCGCGGCACGGTCCAGCCCGGTGATCTCGGTGCGCATGGGCAGGCCGGTGCGCACCGCCCCGCGCAGCGGGGTGCCCGGGAAGGTGACGGCCACCGCGCGGGCCCAGCGCGCACCCAGCCGGTTCGCGACCCCGGGACGGCTGTTCTGCTCGTGCACCACGACCGGGATGCGGCGCCGGCGGGCGGCCAGGTAGGCCGGGGTGGCGACGTAGCCGCCGAAGCCGACGACGACGTCGGCGCGCACCTGGTCGATGGCCGCCTCAGCCGCGCGCACGGCCGCCCGAAGCCGTCCGGGCAGCCGCGCCAGGTCGGCCGAGGGGCGGCGCGGCAGAGGGACCCGCGGGACGACCGCCAGCGGGTAGCCGCGGTCCGGGACCAGCCGGGCCTCCAGGCCCTCGGCGGTGCCGAGCACCAGCACCTCGGTGGCCGGGTCGCGCCGGCCCAGGCAGTCGGCCAGCGACAGCAGCGGGGCGACGTGGCCGGCGGTGCCGCCGCCGGCGAGCAGGGCGCGCAGGGCCACCGGGCTCACCGCTCCCGGCCGGCCGGGCGGCGGACCGCTGCGGGGCGGCGACCCGCGGCCGCCCGCCCCTGCGGGGCGTCCCGACGCGGCAGCAGCCGGCCGAAGGCCCGGCGGGCCGTCCGCTGCGCCAGCCCGGGCCCGCGGGCAGCCAGGGTGGCGACGGCGTCGCGCTCGTGCCGGGCGAAGGACATGAGCATGCCGAGGGCGACCAGCGTCGGCAGCAGCGCCGACCCGCCGTAGGAGATGAGCGGCAGCGGGATGCCGGCGATGGGGAGCAGGCCGGTGACCGCCCCGATGTTCACCACCGCCTGCACGCCGATCCAGGCGGCGACGCTGGCCGCGGCCAGGCGGACGAACGGGTCGCGGGTGCGCTGGGCGATCCGCAGCGCGCTGGCGATGATGACGCCGAACAGCAGGAGCACCGCGAGGGTGCCGACCAGGCCGAGCTCCTCGCCGATGATGGCCAGGATGAAGTCGGTCTGCTGCTCGGGCAGCCAGCTCCACTTCTCCCGGGACGCGCCGAGCCCGAGGCCGAACCAGCCGCCCGAACCCAGCGCGTACTTGCTGTGCATGAGCTGGTAGCCGGTGCCCAGCGGGTCGCTGCTGGGGTCCAGGAACGACAGCAGCCGACGTCGGCGGCTCGGCTTGGTCCAGGTCATGAACGCGATGCCGGCAAGGCCGAGGGACAGCAGGGAGCCGAACAGCCGCATGGGCGCGCCGGCGAAGAACAGCAGCGCCCCGGTGATGGCCATGAGGACCAGCGAGGTGCCCAGGTCGCCGCCGGCCAGCACCAGCAGCAGCACCAGGCCGGCGACCGGCGCGAGCGGCACGAGCAGGTGGCGGTAGCGGTCGATGGACCGGGCCTTGCGGGCCAGCAGGTCCGCCCCCCAGAGGATGAGCGCCAGCTTGGCGAACTCCGAGGGCTGCAGCCGGATGGGGCCGAACGCCAGCCAGTTCTGGTTGCCGTTGACCGCCACCCCCATGACCATGACCAGCAGGAGCAGCGCGAGCACCCCGAGCATGGCCGGGTAGGCCGCCCAGCGGAACACCCGCACCGGCAGCCGGGAGGCGACCAGCATGAGCGGCACGCCCATCGCGCTCCACATCAGCTGCTTGCTGAACACGCTGAAGGAGGAGCCGCTGTTCTCGTAGGCGGTGACGCTGGAGGCGGACAGCACCATGACCAGCCCGAGCGCCAGCAGCATCGCGGTGGCGCCGACCAGCAGGTAGTAGGGCGTGAGCGGGCGGGCCCACAGCTCGGCCAGCGCGGAGCGGCGCACCGGGGCGATGGGTCGGGACGAGGTGGGTGACGACGAGGCCCGGCTCGAGGCCGCCGCGCCGTCCACCGCACGCAGCCGGGCCCGCGGACCCGGGCGGGCCGCGCCGCTGGCGCCGCGGCCGGCGGCGCTGGCCGAGGACGGCACGATCAGGCCCCCGACCGCTGGACCACGAGCCGGGTGACGGCGTCGGCGAACGCGTCGCCGCGGGCGCCGTAGTCCCGGAACATGTCCATGGAGGCGCAGGCCGGGGCCAGCAGCACGGTGTCGCCCGGCCGGGCCAGCTCCGCGGCGGCGCGCACGACCTCGTCCATGGCCCCAGTGTCCGTGGCGGCCACCTCGATCACGGGGACATCCGGCGCGTGTCGCGCGAGTGCCTGGCCGATCTGCGCGCGGTCGCGACCGATGAGCACGACGGCGCGCAGCCGGGTGCGGGCGGAGGCGACCAGGTCGTCGAACTCGGCGCCCTTGGCCAGCCCGCCGGCCACCCACACCACCGACTCGTAGGCGCGCAGCGAGGCGGCAGCGGCGTGCGTGTTGGTGGCCTTGGAGTCATCCACCCAGGTGACGCCGTCCACGGTGGCGACCTGCGCGATCCGGTGGGCGTCGGGACGGAACCCGCGCAGGCCGTCGCGCACAGCCCCGGGCCGGACGCCGTGGGCGCGGGCCAGCGCCGCCGCGGCCAGCGCGTTCTCCACGTTGTGCGGGGCGGCCGGGACGACGTCGCGCAACGCGCCCAGCTCGGCGGCGTTGCGGTCGCGGTCGGGCAGGAAGGCGCGGTCCACCAGCACGTCGTCGACGACGCCGAGCATGCTCACCGCCGGCACGCCGAGGGTGAACCCGATGGCGCGGCAGCCCTCCTCCACCTCGGCGTCGCGGACCAGCTGCTCGGTGCGCGCGTCGGCCACGTTGTAGACGCAGGCGATCCTCGCGTTCTCGTAGACCTTGCCCTTGGCGCGGGCGTAGGCGTCCATGCCCCCGTGCCAGTCCAGGTGGTCCGGCGCGAGATTGAGGACCGCGGCAGCCTCAGGCCGCAGCGAGTGGCTCCAGTGCAGCTGGTAGCTGGACAGCTCCACGGCCAGCACGTCGTAGGGCTGGTCGGCGAGCACGGCGTCGACCAGCGGGAAGCCGACGTTGCCGGTGGCGATGGCGCGCTGCCCGTCGGCGGCGAGCATGGCGGCCAGCATCTGCACCGTCGTGGTCTTGCCGTTGGTGCCGGTGAGGCACAGCCAGGGCGCGGCGTTCTCGGCCGGGCGCAGCCGCCAGGCCAGCTCGACCTCGCCCCACACCGGGATCCCGGCGGCGGCCGCGGCGGCGAGCACCGGCTGGTCCGGACGCCAGCCCGGGCTGGTGACGACCAGGTCGACGCCCTCGAGCACGGCCGGGTCCTGCGCGGCGCCGCCCAGGCGCACCTCGGCACCGAGCACGCGGAGGATCTCGGCGCGCTCCTGCGCCCGCTCGTCCGCCCCGGCGTCGACGGCCCGCACCCGTGCGCCGTGCCGCAGCAGGGCGTCGGCGGCCGGGAAGCCGGACACGCCGATGCCGAGCACGAGCACGTGGGCGCGCTCCCACACCGGCGTCGGTCCGCCCGGACGCGACGCCTCGGCCATCCCGCTCACAGGTCCGCGCTCACAGGCCCTGCACCCACTCGGCGTAGAAGACCCCGAGCCCGACCGCCACGCACAGGCCGGCCACGATCCAGAACCTGACGACGATGGTGACCTCGTTCCAGCCCACCAGCTCGAAGTGGTGCTGCAGCGGGGCCATCCGGAAGACCCGGTTCCCGGTGGTCTTGAACGAGGCGACCTGGATGATCACCGAGAGGGTGATGATGACGAACAGGCCACCGAGCATGGCCAGGAGCATCTCGGTGCGGGTGAGGATGGCGAGGCCCGCGATCGTGCCGCCGATGGCGAGCGACCCGGTGTCGCCCATGAAGATCTTGGCCGGCGAGGCGTTCCACCACAGGAAGCCGAAGCAGGCGCCCATGAAGGCTGCGCTGAGCACCGCGAGGTCCAGCGGGTCGCGCACCTGGTAGCACTGCGCGCCGGGGCTGATCGAGCAGCTCTGGCCGAACTGCCAGACCCCGATGAGGGTGTAGGCGGCGAAGGTCATGGTGGAGGCGCCGGCGGCCAGACCGTCCAGGCCGTCGGTGAGGTTGACCCCGTTGCTGGTGGCGGCGATGAGGAAGTAGGCCCACAGCACGAAACCGACCGCGGTGAGCCCGAGGCTGGTGTCCCGGATGAAGGACAGGTGCGTGGAGGCAGGGTGCAGGCCCTGCTCGTCCGGGAAACCCAGGGCCAGCACCGCGAACACCACACCGACGACGGTCTGACCGCCGAACTTCGTGGACGCCCGCAGGCCCAGGCTGCGCTGCTTGAAGATCTTGATGTAGTCGTCGCTGAAGCCGACCAGCGCCATGCCCAGCATGAGGAACAGCACCAGCAGCCCGGACGCCGTCGGCTCCCGCCACATGATCAGGTGCGCGCCGAGGTAGCCGAGCAGGACACCGGCCACGATCGCGAGCCCACCCATCGAGGGGGTGCCGCGCTTGGACTCGTGGTCCGGGAAGCCCTCGTTGACGTCGCGGATCGCCTGGCTGTAGCCGTGCCTGCGCAGCACCCGGATGACCAGCGGGGTGCCCAGCAGGCCGACGAGCAGGCCGATGGCGCCGGACAGCAGGATGAGCTTCACGCGCCGCTCCCCTGCGCCGCGGCCGCCGGCTGCTCCGACGGCACGTCGGAGATCAGCGCTTCGGCCACCTTCTCCAGACCGGCGGCGCGGGAGGCCTTGACCAGGACGACGTCGCCGGGCGCGAGCTCCTCGCGCAGCAGCGCCAGCGCGGCGTCGGCGTCCGGGACCCACGCGGACTCGTTGCCCCACGAGCCCTCCAGCGCGGCACCCAGGTGCATGGCGCGGGCGCCCTCGCCGACGACGACCAGGCGGCTCACGTCCAGGCGCACCGCCAGCCGTCCGACGGCGTCGTGCTCGTCCCGGCTCGTCTCGCCCAGCTCGAGCATCTCGCCCAGCACCGCCCAGGTACGCCGGCCCTCCGGCAGAGCTGTGTCCGACCTCGCGAGAGCAGTGTCCGACCTCGCTAGAGCGGTGTCCGACCTCGCTAGAGCAGTGTCCGACCTCGCTAGAGCGACGAGGGCCTTGAGCCCGGCACGCATCGACTCCGGGTTCGCGTTGTAGGCGTCGTTCACCACGGTCACCCCGTCGGGCCGCTCGACGACCTCCATCCGCCAGCGGCTGCGCGGACCGGCCGCGGACAGCGCGGCGGCGGTGTCCTCCAGGGACAGGCCGGCCTCCAGCGCGACAGCGGCCACCGAGAGCGCGTTGGCGACGTGGTGCTCGCCGTGCAGGCGCAGCCGCACCTGCGCGCGCCCCCCGCCGGCCAGCAGGTCGAACGTGGCCCTGGCCGCGCCGTCCAGGCGCACGTTCTCGGCCCGGACCTGGGCGTCGGGCGACTCCCCCACCAGCACCACCCGGGCCGCGGTACGCGCGGACATGGCGCGGACCAGCGGGTCGTCGGCGTTGAGCACGGCCACCCCGCTGGCGGGCAGGGCTTCGACCAGCTCGCCCTTGGTCTGGGCGATGGCCTCGCGGCTGCCGAACTCGCCCACGTGGGCCGAGCCGACGTTGAGCACGACGCCGACGGTGGGACGGGCCAGCGCGCACAGCTCGCGGATGTTGCCCAGGTGCCGCGCACCCATCTCCAGCACCAGGTGCCGGGTGGTGGGCGTGGCCCGGGTGAGGGTGAGCGGCAGGCCGAGCTCGTTGTTGTAGGACCCCGCGGTGGCGACGGTCTCCCCTGCCGTCTCCAGGACGGCGGCGAGCAGGTCCTTGGTGCTGGTCTTGCCGGAGGAGCCGGTGATGCCGACGACCAGCGTGCCCTCGGCCACCCGGTCGCGGACAGCCGCTCCCACTGCCTGCAGCGCGGCCACGGTGTCCTCCGCGCGCACAGCCGGGGCGACGTCGAGGTCCGCGCGGGCCACCAGCGCGGCGCCGGCACCGCCCTCGAGCGCGGTGCGGGCGAAGTCGTGGCCGTCGACGTGCTCGCCGGCCACCGCGACGAACAGCCCACCGGGCTGCACGCTGCGGCTGTCGACCGATGCCGGCGCGGTGACGACCACCGCTGCCGCCTCCGGCGCACCGAGCACCGTGCCGCCCACCGCCTCCGCGATCTCGGCCAGGGTCATCGGGATCATCGGGCCACCTCCGGGGCCGGGTCCGCAGCCGGGCCACCGTGGCCGGCCGCGCTCTCGTCCAGGGCCGCGCGCAGGACCTGACGGTCGTCGAAGGGGTGGACCACCCCGCCGACGTCCTGGCCCTGCTCGTGGCCCTTGCCCGCGACGACCACCGCGTCGCCCGGGCCCAGCCCCCGTACCGCCGTGCGGACCGCCTCCCGGCGGTCCGCGATGTCCAGCACCCGCGCCCCCGACCGCGCGGCCTGCTCCCGCGCCCCGGCGAGGACGGCGGCCCGCACCGTGGCGGGGTCCTCGCTGCGCGGGTTGTCGTCGGTCACGATCACCAGGTCTGCCCACCGCGCAGCCGCGGCACCCATCCCCGGGCGCTTGTCGCGGTCGCGGTCTCCGCCGGCGCCGAGCACCACCGCCAGCCGTCCCGCGACGACCGGGCGCAGGGTCCGCAGCACGGTGTCCACCGCGTCCGGGGTGTGGGCGTAGTCCACCAGCGCGAGCGGGCCGTCGTCGCCCTCCCCCACCCGCTCCAGCCGGCCCGGCACGCCGGAGAAGTCCTCCAGCCCCCGCACGGCGGCCTCGACGTCGACGTCGGCCACCGCGCAGGCGACCACCGCGAGCGCGGTGTTGGCCACGTTGAAGTCGCCGGGCAGCGGGGCGACGGCGTCGATCCGCCGGCCGTCGCGGTGCGCCAGCGTGAAGCGGGTGCGGGCGCCCTCGGCCTCCACCGCCCGCTCGACCACCCGCCAGTCCGCCGGGGTCTGGCCCGACGGGGACACCGTGACGACCGGGACCGATGCCTCGCGGGCCAGCCGCGCGCCGTAGGCGTCGTCGACGTCGACGACGCCGACCCGCGAGCGGCCCGGGGTGAACAAGGAAGCCTTGGCCTGGAAGTAGTTCTCCAGCGTCCCGTGGAAGTCGAGGTGATCCTGGGTGAGGTTGGTGAACAGGGCCACGTCGAACACCAGCCCATCCACCCGGCCGAGGACGAGGGCGTGCGAGGAGACCTCCATGGCCACCGCGTCCGTCCCGCGCTCGCGCATGACGGCCAGCAGGGCCTGCAGATCGGTCGACTCGGGCGTGGTGCGCACGCTGGCCACCCGCTCCTCGCCGATCCGCGTCTCCACCGTGCCGATGAGCCCGGTGCGCCGACCCGCCGCCGCGAGGCACGCCTCGAGCAGATAGCTGGTCGTGGTCTTGCCGTTGGTGCCGGTGGTCCCCACCAGCAGCAGGTCGGCTGCCGGCTCGCCGTAGATCCAGGCGGCCAGCGCGCCGAGCCGGTGCCGGGGATCCTCCACCACGAGCACCGGCAGGCCGCAGCCCGCCGCGCGCTTCTCCCCGGTCGGGTCGGTGAGCACCGCCACCGCTCCGAGCGCGACGACGTCGGCGGCGAAGTCCGCGCCGTGCGCGCGCGACCCGGGCAGGGCGGCGTAGAGATCGCCCGGCTGCACCGCGCGGGAGTCGTGCGTGACCCCGGTGACCCGCGTGACGGGCGCCTGCGCCGCCCCTTCCGGCTGCGCGGGTGCGGACAGGCCGAGGCGGGCGCAGACGTCCGCGAGGGTCCGGCCCGGGACCTCGCGGGGTCGCAGCGCCGCTGGGCGGCCGGCGGGGCTGGGCACGGGGGGAGGCTACCTGTCGTCCGATGTGTCGCTGTCGTGGTACCGGTGCGCGGCGCGCCCGATCAGCACGGCCGGCTCACCGCTTGGCCGAGAGGTAGACCGGGATCCGCGACGGGGCGGTCCCCGTGGGCGGGATGCGCCGGCTCTGCAGCGCGAAGGACATCACGTCGCGGAACACCGGTCCGCAGGTGGGGCCGCCGCCGTCGCCGCCCTTCGGGTCCTGCAGGGTGACCGCCACGACGAGGCCGGGCTTGTCCGCCGGCGCCATGCCGATGAAGGAGTAGGTGAAGCCCCGGTAGCAGCCGCAGGAGGGGTCGTAGCGGTTGGCCGTGCCGGTCTTGCCGGCGGTGCGGTAGCCGGGGACCACCGCGATGCCCGCCGTGCCGTCCGGGCCGGTGACCGTCTCGAGCATCTCGCGGACGGTCTTGGCCGTCTTGGCGCTGACGACCCGCACCGGCTCGGCCGTGCTCGGCGTCGTGCTCTTGCCCGACGGGTCGGTGACCGCGTCGACGATGCGCGGCGGCATCCGCACCCCGTCGTTCGCGATCGTGGCGAACACCGAGGCCATCTGGAGGGCGTTCACCGAGTAGCCCTGGCCGAACATCATCGTGTAGCCCGTGGTCGCCGACCACTGCGAGGGAGGCAGCACCGAACCGGGGTTCTCCGGCAGGCCCACGCCCGTCTTCTGCCCCAGGCCGAACTTCGCGAAGTAGGGATAGACCTTGTCCAGGCCCAGCTTCTCCGCCGCCTCGATGGTGCCGATGTTGCTCGAGCGGGCGAGGGTGCCGGCGTAGGTGAGGTCGAGGGTGCCGTGCTCCTGCCAGTCCTTGAACTTCGTGCCGCCGCGCTCGAGCCGGTTGGGCACGACGATGTGGGTGGTGGGGGTGACCGCCCCGCTCTCGATCAGCGCAGACGCGGTGATGACCTTGCCGGTGGAGCCGGGCTCGTAGGCCTCCTGCAGCGGCCGGTCGCCGCGGTCGGCGGCCGGTGTCTTGCCCGGGTCGTTCGGGTCGAACGTGGGTGCGGTGGCCAGCGCCAGCACGTCGCCGGTGTGCGGGTCCATGACGACGACGTCGCCGCCCACGGCCTTGTACTGCTTCACCGCCGCGGCGATGGCCTGCTGGGCGTACCACTGGATGTCGCGGTCCAGCGTGAGCCGGACGTCGGAGCCGGGCACCGCCGGCTTGTCCACGCTCGGCGCCCCCGGGATCTGCCGGCCGTCGCGGCTGCGCTGGTAGCGCTCGGACCCGTCGGTGCCCTTGAGCACGTCGTCCAGGGCCAGCTCGACGCCGCCGAGCGGCTTGCCGTCCGCGCCCAGGAACCCGACGACGTTGGCGGCCACCGTGTCGGCGGGGTAGGTCCGCTCGCCGACGTCCTGGCTGAAGATGCCGACCGGCCGGGGGTCGAGCTGGGTGATCTTGCGCCAGGTGATGGGGTCGACGTTGCGCGCGACGTAGACGAACCGCTTGTCCCCGGTGAGCCGCTGGGTGAGCGTGGCGACGTCGATGCCGAGCAGCGGCGAGAGCTGGGCCGCCTCCTGTGCGGGCGAGGTGTGGTTGGCCTTGGTGATGAGCGTCTGGTCGGCCGTGACGTCCACCGCTGCCACGGTGGTGGCGAGCGGCACGCCGTGGACGTCGGTGATGGTGCCCCGGGTGGCCGGCAGGGTGACGACCATCTCGCGGTTGGCCGCGGCGGCCGCGGCGTAGGCCGAGGCGTCCAGCCCCTGCAGCTGCACCAGCCGGCCCACCAGCAGGGAGATGACGAACGCGACGACGACGAGCGCGGCCCGCAGCCGGCGCGGACCGTCGCCCAGCCGCAGCCGGCGCGGCGGACGAGGCCGGCGCGGCGGGCGCGGGGCGGCAGACCGACGCTGCGGGGCGCTGCGGGGGGACGCCTCGGGCCGGGGGCGCGGGGAGCGCGGACGGTACTGGTCGTCCCACGTGTCGTACGGCGCGGTGCGGGGGCGCGGGGCGCGCACCTGCTCGCCACGGCCGCCGACCCGGGCCCGCGGTGCGCCGGCCGGGCGGCCGGCCTCGCCCGAACGGCCCCGGACGTTGTCGCGGGAGGGCCGGGCGCTGCGGGGCCGGTTGCTGTCCGGTCCCGTGCGGCGCTCGGTCATCGGGCGGCTCCCGTGGGTCTGGTGCGGGTGGACGAGGTGCTGCTGGGGTGCTGCTGGGGTGCTGGTCAGCAGGTGCGGCGACCGGCAGGTCAGCCCAGGGTGCCCGTCGACGAGCCGCTGGTCGCGGAGGACGCGCCGGTGGCGGCCGGCTTGGTCGAACCATTGCTGGGCGCGGACTTCTTGGCGGCACTGCTCTTGGGGGAACTGCTCTTGGGGGAACTGCTCTGCGCGGCAGTGCTCTTGGGGGAACTGCTCTTCGGCGTCGCGGTGGCCGGCGGGGCCTGGCCGGGCTTGGGGACGCCGAGCACCTTGCCGTCGGCGGCCCGGACGAAGGCCGGGTTCTCGCTGGGCACCATGCCCAGGGCGTGGGCGCGGGCGGCCAGCTGCGCCGGCGACTCAGCCTTGGCCAGCTGCCGCTGCAGCGCCTGGGCCTGGTCGTCGAGCTGATCGGCCCGGCGGTTGAGGTCGTGCAGGGCGAAGGATCCCTGACCCAGGGCCGTGTTCAGCAGCAGCAGGCCGATGAGACCGGCGCTGAGCAGCAGCCCGACCAGCAGCACGAACGGACCGCGGGCGGCCCGCCGCGCGCCGATCCCGGCACCGGTGGGCACCGTCCGCAGCGGGGTGCGGCGCACGGGAGCCGTGCGGGCGGCGGGGACCGCGGGCGGTGCGAGCCGGGGGGCGCGCTGGACGGTGCTCATGCGGCCTCCCGGACGCGTTCGGCGGCGCGCAGGCGCGCCGAGGCGGCACGCGGATTGGCGGCCACCTCTTCCTCGGTGGGCAGCTCCGCGCCGCGGGTGAGCAGGCGCAGGGCGGGGCGGTGCTCGGGCAGCTCGACCGGCAGCCCGGGCGGCGCGGTGCTCGCCGCACCCGCGGCGAGCACCCGCTTGACGATCCGGTCCTCGAGCGACTGGTAGGAGAGGACGACGATCCGCCCCTCCACGGCGAGCGCGGCGACGGCCGCGGGGACCGCACGCTCGAGGACCCGCAGCTCCTCGTTCACCTCGATCCGCAGCGCCTGGAAGGTGCGCTTGGCCGGGTGGCCGCCGGTGCGCCGGGTGGCGGCCGGGATGCTGTCGCGCACCAGCTCTGCCAGCCGGGCCGTGCGGGTGAACGGCTCCTTGGCCCGCTCGCGCACAATGGCGGCCGCGACCCGCTGGGCGAAGCGCTCCTCGCCGTACTCCCGGAGCACCCGGGCGAGCTCCGACGCCGTGTAGGTGTTGACGACGTCGGCTGCGGTGGTGCCCGTGGTCGGGTTCATGCGCATGTCCAGCGGGGCGTCCTGGGCGTAGGCGAACCCACGGGCGGCCTCGTCCAGCTGCATGCTCGAGACGCCGAGGTCGAACAGGACGCCCTGCACCCGCTCGATGCCGAGCTCGTCGAGCACCTCGGGGAGCTCGTCGTACACCGCGTGCACCAGGGACACGCGCCCCTCGTAGGGGGCGAGCCGACGGCCGGCTAGCTCGAGCGCGCGCGGGTCGCGATCAAGTCCTACGAGGCGTAGGCGAGGGTGCGCGACCAGCAGCGCCTCGCTGTGACCGCCCAGCCCGAGGGTGGCGTCGACCACGACGGCGCCGGGCGCCTGCAGTGCGGGGGCGAGCAGCTCCAGGCAGCGCTCGAGCATGACCGGCACGTGCACCGGTGCCTGCTCGCGCTCGTCCATCTCGACCCTTCGAAGAGGTGCTGGCGGTCCTGCTGCTGGAGTGGGGCTGCCGCATCTCCCGCGGGGCCGCCGTGCGGCCAGGTCTCCCTCCGCTCCCTCACCTGGCACCGGGGAAGTGCGCCAGGGGTGGGAGCGGGTGGAGACCTCGCCGTACGCCGGTCGGCCGTCGGTCGAGGGCGGGTGGGATCAGAACGGACGGTCGGAACGAGCCGGTCAGAACAGGCCGGGGATCACCTCGCCCTCCCGTTCGGAGAACGCCTGCTCCTTGGCCGCGAGGTAGGTCTCCCAGGCGGTGGCGTCCCACAGCTCGAGGCGGGTGTTGGCGCCGATGACCACGACGTCGCGCTGCAGGCCGGCGTAGTCGCGCAGCGCCGGCGGGATCGTGACGCGCCCCTGCTTGTCCGGCACCTCGTCGGAGGCCCCGGCGAAGAAGACGCGCAGGTAGTCCCGCGCGTCCCTGCTGGTGAGCGGGGCGGAGCGCATCTGCTCGGTGAGCTGGTCGAACTCGTCCAGCGACCACACGTAGAGGCACCGCTCCTGCCCCTTGGTGATCACGAGCCCCTCCGAGAGCTGCTCACGGAACTTGGCCGGCAGGAAGAGCCGCCCCTTGTCGTCCAGCCGGGGCGAGTACGTGCCCAGGAAGCGGTTCGCCACTTCCCGGCCACCTCCTTGCTCCCCATTGCGCTCCACACTACTCCACTGCGCTCCACCGTCAACCAACTCTCGGCACTTCACCGGCCGGATCTGAGGAGGAATCCCCAGGTCAGCGGCGGTGGAGGGAAGTGGAGCGAGCGGCACCAACAACGCTGCGGAGGCTGGGGCGGCCGGGCAGGACGGCAGGCGCGGTCGCAGCCCCACCTGCGGCGAACCCACCCGACACAGGCCGTCCGAGCGGCGGGTGGAGGGCGGTGAAGGGGCAGGTGGAGGGCGGTGAAGGGGCGGGTGGAGGGAGGTGGAGGGGCGGGTGGAGGGAGGTGGAGGGGCGGGTGGAGGGAGGTGGAGGGGCGGGTGGAGGGCGGTGGAGCGGCGGCGGACCCGGGGACGGGGATCGGCCGGCGGCGCCTCTGCGGCGGGTCAGGACAGGTCTGGGGCCACCGTCACCCGGGTGGTCTGCCCGGGCAGGAGCAGCCGGACGTCGGCGGCAGGCAGTGAGTCCCGAGCCAGCGCCGCGAACCGGGGGCCGGGAGCGGTGAACAGGTGGTCCCGCACCCCGCGCAGCCCGAGGGGCCACAGGGTCCCCCAGTGCACCGGCACGACGACCGGCGCGCGCCCGCCGCGGCCCGCGGCCAGCAGCCGCAGTGCGTCGACGGCCTCGGCCGGCCCCAGGTGCCCGGCGCCGAGGGTGGGGCCCCAGCCGCCCACCGGCAGCAGCGCGAGGTCCGGCGCCAGCGCCGCCATCCCCGGCCACAGCGCGGTGTCGCCCGCGACGTAGACGCTGCCGCTGCCGCTGCCGCTGCCGCCGAGCAGGAACCCCAGCGGCGCGGCACGGAGCCGGGACCCCGGCCCGCGCCGCGGATCGTGCACGGCGGGGACGGCTCGCACGGTCACCTCACGGCTCATGCGGGGACCGTCGACAGCACCGTCGCCCCCGGCGCGGCGGGAGGCGACCACGACCTGGTCGCCGGGCTCGAGCTCGACGACGTCGAGCGGCAGCCGGCGCAGCAGCGGCCCCGCCCCGCGAGGCACCAGCACCCTCGTGCCGACGGCGAGCCGGCGCAGCGAGGGCAGGTGCAGGTGGTCGGCGTGCAGGTGGGAGACGAGCACCGCGTCGGCCCGCAGCGCCTCGGGCCCCGGCAGCGGCCCGCGGCGCCGGGTGAGGTGGGCCAGCCGGGCGGTGAGCACCGGGTCGGTGAGCAGCCGGACGCCGTGGTCCTCCACGGTGGCGGTGGCATGGCCCCACCACGTCACGTCCACCACGTCACGTCCCACCACGTCGCGTCCCACTTGTCTCCCCCGTCACGCTCCCAGTCGTCGACCCCTCCCCCATGCAGAGTCTGCGCCGGCGGCGTCCTCGCACCGCGGGATCGCCGGGACGGGCAGCCCGGCTGAACCGGCTGGTCCCCTGCTCCGTGACCTGCACGTGACGGGGTCGTGACAGGACGGTGCTGGCGTGCGGGAGGGGGGTGCGTGCGAGGGTTCGGACCCGACGTGGTGCGCGGGCGCGGCGGTGACAGAGCCGGTGCGCGCCTTGCGATGACCTGCGAGACTTCCAGCGCGGACACCGAGTCGCGGACACCGATCCGGGGGACGGGACGGTGTCGCAACGGTACGAGGAGAGCCGAGTTGACGACGACCACCGGGGGCGCCACCGGCCCGCTGGGCACGGCAGCCAGCCTGGACGAGGTCGTGCACACGACCTCGCGGATCTCGGCGGCGGTGGAGCGGGTCATCGAGGGCAAGCCCGAGGTCGTCCGCCTCGCGCTCACCGTGCTGCTCGCCGAAGGACACCTGCTCATCGAGGACGTGCCCGGCGTCGGCAAGACGATGCTGGCCAAGGCGCTGGCCCGCTCGGTGGACTGCAGCGTGCGCCGCATCCAGTTCACCCCGGACCTGCTGCCCAGCGACATCACCGGCGTCAGCGTGTTCAATCAGGAGCGCCGCGACTTCGAGTTCAAGCCCGGGGCGGTCTTCGCCAACATCGTCGTCGGCGACGAGATCAACCGCGCCTCGCCCAAGACCCAGTCGGCCCTGCTGGAGTGCATGGAGGAGCGTCAGGTCACGGTCGACGGCACGACCTACCACCTGGACTCCCCCTTCATGGTCATCGCCACCCAGAACCCGGTGGAGATGGAGGGGACCTATCCCCTGCCCGAGGCCCAGCGCGACCGCTTCATGGCCCGGCTGTCCATGGGCTACCCGTCGCCGGCCGCGGAGCTGGACATGCTCGACACCCACGGGGCCACCTCGCCGCTGGACGAGCTCGAGCCGGTAGCCGACGCCCGCGACGTCACCAAGGTCGTCGAGGCCGTGCGAGCCGTCCACGTCTCCCCCGCGGTGCGCGAGTACGCCGTCGCGCTGGTCACCGCCACCCGCACCTCGCACGAGCTGCGCCTGGGGGCCAGCCCGCGCGCCACCCTGCAGCTGGTGCGGGCCGCCCGCGCCATGGCCGCGCTGGACAACCGCGACTACGTGCTGCCCGACGACCTGCAGACCCTGGCGGTGCCGGTGCTCGCGCATCGCCTGCTGCCCACCGCGGAGGCACAGCTGGCCCGGCGCAGCACCGAGCAGATCGTGACCGACCTCGTCGAACGCCAGCCCGTGCCGACCGGGCGGGCCCGCTGACCGTGCCGGGCGACCGCGACGCCAGGGCCTCCGGGCGGGGTCGCGCCCTGGTCGAGGCGCTGCGCGGGAGCACCACCCGCGGGCGGTGCTTCCTCGTGGCCGGTGCGGTGGCCGTCGTGGTGGCGGTGCTGCTCGGGCAGCGCGACCTGCTGCGCGTCGGGGTCCTCGTCCTGGCCCTGCCGGTGCTCTCGGCCTGGGTAGTCAGCCGCACCCGCTACCGGCTCGCGCTCACGCGCACCATCGAGCCGGTCCGCGTGGGCGCCGGGTCCCAGGCCCGCGTCGTGCTGCGGCTGGACAACGTCTCCCGGCTGCCCACCGGGCTGCTGCTGGTCGAGGACCGCGTCCCCTACGCCCTGGGCTCGCGGCCCCGGTTCGTGCTGGACCGGGTCGAGCCGCGCGGGCAGCGGGCGGTCGCCTACACCGTGCGCTCGGACGTGCGCGGCCGCTACGAGCTCGGCCCGCTCACGCTGCGCCTGGCCGACCCGTTCGGGCTGTGCGAGCTCACTCGCGGGTTCACCGCCACCGACACCCTCATCGTCACCCCGGCCGTCGAGCCGCTGCCGTCGGTGCACCTGGGCGGGGAGTGGTCCGGCTCGGGCGAGAGCCGCAGCCGGTCCCTGGCCGCGGCGGGCGAGGACGACGTCACCACCCGCGAGTACCGCTACGGCGACCCGCTGCACCGGGTGCACTGGCGGGCCACCGCGCGCGCCGGGCAGCTGATGGTGCGCCGCGAGGAGCAGCCGTGGCAGAGCCGGGCCACCCTGCTGCTGGACACCCGGGGCGACGCGCACCTGGGCGAGGGACCGGGCTCGAGCTTCGAGTGGGCGGTGGCCGCGGCCGCCTCGCTGGGCGTGCACCTGGTGCGCGGCGGCTACGCGGTCCGGCTGGTCACCGACACCGGCGCGTCGGTGGCCTCGGCGGCGCACGACGAGGACGGCGTCGGCGGCGACTTCGAGGGCACGCTGCTCGACGCCCTCGCCGTGGTGGCGCCCTCCCGCGGGCACGGTCTGGCTGGCGTCGCGCCGGCACTGCGCCGGGGCGGCGACGGGCTCCTGGTCGCCGTGCTGGGCGCGCTCGATCTCGACGAGGCCTCGCTGCTCACCCGCGTGCACCACAAGCCCGGCACCGCGGTCGCCCTGCTCCTGGACACCTCCACCTGGAGCCTGAATCGGCGCGGCGCCGACGACGTCCACCGCACGCACCAGGCGGCCGCCGCGCTGCTGCTCGGCGCCGGCTGGCGGGTGCTCCGGGTGGAGGCCGGGGACAGCCTGGCCGCGCTGTGGGGCGGCACCCTCGTGCCGCAGCAGGCGACGACAGCGGCCCCTTCCGCCGGAGCCGGGAGGGTCGCGGGATGAGCGCGCTGAGCGGGAGCAGCCGGCTGTCGCTGGCCGGTCTGGTCGCCACCGCCCTGGCGTCCGCCTGCCTCGTCCCGGTCTTCTCCGACACCTCGTGGGTAGCGCCCGCGGCCGTGGTGGCGCTGGTCTCGGTCGGGGCTGCCGCGGCGGTGCGCGCGGCCCGGCTGCCGCGCGGGATCGCCCCGCTCGCCGCCCTGGCCGGCCTGGCGGTGTCGGTCACCGCCGTGTTCGCCTCCGCCGACGGCGTCCTCGGGCTGCTGCCCGGGCCCGGCGCGGTCGATGCGCTGGTCCGCCTCGGTCAGGCCGGGTTCGGCGACATCGACTCCTACGCCGCTCCGCTGTCCCCCGGGCCCGGCGTGCGCTTCCTCACCGCCGGCGGCATCGCGCTGGTGGCCGTGCTCGTGGACGTCGCCGCGGCCGGCCTGCGTCGTCCGGCGCTGGCCGGGCTGCCGCTGGTGGCGCTCTATGCCGTCCCGGCCGCGGTGGCACCGCACGGCGTGCCGGCCCTGCTGTTCGCGCTGGCCGCCGCCGGCTATCTCGGGCTGCTGCTGGTCGAGTCCACCCAGCGGGTCGGCCGCTGGGGCAAGGCGCTCACCCGCGGCGGAGCGCTCGGGCGCGAGAGCGGCAACCCCCTGGTGGCCCTCGGCCGCCGGGTCGGCTTCGGCGCGGTCGCGCTGGCCGTCGTCGTGCCGGTGGCCCTGCCCAGCCTCGCCGACGGCGTGCTCGGCAACGGCAGCGGCAGCGGGTCCGGCGGGCGCGGCAACGGTGCCCGGGTCACCGTGGCCAACCCGATCCTCGACCTCAGCTCGGACCTGCGCCGCCCGCAGGCTCAGGACGTCATCACCTACACCACCGACGCCACCGACCCGCCCTACCTGCGGCTGGTCTCGCTGGACGACTTCACCGGCGGCCAGTGGCAGCCCGCGCCGCTGCGGGTGCCCAGCAAGCAGACGGTCGAGAACGGCATCGCCACCCCGCCGGGGCTGTCCGACGCGGTCCGCCGGGAGACCGAGCGGGTGAGCGTGCAGGTGCGCTCGCTGGACAGCAACTGGCTTCCGGTGCCGTTCCCGGTGCGGGCGGTGGACGGCCTGGCCGGCACCTGGCAGTGGGACCTGGCCACCTTCAACATCTTCTCCAAGCGGTCCATCCGGGACCAGGACTACACCGCCGAGTACCTCACCGTGGACCCCACCCCCGAGCAGCTGCGCTCGGCCGCCCCGGGCAGCGGGCTGAGCGCGGACGAGTACGCGCGGTTCACCAAGCTGCCCAAGGGCACCGAGACCATCGCGGCCACCGCGCGGCAGGTCACCGGCCGGGCACAGAGCGACTACGACAAGGCGGTCGCCCTGCAGCAGTGGCTGCGCGAGGACGGCGGCTTCACCTACACCACCGACGCCCCGGACGGCACGGGCATCGAGAACATCGAGACCTTCCTGCGCACCAAGGAAGGCTTCTGCGTCCACTTCGCCTCCACCATGGCGGTGATGGCGCGGACCCTCGGCATCCCGGCGCGGGTGGCGGTGGGCTTCACCGCTGGCCGGCGCACCGCCAGTGAGGGGCGGACCAGCACCTACACGATCTCCACCGACGACGCGCACGCCTGGCCCGAGCTGTACTTCGCCGGCACCGGGTGGGTGCCGTTCGAGCCGACCCCGCGCTCGGGAGCGGTGGAGCCGGACTACTCCCAGCCGCCGGTCACCGTGCCGACCAGCGCCGCGACCAGCCCGACGGCCGGGCCGAGCAGCTCGGCGTCGGCGTCGGACACCCCCTCCACGGGGCGGACGGGCCCGCTGGACGGCTTGACCGACCCGGGCTCGGGCACTCCGAGCGGCGGGGCTGGCGTGGTGCACGACATCCCGTGGCGCCTCGTCGGGGCCGTGCTCGTCGTGCTGGTGCTGCTCCTCGCGCCGGCCACCGCCCGGCTGCTGGTCCGCCGGCGCCGCTGGCGGCGGGCGGTCAGCCCCGAGCAGCGCGCGGCGGCGGCGTGGGCAGAGGTGGTGGACCTCGCGCTCGACCACGGGGTGGACCTGGAGCCCTCGCGGACCCCGCGGGCGACGGCCGCCGAGCTGGCCGGCGCCGTCCGGCTGGCGGACGGTCCGGCGGCCGCCCTGGCCCGACTGGCCCGCGCCGCCGAACGGGCCGCATTCGCCCGGTCCGCCGGCGAGGTCGGCGACCTGCCCGGCGACGTGGCGCTGGTGCGCTCCGGGGTGCGTGCCCACGCCGACCGCTGGGCCCGGCTGCGCGCGGTCGTGCTGCCCGCCTCCACCCTGGCCCTGGCCCACCGGGCCGGTGAGCGGACCGCGGACGCGCTCGACGCCGTCGACCGCACCGGCAGCGCGCTGCGCCGGCGGGTCGCCCGGGTCATCTCCGGGCGACCGGTCCCCCGGCGCTCGGCTGGCTGACACCGACAGAGGGTGATCGGCCCGACAGGTAGATCGACAGCGGGGTCGCGGAAGTGGTCTCCACGTTGCGCATGATCACCAGGGGTGGGAGTGGTCTGGGGCGTGATGCGTCCCGGTCATGACGAGGCCCGGTCATGACGAGGCCCCGGCACGCGGTGGTGTGCCGGAGCCGCGCGCGGTCGAGGCGGACCGGTTGGGCGGGCGAGGGAGCCCGGGCGGGTCAGCGGGCGCCGGGACCCTGCTCGCGGCGCCGGTTCCAGCGCTGCTCCATGCGCTCCCTGAAGCTGCCCGAGCTCTTGACCCGGGCGGGCCGGCCGGACCGGCCGGGTGCGGCCGGGCGACCACCGGGCGCACTCACCGGGCGGGGGCCGGCGGCCGGCGGGGCGGTGCGCCAGCTGGAGACCACGAGGAACGCCGAGCCCAGCATGACGAGGAAGCCGAGGACGCCGACGGCCCAGAAGGGGACGATGACGCCGGTGAGGAGCAGGGCGAGGCCGATGACGAAACCGATCGACGCCTGCACGATGCGGCGGCGACGGTGGGTGCGAGGGTCCGCACCGCGCAACGCGGAGGCGAACTTGGGGTCCTCGGCGTAGAGCGCCCGCTCCATCTGCTCGAGCAGTCGCTGCTCGTGCTCTGAGAGCGGCACGGTGTCCTCCTGTGGGACGTTCCGCGAATGCGGTGGTGGATCCGGTTCTCAAGGATAGGCACGCCGACCGCGTCCCGAAAGCCGAGCGGTGAATCGGACAGTGGTGCTGGCGCTGCGGCGACCGATGCTACGACCACGACATCAACCACTGACATCAACCACTGACGTCGACCACTGACGTCGACCACTGACGCGATCACTGATGCACGACGCTCGGGAGAGGTCGCAGGTTCCTTACCCCTCCTGTCGGTCGTCCGCACCACCTTCTGAACCGCCGGTAGGGGTGTCGTCGGGGACGGCCTCGACCGTACGGCCGTGGCTGTCCCGACGACCGCCGATCAGCTGCCTGCTCCAGTCGGTGGTCGCCGGCTCAGCCGGCACCCGATCAGTCATCGTCCGTGCCGACCAGGGCCGCGGGTCGGACCGCCCCCGGCCCGAACCGCAGCACGGCACGGTCCACCGCCCGGTCAGCCTCCTCCCACCCGGCCGGCCGGGCGTCGAGCAGCAGCTGGCGCGGCGCCGAGCCGGCGTCGACCAGCCCCTCCACCCGCACCCCGACCAGCCGGAGCCGGGCGCGGTCCAGCCCCAGCGCCTCGTGCAGCCCGGCCGCGGTGGCGTAGACCTCCTGGCCGACGTCGGTGGCCTCGCGCAGGGTGCGCGACCGGGTGATGGTGGTGAAGTCGGCGAACCGGACGGTGAGGGTGACGGTGCGCCCGCGCACCCCGCCGGCGCGCAGCCGGGCGGCCACCTTCTCGGCCAGCCGCAGCAGCTCGCGGCGCACCACCTCCGGGTCGTCGACGTCGCGGGCGAAGGTCTCCTGCGCGCCCACGCTGCGCTCGGGCTCGCTGGCCACCACCCGGCGCTCGTCCCGGCCCCAGGCCAGGGCGTGCAGGTGCGGGCCGGCGGTGGGGCCGAGCATCCGGGCCAAGGTGGCGACCGGGGTGTGGGCGAGCTCGCCGACGGTGCGCAGGCCGTAGCGCAGCAGCACCTCCTCGGTGCGCTCCCCCACCCCCCACAGCGCCCCCACCGGCAGCGGGTGCAGGAACGCGACGACGTCGTCGCGCGGCACCACGAGCAGGCCGTCGGGCTTGCACCGGGTGGAGGCGAGCTTGGCGACGAACTTGGTGGCGGCCACCCCCACCGAGCAGGTGATGCCCTGCTCGTCGGCCACCCGGTCGCGCAGCTCCCGCGCGATGACGGCCGGGCGGCCGCAACGGCGTCGCGCCCCGGCGACGTCGAGGAACGCCTCGTCCAGCGAGAGCGGCTCGACCACCGGGGTGACCGACCGGAAGATCTCCATGACCGCTGCCGAGACCCGCGAGTAGGCGTCGTGGTCGGGCGGGACGACCACCGCCTGCGGGCACAGCCGGCGGGCCCGGGCCATCGGCATCGCCGAGTGGACCCCGAAGGCACGGGCCTCGTAGGTGGCCGAGAGCACCACCCCCCGGCTGCCCCGGCCGCCAACCAGCACCGGCAGCCCGCGCAGCTCGGGCCGGTCGCGCAGCGACACCGAGGCGAAGAACGCGTCCATGTCGACGTGCAGCACGGTGCAGCCGGTGTCGTCGGCGTCCTCGCGCCCGCGCACGCCGGGGCGGTCGAGCTGGCGCCGGGTCATGGGAGCTCACCGCCACGACTGCCCCGGCCAGCGCAGGTGTCCGAAGTGCGCAGGCACCGAGCCGCCCGTTCCCGGCGTGTCGGCCCCTTCGGGCCGCGACACGCCGAGCCCTGCCTACGCAATCCGGTCACCGCCGGGCGAGCCGGGGCGGCTGCCGGCGCGGGTGGGGCCGAGTCAGGCGCGGACGGCGAGGACGTGCAGCTGGGCGGCGATGCCGGCGAGCACCGGGTGGGTGGCCGCCGCCGCCTCGAGCGCGGACAGGGCCGCGGCCGCGCCGGGCTCGACGTCGACCAGGGCGCCGGGCACGAGGTCGGCGAAGACCCGGACGCCGTGCACCTCGCGCACGGCGAAGCCGGCCGCGGTGACCAGCGGCACCAGGTCGGCCTCGTCGAAGCGGCGCGGCAGCGGGTCGCCGGCGCCCCACCGCCCGGCCGGGTCGGCCAGGGCGTGCCGGGCCTCCTCGAAGCGCCCGGCCAGCGCCCGGGCGAGAACGGCCGCGAGCCGTTGCGCGGCGAGCACGCTGAGCACGCCGCCGGGGCGCAGCACCGCGGCGACCCGCTCCAGCGCGGCAGCCGGGTCGTCGGCGTGCTCGAGGGCGCCGTGGACGAGGACGACGTCGGCGCTGCCGGCCGGGGCGACCTCGAGCAGGTCGGCCAGGTCGCCCTGCACCGCGCGGACCGGCACGCCGGACTCCGCCGCGCGCCGCTCGAGCGCGGCCAGCGCGTCGGGGCTGGGGTCGACCACGGTGACCCGGTGCCCCTCGCGGGCCAGCGGCACCGCGAACCCACCGGTGCCGCCGCCGACGTCGAGCACGTCGAGCGTGCCGGCTGTGGTGCCGGCTGTGGTGCCGGCTGTCGCGGCGCGCTCGAGCAGCAGGCCGTGCAGCACCTCGGGGACGACGCCCAGGCGCAGCGCCGCGCGGCGCCCGTCGCTGCCCAGAGCACGAACGGCGCGGGAGGCGTCGGCGGGTCGGTCGGCCACGGCGCGGCTCCTGACGTGG
>JBQCHF010000199.1:0-2788 GCA_051954955.1 Motilibacteraceae bacterium
CCTGCGCGGCCCGCTCGCCGTCAGCCTGCCCGCGCTTCCCGGGACCGGTGCTGGCGTCGTCCTCCACGAACAGGTCATAGAGCTGCGCGCCCGCCATCACGTGCTGCCAGAGCGGCACCGGCCGGTGCTCGTCCACGATCACGGTGGTCCCGCCCCGGACCTGGGTCAGCCAGTCGCCGAACTCCTCGGCGTTGCTGACCGTGGCCGACAGGGCCACCACCCGCACCGAGTCGGGCAGGTGGATGATCACTTCTTCCCAGACCGCGCCGCGGAACGCGTCGGCCAGGTAATGCACCTCGTCCAGGACCACGTAGCCCAGGCCAGCCAGGGTGGCGGAGCCGGCGTAGAGCATGTTGCGCAGCACCTCGGTGGTCATCACCACCACTGGCGCTTCGCCGTTGATGCTGTTGTCGCCGGTGAGCAGGCCGACGCTGTCGCCGCCGTACCGCCGCACGAGATCGCCGTATTTCTGGTTCGACAGCGCCTTGATCGGCGTCGTGTAGAAGCACTTGCGCCCCTCGGCCAGGGCGAGGTGCACGGCGAACTCCCCCACCACCGTCTTGCCCGACCCGGTCGGGGCGGCGACGAGCACCCCGTGCCCCTCGTTCAGCGCCTGGCATGCCTTGCGCTGGAAGTCATCGAAGCCGAAGTCGTACAGCGCCTGGAACTGGGTGAGGACCGGCCCGTCCTCCGCCTGCTGTTCGCGGAACGCCGCGTAACGCCGCGCCGGGCTGGTGGGCATGCGATCAAGCGTCGGCGAGCCACGGCCGGGCATGACCCGGCGCGCCGGGCTACCGCTGGCCGGAGCTGACGCTGTCGTCGAAGTCGAGCGGCGAGATCTGGTCGTCGTCCAGGCCGGCGTAGATCGACGGCCGGCGGGCCCGGCGCCGGTCGTTGGCCCACACGAAGACCTCGGCGAGCTCGACCAGGACCACACAGGGCACCGCGAGCAGGAGCATGGAGAACGGGTCCGGGCTGGGTGTGGCCACCGCGGCGAACGCGAACACCGCGAAGATCATCACCCGGCGCCACTTCCGCATCCGGGCGTGCGTCAGCACCCCGGCCATGTTGAGTATCACCATGATCAGCGGGACCTCGAAGGCGAGGCCGAAGATCAGCAGCATCGCCATCGCGTAGCCGAGGTAGGTGTCGATGGTGATCAGCGGCTTGACCCCGCCGGGGGTCAGGCCGAGGAGGAACTCCAGGCCATGGCTGAGCGCGAAGTAGGCGAACACGCCACCGAGCGCGAACAGCGGCACGGCGGTGCCGACGAACGCGTAGGTCCAGCGCTTCTCCCTGCGGTAGAGCCCCGGCGCGATGAACGCCCATAGCTGGTAGAGCCAGACCGGCGAGGACACGATCAGGCCCACCACGAAGGCGATCTTGAGGTGCACGAAGAACGCGTCGAACACACCGGTCACGATGAGCGGATGCCCGTCCTTGCCGCAGCCGACAGTGCCCCCGATGTCGATCTTGCAGAACGGCTCCGAGATGAAGTGCCAGGCCGGCGTGAAGAAGATCCAGCCCACCACCATGCCCAGCGCCAGCCCAAGCAGGGCCTTGAGCAGGCGGTTGCGGAGCTCGCGAATGTGCTCCATGAGCGACATCCGCGCATCGGCATTGTCGAGCCCGGCCGGCCGCGGCGCACGGCGGCCACGCGCGCCGGACGGCGCGCTGGGGTCAGGCGTCGTGGTCATCTCCCGGCGGGCGCTCAGCGGGGCTGGTTGCTGCGCTGGGCCTCGGAGAGCGGAACCCCGTCCACCACGGTGCCGTCGTCCTTAGCGGGCGCGGGCAGCTGCTGCGGCGCGGCTTGGGCCTGGCCGGCCTGGCTGGACTGGCCCTGGGCGGCCTGGCCCTGAGCGGCCTGGGCCTGGCCGTCATCGGCCTTTTCGCCGTCGCGGAGTCCCGACGTCTCCGCCTTGAAGATACGCATGGACCGGCCGAGCGCGCGGGCGCTGTCCGGCAGCTTCTTGGCCCCGAAGAGCACCAGCACCACTGCCGCCAGGATCAACAGGTGCCAGGGGCTGAGTTCACCAAGCATGTTCCGTCCTTCTCAGTGTGGAACGTGCCCCTGCCGCTCCAGGGACGTCTTCAGGCACATGGTACGCCGGGTTGCGCGCTAACTCACCATTCCGGCCGTGGGCGGGGTTCCATCGCTTGCCTCGCTCCCGCCGCCTGCGGCGCCGCTGCCGTACTGTGCCAGGGCGGCAGCGGCCTCCTTGCGGACGCCCGCGGCGAGCTCAGCGGGCTCGACGAGCCGCCCGTCCTCGCCGAGCCGCAGGGCGAGCCGGCGCACCCATTCGCCGTCCGGGGTGCGCAGGACCACCCGCAGCCGGCCCTCACCCAGGTCCGTCACTTCCTCACAGGGGTAGTACTCCGCGACCCAGCGCCCGTACGGCGACAGCTCGATCACCACCCGCAGGTCGTTCGGCGAGGGCCGGAAGAGCCCCCGGTCGACGTCGACGGACTCCGCCTCCTGCGGCACCTCGGCGGCCACCGTCAGCACCTGCACCCCGAGCACGCGGTCGAGCCGGAACAGGCGCACGTCCTCCGCGCGCCGGCACCACCCTTCGAGGTAGGTCCGGCCCTCCACGACCAGCAGCCGCATCGGGTCCACGTCCCGCTCGGTCGCCTCATCGCGGCCGGGCACGTAGTACGACAGGTGGACCCTCCGGCCGGAGGCCAGCGCCTCCCGCAGCTGGGCCGCGACACTCTGCTCGGCATTCCGGTCGACCTGCACCGCCACCTGCGCGGCGGGAGCCCCGGCCGCCCCGGCCGCGGCCTCGAG
>JBQCHF010000200.1:0-15349 GCA_051954955.1 Motilibacteraceae bacterium
CTGTGTACGCCCCGGTTGGGGCTCTTTTCGCACCCGCGCGGTCCCCGGGCCCCTGCCTGGGGGGGGCGGGGGCTCCGCGCTGCCCGGGATCCGCATCCCTCCATCCTTGACCCTTCCTTTGCCAAAACCCCTTTTCGGACATGCCTGAATAGCGGAGAGTGTTCGCCGACGGCCACGGGGTGACCGTCGGGGGCACAGACACCTGCCCGTCGGCCTTCGCGGCCGGCGGGCTTTGTCATGCCCTCCTGTGTCAGCTCACGCCAGATGCCCGTAGCCGTGCACCACCTGCACCGTGCGGGCCGCGACAGGAGGACCAGATGGTTCGACCCGCGGGTCGGCGTCGAACGCTCGTGGCGGCCACCGCCGCCGCGGCGCTCGCCGCCGGCACCTTCGGCTCCCTCACCTTCGTGCAGGAGAGGAACGCCGAGCGCCTTCCGTGGAAGGCGCACGAGCTCTACGAACAGATGAAGGGTGAGCAGGACCCCGGGGAGAAGACCTTCCAGACGTCCAGCCAGGGTGTCGAGAACGGCGGGGCCGGCGGGGAGGCCTTCGAGGCACGGACCGCGGCGGAGCAGTTCGCTCAGCACCGCGGCATCGTCCCCGCCGGCGCGTACAGCGCTGCCCTGCAGCAGATCACTGGGCTGGGCGACCCGGTCCTGAGTGCGCCCTGGAAGGAGCTCACTGGGACGCCGTACAACTCGGACGACCCGAACTACCGCGACTACTTCTCCAACTCCTCCGGCGGCTCGGGCAACACCACCGGGCGCATCACCGGCATCGCCACCCTGGGCAAGACCGTCTTCGCCGGCGGTGCCGACGGCGGCGTCTGGCGCTCCACCACCGGCGGCGGCCACTGGACCCCGATCGCCGACGAGCTGGGCACGCTGTCCACCGGCGACCTGCGGGTGGGACCGGACAAGGCGCTCTGGTACGCCACCGGCGAGGGCAACACCGGCGGCACCTCCTTCGTGGGCCAGGGCGTCTACCGCGACGCCGACCCGACCAGCAAGGACTTCAAGACCACCGACCGGGTCGGTGGCACTGAGCTCGAGAGCACGACGATCCAGAAGATCCGGTTCGGCGGCGACTTCGCCTGGGTGGCGACCAACCGGGGCATCTGGCGGCACTCGGTGGCGGGGAGCATGGCGACCCCGTGGGAGCCGGTCTTCGCGCCCAACCCGACGTACCTGTCGGGCAGCGGGAGCAAGGACGCTCAGGACCCGCAGGCCGGCTACAAGAACATCGTCAACGACATCGCCGTCGACCCGAAGAACGCGCAGCACGTCATCGCGGCGGTCGGCTGGCGCGGCGGCGACAGCTACAACGGTTTCTACGAGAGCACCCAGCGCGGCGCTGCCGGCAGCTGGCACAAGGTGAACCTCAAGGGCGGTATCGACTCGATCGACCCGAGCGATGTCGGCCAGGCCACCTTCGGCTTCTCCGACGACGGCTCCAAGCTCTACGCCGTGGTGCAGTCGGTGAAGCTCTACAGCAAGAACACCGGCACGGTGAACAGCTACCTCAAGGGCGTCTACGTCTCCAACAGCGGCTCCGTCGCGGGCCCGTGGACCAAGATCGCCGACCAGACCAAGCTCGCCAACTCCGGCTCCGCCCTCAAGCAGTCCGTCGGCGGCAAGGGCTACGGCCCCGGCATCCAGTCCTGGTACAACCAGTTCCTGGGCGTGGACCCGAAGGACCCCAAGCACGTCTACGTGGGCCTGGAGGAGGTCTACGAGACCCGTGACGGCGGCGCCACTTGGAAGACGGTAGGCCCCTACTGGAACTTCTACTTCAAGTGCTACGACGCGGGTGCTTTCACGCTCACCAACGGCTGCAACGCCACCACCCACTCGGACCAGCACTCGGTCGCCTTCGGAGAGAACGCCGATGGGGCCCCCACGGTCTACGTCGGCAACGACGGGGGCATCTACTCCCGCCCGGTGAACGGTCACGAGGACCGCGAAGGCCACGCCACCGACTGGAAGTCCCTCAACGACGGCAGCATCGACGCCCTGCAGTACTACTCGGTCGGTGTGGGCGACGACCCGGAGGCGGACGGCTCGGTGGCAGTGTCCGGAGGTCTGCAGGACAATGGCGGCTCACTGCTGCGCTTGGCCCTGACGAACCCTTCCGACGCCGCGAACCCTGGCAAGACGGTGTTCTCGTCCAACTTCGGCGGTGACGGCGGCGACGTGCTGGTCGACCCGACCGACGGCTGCAAGATCGTCCAGGAGTACGTCGACCTGTCGATGCGAGCCACCGACAACTGCGCCAAGTCCACGAGCAAGGACGCGTTCGTGGACGCCTCGGCGGCCAACACCAAGGACATCGCGCCGCCGGAGACCAACGCCCGGTTCATCGCGCCGTTCGACCAGGACCGGTCCAACGCGAACGACTGGATCGCGGCCGGCCAGCACGTCTGGTTCCAGACCAAGGGTTTCGACATCCGCACGGCCGACAACCCCTCCAAGGTCTGGCAGAACAAGCTCGACCTGGCGACCTTCCTGCCGGCGCACGGCCAGAAGGACGCCAAGGCCCCGGTCGCCACAGCAGTGGCGCTGAACGGCAACAAGGCCGCGGTGGCCTGGTGCGGCCCCTGCAGTGAGGCCTTCGTCGGCGGTGTCGTAGTGACCGAGGACATCACCAAGGACACCCCGGACTGGACCAACGTCGGCACCAAGGACGACGTGGCCGCCCGCTACATCGGTGGCGTCGCAGTGGATGGCGACAGCGTCTATGCCGTCACGGGCGGCTTCTCCCGCCGGTTCACCGACGGTCCCGGCGCCGGCGTCCAGCACGTGTGGAAGATCGGTCTTGCCGACCATTCTCTGACCCCGCTCGACCGCAGCGGCAAGGCTGGGGCGTTCCCGGACGTGCCGGCCAACACGGTGAAGATGACCGACCTCGGTCTGGTCGTGGGCACCGACCTCGGTGTCTTCGTGCAGGGCACGGACGGGGCCTGGCAGAACCTGGCGGCCGGCCTGCCCAAGGCGACCGTGATGGACGTCGAGGTGCACGGTGACTACCTCTACGCGGCCACGCACGGCCGCGGGATCTGGCGGGTCAAGATCTCCTAGCTGGGAATCCAGCCCGGCCGCCTCACCTGCTGCCCCGGTCCCCCGTGAGGGGACCGGGGCAGCGGTCTGCTCCAGCCGGACCCCGGACCCCGGACTCCGCGCTGCCGAGTGGTCCGGTACAGTGCCTGGCATGCGGACCGTGCGCCTGCTCCTTACCGGGCCGCGCTGACCTCCCGACCTTGTCAGCGCGGCGACCCCTCGTGACCCGAGGGGTTTTTTGTTGCCCGGTCGGACCCGCCGAACCGCCTGCGGTCGCTGTCCACCCAGCGCATCGCGCCGAGACGAGGACGAGGACGAGATGAGCGAGACGACCAGCACCGCAGCCGTACCTGCCGGCGACGAGGTCCCCCCGTTCCGCTACACCGCTGCGCTGGCGGCCGGCATCGAGGAGCGCTGGCAGGACCGCTGGGAGCGCGAGGGCACCTTCGAGGCACCCAACCCGTCCGGTCCGCTGGGCGACCCGGACGCGGTGGCCGGTCGCCCCAAGCTCTACGTGCTCGACATGTTCCCGTACCCCTCGGGCTCGGGCCTGCACGTGGGCCACCCGCTGGGCTACATCGCCACCGACGTCTTCGGCCGCTACCACCGGATGGCCGGCTACAACGTCCTGCACGCGCTGGGCTACGACGCCTTCGGCCTGCCCGCCGAGCAGTACGCGGTGCAGACCGGCACCCACCCGCGCACCACCACCGAGTCCAACATCGCCAACATGCGCCGCCAGCTGCGCCGGCTGGGCCTGGCCCACGACGCCCGCCGCTCGGTGGCCACCACCGACGTCGAGTTCTACCGCTGGACGCAGTGGATCTTCCTGCAGGTGTTCAACTCCTGGTACGACACCGAGGCCGACGGCGGCCGGGGCCGCGCCCGCCCGATCGAGGAGCTGGTGGCGCAGCTCGAGTCCGGCGCCCGACCCACGCCGGACGGGCGCCCCTGGGCGGAGCTGTCCGACGTCGAGCGGCGCAAGGTCGTCGACGGACACCGGCTGGCCTACCTGTCCGAGGCGCCGGTCAACTGGTGCCCGGGGCTGGGCACCGTGCTGGCCAACGAGGAGGTCACCGCCGACGGCCGCAGCGAGCGCGGCAACTTCCCGGTGTTCAAGCGCAACCTGCGCCAATGGATGATGCGCATCACCGCCTACGCCGACCGGCTTGCCGCCGACCTGGACCGGCTGGACTGGCCCGAGCCGATCAAGCTGATGCAGCGCAACTGGATCGGCCGGTCCGAGGGCGCGCGGGTCCGCTTCGCCACCGACCACGGCGACCTCGAGGTCTTCACCACCCGCCCGGACACGCTCTTCGGCGCCACGTTCATGGTGGTCGCGCCCGAGCACCCCCTGGTGGGGCAGCTGACCGCGCCGGCCTGGCCCGAGGGCACCCGCCCGGCCTGGACC
Source organism: Motilibacteraceae bacterium (assembly GCA_051954955.1). Classification (GTDB taxonomy): domain Bacteria; phylum Actinomycetota; class Actinomycetes; order Motilibacterales; family Motilibacteraceae; genus JBQCHF01. The sequence continues at coordinate 4,468 of JBQCHF010000200.1, forward strand.
GGGGGAGCGGCGTCGCCGGCCGAGGCGGTGGGCGCCTACCGCGAGCAGGCCGGGCGCAAGACCGATCTGGAGCGGCAGACCGAGGGCCGGGACAAGACCGGTGTCTTCACCGGCTCTTTCGCCGTCAACCCGGTGAACGGCAAGCAGGTCCCGGTGTTCGTGGCCGACTACGTGCTCATGGGCTACGGCACCGGCGCCATCATGGCGGTGCCCGCGCAGGACGAGCGCGACTGGGAGTTCGCGGCCAAGTTCGACCTGCCCGTGGTGCGCACCGTCGCCCCGCCCGAGGGGTGGGAGGGTGAGGCGTTCACCGGCGACGGCCCGGCCATCAACTCCGCCAACGACGAGATCTCGCTGGACGGCCTGGGCGTGGCCGAGGCGAAGACCCGGATCATCGACTGGCTGGAGGGCAAGGGCCTCGGGCAGCGGACGGTCACCTACAAGCTGCGCGACTGGCTGTTCAGCCGCCAGCGCTACTGGGGCGAGCCGTTCCCGATCGTCTACGACGAGTCCGGACTGCCGATCCCGCTGCCGGACTCGATGCTGCCGGTGCAGCTGCCCGACATCGACGACTACTCCCCGCGCACCTTCACCCCGGACGACGCCGGCAGCGAGCCCGAGCCGCCGCTGGGCCGGGCGCAGGACTGGGTGGAGGTGGAGCTGGACCTGGGTGACGGTCCCAAGCGATACCGCCGCGAGACCAACACGATGCCGCAGTGGGCCGGCTCGTGCTGGTACGAGCTGCGCTACCTGGACCCGACCAACACCGAGCGCTTCGTCGACCCGGAGGTCGAGCGCTACTGGATGGGCCCGCGCGGCGAGGACCACAGCGACGAGAACAGCACTGGCGGCGTCGACCTCTACGTCGGCGGCGTCGAGCACGCGGTGCTGCACCTGCTCTACGCCCGGTTCTGGCACAAGGTGCTGCACGACCTGGGGCACGTCTCCAGCAGCGAGCCGTTCCACCGCCTGTTCAACCAGGGCTACATCCAGGCCTACGCCTACACCGACGACCGGGGCGTCTACGTGCCGGCGGAGGAGGTCGTCGAGCGCGACGGCGACTACTACTACGGGTCGGAGAAGGTCCACCGCGAGTACGGGAAGATGGGCAAGTCGCTGAAGAACAGCGTCACGCCCGACCAGATGTGCGCCGACTACGGCGCGGACACCCTGCGCATCTACGAGATGAGCATGGGACCGCTGGAGACCTCCCGGCCGTGGGAGACCCGCGCGGTGATCGGCTCGTTCCGGTTCCTCCAGCGGCTGTGGCGCAACGTGGTGGACGAGGAGACCGGCGAGCTGACGGTCACCGACGAGCCCGCGGACGACGCCACCCGGCGGCTGCTGCACCGGACCATCGACGGCGTGCGCACCGACTACGCCGGGCTGCGCTTCAACCCCGCCGTGGCCAAGCTGATCGAGCTGAACAACGCGCTGGTCAAGCTGGACGGGCCGACGCCGCGCGAGGTGGCCGAGCCGCTGGTGCTCATGCTGGCTCCGCTGGCACCGCACACGGCCGAGGAGCTGTGGGCCCGGCTGGGTCACACCGAGTCGCTGACCTACGCCCCGTTCCCGCAGGCGGACCCGGCGCTGCTGGTGGCCGAGTCGGTCACCTGCGTGCTGCAGGTGCAGGGCAAGGTTCGCGACCGCATCGAGGTCGCGCCCGGCATCGGCGAGGACGAGCTGCGCGAGCTGGCGCTGGCCAGCGACGCCGTGCAGCGGGCGCTTGACGGCCGCGGGGTGCGCACGGTCGTCGTGCGGGCCCCGAAGCTGGTCAACGTCGTCCCTGCGTGACAGCCCACCGGCGAGCCGTCGCGTCCGGCTGCCCCGACCTCCGCGGAGGCCGGGGCGGCCGGTCGCGTACCGGTGTCGCCCGCCGAGGTGGCAGTTAGCCTGGTCGGCATGGCACAGGTCGCGGTGGTCACCGACTCCACCGCCTACCTGCCGGCGGACCTGCTGCAGGGCCACGGCGTCGCCGCACCGGGGGAGCCCGGGGCACGGCTGCCGGCCCTGCCGCTGCAGGTGGTGCCGCTGCAGGTCGTCGTCGGCGGGGTCAGCCACGACGAGGGCAGCGAGATCACCCCGGCCGACGTCGCCGACGCGCTGCGCCGCTACGTGCCGGTGTCCACCTCGCGGCCGACGCCGCACGCCTTCCTCGCCGCCTACGAGCGGGCCGCCGCCGCGGGGGCCCACGAGGTGGTCTCGGTCCACATCAGCGCGGACATGTCCGGCACGATCGAGTCGGCGTCGATCGCCGCGCGCGAGGCGCCGGTGCCGGTGCACGTCGTGGACAGCCGCTCGATGGCGATGGGGCTCGGCTTCGCGGTGCTCAGCGCGGTGGAGGCCGCCGCGGACGGAGCCTCCGGGGTGGAGGTGGCGGCGGTGGCGGAGAAGCGGGCGCTGGCGACCTCCGGGATCTTCTACGTCGACACCCTCGAGCACCTCCGCCGAGGTGGGCGCATCGGTGCCGCCCAGGCGCTGCTCGGCTCCGCCCTGGCGGTCAAGCCGCTGCTGGAGCTGCTGGACGGACGGATCGTCCCGCTGGAGAAGGTGCGCACCGCCTCCCGGGCGCTGGCCCGGCTGGAGGACCTGGCGGTGGAGCGCGCCGGGGCCGGTGCGGTGGACCTCGCCGTGCACCACCTGGCCAGTCCCGAGCGGGCCGGGGCGCTGGCCGAGCGGTTGCGTGACCGGGTCCCCGGGCTGCACGACCTGCGGCTGGCCGAGGTGGGCGCCGTGGTGGGCGCCCACGTGGGGCCGGGGATGCTCGCCGTCGTCGTCGCGCCGCGCTGAGCCCCGGCCGCGGGACTGGTCGCGGCACCGTCCCCAGGGCTGTCTGCCACCCTCCACAGCGGCGCGCGCGGGCCGCCCGGCGCCGCCGTCGCGCGCCTAGCGTCACTGAGCGTGTCCCGACGCTCCGACCGGCTGGCCCGCGACGTGCACGAGCGCCTCGCCGCTGTGGCCGGGCAGCTGGCTGGCAGCCCCACGTCCTGGGCGCAGGACGGGCAGCCGGGCCCGGATGGTGCGGAGGGCGCGGACGGTGGCTGGGTGCCGCGCGGCCCCGGGCCGCTGCCCCTCGGTGGCCGAGGCGAGGGCTGGGTCGGGGACGGGCCGTCCCTCGCCGCGGAGCTGTTCGCACCCGCGCCGGCCCAGGTCGCCCCGGCCGCACCGCCCGAGGGCGACCGGCCCGAGCGACCCGCGAACGGTTCGGCAGACATCGTGCCGGCGCGCCGTCCCGGCGGCCGGCAGCGGGAGGGAGCGCACCGCGCCCGGCGGGGGGTCGAAGTTGCCGGACGTCGGCGGCGCCCGGACGAGCCCGCGCCCAGCGGGGGCCGCGAGGCGGGGCTGGGCCGCCCCGCCGTCGTGGGGCTGGCCGTGGTGGCCCTGCTCGCCGCCGCCCTGGCCGGCGGGCTGATGTGGCGGTCCCGCCCGGTGCCGGTGGAGGCCGCACCGGCCCGGTCCGCCGCGGGAGCCGCCGACGCGGCACCCAGCCCGGTCCGGACGGTCAGCTCCGCCCGCGCCGCCCCCTCCCAGCCCTCGCTCGGCACGCCCGCTGCTCCCACCGGGACCGGCGCGTCCGGCACCGCGGGCAGCAGCCCGACCGGCCCGGCCGCGCTGGTCGTGGTGCACGTGGTGGGTCAGGTGCGCCACCCCGGACTGGTCCACCTGCCTGCCGGCGCCCGGGTGGACGACGCCGTCCGGGCTGCCGGAGGAGCCACCGCGAAGGCGGACCTCAGCGGGGTCAACCTCGCCCGGGTGGTGGTGGACGGCGAGCAGCTGCGGGTGCCCTCGCCGGGCGAGGTGGTGGCGGCGCCGCCCGCCGTCGAGGCCCCGGGCGGTCCGCCGGTCGCCGGCGCGCCGACGGCCCCGCTCGATCTCAACAGCGCGACCCTCGCCGAGCTCGACGGGCTGCCGGGCGTCGGCCCGGTGCTGGCCCAGCGGATCCTGGACTGGCGCGGCGAGCACCAGCGGTTCAGCAGCGTGGACGAGCTGCGCGAGGTCCGGGGGATCGGGCCGAAGGTGTTCGCCGACCTCCAGCCGCTGGTGCGCGTATGAGCGCGGGCGCGTCGGCTGCCCGCCCGCTGCCGAGCCCGGCCGCGGGATCGGCCGACGTCCCCGACGGTGACGAGCCGGGCCGTGGCCGCCGGCTGGACCTGCGCCTCGCGGCGCCGGCCCTGGCGGCCTGGGCCGCCGCCTGGCTCGCGCTGGCCCTGCCGCCGCGCCGCGCGGTGGTCCTGGCGGTGCCGGGCACGCTGCTGCTGTCCGTGCTGCTGCTGTTCGCGCTGCCACTGGCGGGGTCGCTGGTCGTGCCGCTGCGTGTGCCGGCGCTCGCGCGGACGAGGGGTCGGCTCCTGTCGGCGGAGGGTGCCGACCCGGCGCCTGGTCCTCTCCGGCGCCGGCGGCTGCGCACGGCTGCGGCCTGCGCCGTGTGCGCCATCGGGGCCGCACTGTCCGCCGCGGCTCACACCGCCACCGCCGACGGCGGGGACCTGGGCCGGCTGGCCGCCGATCGCGCCGTGGTGCGCGCCGAGGCCGTCCTCGCCACCGACCCGCACCCGTTCCAGTCCACCGGCCCGGCTGGCCCCCGGCCGGGATGGACGGTGCGGGCACACGTCGTGGCCCTCGACGGGCGGGGGCGTGCGTGGCGCGGCCGGGTGCCGGTCGTCCTGCTCGCCCGCGACCAGCGCTGGAGCGGCCTGCTGCCGGGCACCCGGCTGCTGGTGACCGGGCGGCTGGCGGCCGCCCGACCCGGGGACGACGCGGCCGCACTGCTGGCCGCCGACGGCCCACCGCGGGTGCTCTCGCCGCCGGGGCTGGTGGAGCGCGCGGCCGGGCGGCTGCGGGCGGGCCTGCGGGCGGCCGTGGCCGGGGCGGGCCCGGCCGAGCGCGGGCTGGTGCCAGGCCTGGTGGTGGGGGACGACGCCGCGCTCCCGGCGCAGGTGCGCGATGCCATGCGTCAGGTGGGCCTGTCCCACCTCACCGCGGTGTCCGGCGCGAACGTGGCCATCGTCGTCGGCGCCGTCCTGCTGATGGCACGGTGGATCGGCCTGCCGCTGCGCCTGCGCCCGGTGGCCGCCGTCGCCGCGCTAGCCGGGTTCGTCGTGCTGGCCCGTCCCGAACCCAGCGTGCTGCGGGCGGCGGTGATGGGCCTGGTCGCCGTCGCGGGCCTGGCCAGCGGCCGACGGGGAGCGGGGGTGCCGGCCCTGTCCGGCGCCGCGCTGCTGCTCGTGCTGGTGGATCCGGCGCTCGCCCGCTCCTACGGCTTCGTCCTCTCCGCGGTGGCGACGGCCGGGCTGCTGGTGCTGGCCGGCCCATGGTCCCGGGCGCTGGCCGGCCCGTCGGTCCGAGCCGTCGACCGGCTGGCCGGGCGGTGGCCGGAGGGGAGCCGCCGGGACCGGCTGCGCCGGCTGGCGCGGCGCGCGGCCGGTGGCGTGGCCCTCGCGCTGGCCGTGCCGGCCGCCGCCCAGGCGGTCTGCGGGCCGATCACCGTGCTGCTCTCCCCGCAGGTGAGCCTGGCCGCGGTGCCGGCCAACCTGCTGGTCGCCCCCGCGGTCGCCCCGGCCACCCTGCTCGGGGTGCTGGCCGCGCTGGTGTCGCCGCTCAGCGCCGGCGTGGCCGGGCTGCTGGGCCGGTTGGCCGCCGTGCCCGCCTGGTGGATCGTGCACGTCGCGCTCACCGCCGCGGCGCTGCCGGGCGCCTCCCTGCCGTGGCCCAGCGGGCTGCCCGGCGCGGTCGCGCTGGCCGGTGCCACCCTCGCCGTGGTCCTGCTGGCCGGGCCGGCGGCGCGGCTGCTCGCCCGGGCGGCGGCGGTCCGCCCGGCCGCCACGGCGCTGGGCGCCGCCGTCACGCTGCTCGCGGTGCTGCTGGTGGTGCTCCCGGCCCGGCTCGCCCCGCGCTGGCCGCCGGCCGGCTGGGTGCTGGCCGCGTGCGACGTCGGGCAGGGCGATGCGCTCGTGCTGCCTACCACCCCGGGCGCAGCCGTCGTGGTCGACACCGGCCCGGACCCGGGGGCGGTGGACCGGTGCCTGCGCCGCCTGCGGGTCACCCGGGTCGAGCGGGTGGTGCTGACCCACGACCACGCCGACCACGCCGAAGGCCTGCCGGGCGTGCTGAGCGGCCGGCGCGTGGGGGAGGTCGTCGTGGGGCCGTTGGACGAGCCGGCGCAGGAGGCGCAGCGGGTGACGGCGTGGACGGCGGCCGCGCACGTGCCGCTGCGCCGGGCGCGCGTGGGCGAGCAGCTGGGGGAGGGGCCGCTCTCACTGCTGGTGCTCGCCCCGCCGGCCGCCATCCACGAGGACTCCGCCCCCAACAACTCCAGCCTGGTGCTGCTCGCGGTGCGCTCCGGGGTGCGTTCGCTGCTCACCGGCGACGTCGAACCGCCGGCGCAGGCGGCGCTGCTGCGCACCCTGGACGTTGACGGCGACGGCCGTCTGGACGCCGGGCCGGTCGACGTCCTCAAGGTCCCGCACCACGGCAGCGTCCACCAGCTGCCCGCGCTGCTGGCCGAGACCGGGGCCCGGCTGGCGGTGATCAGCGTGGGGGCGGGCAACGACTACGGCCACCCGGCGCCGGCCACGATCGGGCTGCTGCGCGCCGACGGAGCGAGGGTGCTGCGGACCGACCAGGACGGCACCGTGCTGGTGCTCGGACCGGAGGAGCACCTGAGGGCTGCCACCGAGCGGTAGGCGTGCGGCACCGTCGCCGACGGCGGGTAGCGTCACCGCCGAGCGGGCAGCGCCCCGGACGGGTCGGCCTGGACAGTGAGGGACAGCGAGGAGGGCGAGTGGGCGAGGGTGCGCACGGCGAGCCGGCGGCGGTCACGCTGGTCGTCGGGCCCGAGGAGCTGCTCGTGGACCGCGCCGTCTCCGAGGTGGTCGCGGCCGCGCGGGCCGGCGACCCGGAGACCGACGTGCGCGAGCTCGCGGCGGCCGGGCTGGAACCGGGCACGGTGAGCGGCCTGGTGGCCCCGTCCCTGTTCGGCGGCCGCAGCGTCGTCGTCGTGCGCGGGGTGCACGAGGCCGGTGACGTGCTGGTCGACGAGCTCAAGGGCCTGGTGACCGCTCCCTCGCCCGACGCGGTGCTCGTGCTCACCCACAAGGGTGGGGCGCGGGGCAAGGGGGTGCTCGACGCCGCGCGCAAGGCGGGGGCGGCCGAGGTGGCCTGCGCGGAGGTGAAGTCGCGGCGGGACAAGGCCGCGTTCGTCGCCGCCGAGTTCTCCCGGCAGCGCCGGCGGGTGGGCGGGGAGGTCGTCGACACGCTGCTGGACGCGGTGGGCAACGACCTGCGCGCCCTGGCCGGCGCGGTCGGGCAGCTGTGCGCGGACACCACCGGCGCGATCGACGTCGACGTCGTGCGCCGCTACTACGCCGGGCACGCCGAGGTCACCGGCTTCACGGTGGCCGACCGCGCCGTGGAGGGCCGGGCCGACGAGGCGCTGCTGCAGCTGCGCTACGCCCTGGGCTCGGGGACCGACCCGGTGCCGGTGGTCGCCGCGCTGGCGATGGCGCTGCGCAACATCGGGCGGATGTCCGGGGCCTCGCGCGGCCTGCGGGAGGCCGACCTGGCCCGCGAGCTCGGGATGCCGCCGTGGAAGGTGCGCGTGGTGCGCGGCCAGCTGCGCGGCTGGACCGCGGACGGTCTGGCGGCCGCCCTGCGCGCGGTGGCCGAAGCCGATGCGGCGGTCAAGGGCGGTGCGGCCGACCCGGTCTACGCGCTGGAGAAGGCGGTGGTCACCGTCGCGCGCTGCCGGGCCGAGCAGTGAGCTGCTGAGCCTCTGGGGCGCTGAGGTCCGGGTGCGCTGAGGTCCGGGGGCGCTGAGGTCCGGGTGCCGGGGTTCCGTTGACCGGAAGCACGCGAACGGCGCCGCACCCGGGGGAGCGGCGCCGTTCGTCAGTGCGGGCGCGTCCGGCTCGCGGGGAGCCGGGAGGTCCGTCAGAGCGAGGACACGACCTTGGCCAGCGCCGACTTGCGGTTGGCGGCCTGGTTCTTGTGGATCACGCCCTTGCTCACGGCCTTGTCCAGCTTGCGGCTGGCGGTCTTGAGCAGCTCCTGCGCGCCGGCCGCGTCGCCGGCGGCGACCGCCTCGCGGGTCTTGCGCACGTAGGTCTTGAGCTCGGACTTGACCGCCTTGTTGCGCAGGCGCGCCTTCTCGTTGGTCTTGATCCGCTTGAGCTGGGACTTGATGTTCGCCACGTTCGGGAGCCTCGACGTTCGTAAGAGATGACAGGTCGGTGAGGGCGGTGCATGCAGCCGGGGCTGCGGGCCCGCACTCGCCGCGGTCCGGTGGGGACGGACCGCGGTCCGCGAGGACCATGGCTGTGGACCGTGGCCGGGACCGGTGAAGGCCGCCGACCGGGGACACGGGGTGCGCGCACGACCCAGGCGCGCACGCGACCGGCCACGATACCCGGTGGCGGGTGCGCTCCCCAAACCGGACCGCCCGGCCGCCCTGCTCGAGCGGGGCGAGGACGCTCCCTTACGACAGGACGGCGCGCCGGTCCCTGCCGTCGGAGCCGACCGGTCGGGAGGTCCAGCGGCGCCGCCCGTGGGCCGGGTCGTGCACGGCCAGCAGCTGCTCGGTGGCGTCCAGGGCGGCGTCCAGGCGGGCCGCGGCGAGCATCCAGTCGGCGAGCGCCGGGTCGTCGGGGGAGAGGTGGGCCAGCGCCTCCCGCGCCTCGACGCGCAGCGGTTCGACGATCCTGCCCACCGTCCGGAGCTCCATCGGCTGCCCCCGCATCCGCGAACCCGATCCCGAGATCCTCGTCATCGCGCTGGCCTCGTCGTTCGACCTATTGTCTGCCCGATCGTCTGCTCGCGCCGCAGCCGCCCTCGGCTGCGCTGCGCCGCCTCAGTGGACACCGGGCGTAGCAGTCGCGCAAGAGTCATCACGAAAGGTGTCGGACCGTCGCCGATCGATCACCGATGGCGAGACGCCGGGGTGTCTCAGGCGGCGACGGCCGATGGCGCGGTCCTATCCTCGAGACGTGACCGAGCAGCATCCGTCGTGGCCCGCCTGGCTGGCCGAGCGGATGGAGCTGCGCGGGTTCCGCTCCAGCAGCGAGCTCGCCCGGGCCGCGGGCATCCCCGACTCGGTCATCTCCCGCTGGCGCAGCGCCACGTCGGTCCCCTCCCTGGTCCAGCTGCGCCGGCTGCAGGGGCCGCTCCAGGTCCCGCTGCTCACCCTGCTGGTGGCCGCCGGGCACCTGCACCCGGAGGAGGTGGCGCTCGAGCTGCCTCCCGACCCCGAGCCGCGCCCGCGCGACACCCGGGATGCGATCCACCGGGACCCCGGCCTCACCGACGACCTGCGCCATCTGCTCGAGGTGCAGTACGACGCGATGCTCGCCGTGGCCGCGGCCCGCGCCTCGGGCCAGCCCAGCCGCTGACCGCCGGCGGCCGCGCCGCCCGCCCGCCCGTCCCATTGTTCCTCCGTCGCTCTGCGTGGCGACTTGCATACACGCAATTTCTATCGGCTGATCCCTTGCGCGCACTCACGGCCCGCCCTAGCGTCCGTCCCGCAGACGCAATGCCTCCCCGGCACTCCGCCGGGCGGGGCCGGAGGGGCGGGGGGTTGGTCAGTGACGACCTGGCCTCGGCGGCACGCGCAGGTGGCCGCCCGGATCGTCGTCCTGCTGCTCGCGCTCTGCGCAGCGGTCTCGCTGGCCGCGATGAGCCTCGTCGCCGCACCCACGGCCGGTGCGGCCGAGAGCATCGGCGCCGACGGCACGGGCGCACAGAGCACTGCGAGCCCGACCGACACGACCTCGCCGACGCCCAGCGACGCCTCGACGTCCACGTCGACGCCCACGGCGAGTGGCGACCCCACGCCGGACGGCGGTGGGTCCCAGCCCGCCGACACGTCCCAGGCGGGCGACCAGTCCACCGGCCAGTCCAGCAGCCAGCCCACGGACACGTCGGCCCCGGTGGTCTACACCTCGCTGACCCCGGCCGCCCCGGACCAGGTCGGCGACCCGACCGCGTCGGTGGCGCCCAGCAGCCAGAGCCCTGTCCCGGACTCCTCCACCCCTGCGCCCGGGCTCACGGACCCCGCGCTCACGGACCCCACGGACCTGAGCAGCATCGGCAGCCCGACGGGTGATGCCGCGCCCGGTGCGCCCGCACCTGGCACGCCGCTGGCGGCCACCTCGATGGCCGGCGGCGGCACGTCCGCAGGAGACCCCACGCCCGCCGGCACCACCCCCGCAGCCGACCCCGCACCCGACCCGGCCGCGCTCGACGCGGTGGACCAGGCGCGGGCGGCGCTCACCACCTCGGCCGTGACCGACGTCGTGCAGCGCTACGTCGAGGTGGCGGTGCGCTCCGCGACCGTCGATGTCGACGGACTGCCGGCCAGCTGCTTCTGCGCGGTGTCCGTGTCGGTCTCCCTCGACGGCCCCGCGCAGGCGGTGGCGGCCCCCGGGCGGCTGGCCAGTGGTATCCCGGCGAGCGGCCCGGCCGTGGCGGCCAGCGGCCGCAGCGGCGCGGCCATGGCGGTGAGCGTGACCGGCGCCGGCGTGGCCACGGCGGTCGCGACGTCGGGCACCACCGGGCGCACCGCGAGCGCCGCGAGCCCGGCCGGCGCGTCCACCCAGCCGGCGCTGGACGCCGGACAGCGCACGGTCACCCTGGACGGGGGGCAGGTGGCCGCCGACGTGCGCGGCCTGGTCGACGCCCTCGGCGCGCTGACCGCGAGCGCCGCGGGGCAGGACGCCTCGACGCACGTGGCCGCTCTGGACGCCGGCCTGACCGGGTCCGGTGGCGCGCCGGGCACGGCCGACGTCGAGGTCGCCACCTGGGACGGCTCGGGCGGCGGGTCGGGCGGCGCGCTGCACTGCCTGCCCAGCGGCGACGGCAGCGGACCGGCCTGCGGGGTGAGCATCGCGGT
>JBQCHF010000201.1:0-8218 GCA_051954955.1 Motilibacteraceae bacterium
GTCACCGGTCCAGCCCTCGGCCGAGCCGAGCACGTAGCCCTCGTCCGCCGTCGCGATAACGAGGTTTCCGTCACTGCTGTAGGTGATGCCCTCGGGAGCAGTCGGCAGCCTGAACGAGCCCGGGACGAGTTCCCCGTTGACACAGTCGGCCGGGGTGACCTCCGGCGCGACCGGGGTCACCGCCGTCGGAGCAGATCCACACACGAACCAATGGCTGATGGTCGGGATGTTGCCGACGCCGACGAGCGGGGCCACCAAGTCCGTGAGGGTGTGCCGGTAGATGTTGTAGGCATGGCCGCCCTTGACGACGACGCCGGTGATGGTGAAGCCCCCGGTGTTGACGACGTTCAGCGTCTTGGCGTCCACCTCGGTCCCCGAGAGGCCGTCTATGCGGTCGTAGACGCCGCCAGAAATGAGGACGTCGCCGGACAACCCCGCGTCCTTGCAGGTGACCGCATTGTCGCTGCTGACCAGCTGAGGCTCGGGGAGTACATCGGCTCGCGCAGAGTTCTGCCGGAGCAACGTGGGGACGATCAAGAGCAGCAGGAATGCGCTCAGGGCGACGGCGAGGGCACGAGGCACTCGTCGACTCGGGTGCAGGAGCAGCATGGGACATACCTCTCGGACGGAACGAAGTCCCGAGGTCGGTCTCACCAGTGGCTCCCCGCGACCAGCGCGCTCCCCGTAACGCGCTCGGTGACCGGACTACCGGTCGCGGCTCGACGCCTCCCCGGTCGTAGCCATGACGACTACGAACAGTCACGAACTGTAGTCACGCTCCGTGCACCGTCAAGGCCGATACCGCAAGGTCGCCCGGTCGGAGCAACCTTTCGTCCTCTAGGTCCGGTTACTGTCGGTGGCACCGTCACTCCTCGTACACAGAAGGGCGGCGGGTCCGAGGTCGCCCTCGGAGCCCGCCGCCCTGCCCTGCGTCGCGCTGCGCCTACCGCGCCGTCCTCCGACGGGCGGTCAGAACCAGGCCGGCGCCGGCGAGCGTGAGGAGCAGGCCGGTCAGCGCGACCAGCCAGCCCGACCCGGCCCCGGTGTGCGGCAGGGTCGCGCCCTGGACGGCGGCCGGCGCGACGTCACCGGCGACGACGGTGACCGGAGCGGGAACCACCGGGTGCTCAGTCGTCGGCTGGGCGGGCGTCGGGGCCTCGACCACGACACCCTCGACGTCGGTGAGCTCGGTGACCACGGTGTTCGAAGGCGTCGTCGACACCGAGTCCGAGGCCACCGTGCCGGTGTTGTCGATCTCGGTGAGGTCGGCGCCGTCGGCGGCCTTGGCCGGGTCGTCGACGGTGACGGCGAAGTCGAGCTCGAGGGTGTCGCCGACGGAGAGGGCTCCGTCAGCCCGGGCGGTCACGGCGTCACCCGTCGTGGCGGTGGTGCAGCCCACCTCGGCCGGGACGACGGTGCAGGTGACCGATCCGGCCTTCAGGCTCGTGCCGGTGGGCGCCTTGTCCGAGATCACCACGGCGGTCTGAGCAGCGGTGCCGTTGTTCGCCCCGGTCGCGACGGTGGCGACCAGGCCGTAGGCGAGGGTGTCGCCGGGAGCGGCCTCGGCCTTGTCCACGGTCTTGACCAGCCCGAGGTCGGACGGGGACACCACCACCGGCGGCGGGGTGCTGCCGCCGCTGCAGCCGGTCGGGGCGGCCACGCCGGCCTGGTAGGTGGCCGACCGGCCGTTGTCCGCCACGGTCCAACCAGTTGCGACCTGGCCGAAGACGTAGCCGTCCTTCAGGGTCGCGGTCAGCGTGGACTTGTCCTGGTTGAGGGAGTACTTGACGCCGGCGGTGTCCGCCGGGGCGGTGATCGCCCCCGCGACGCCGACCCCGTTCACGCACGCGCCCCGCGTCACCGTCGGCGTCGTCAGCGGCTGGGCGCAGTCGGTCGGCGCCGCGTCGACGTCGACGTGGTAGGTGGCCGACCGGCCGTCCTGGGCGATGACCCACGGCTGGTCCGCGGAGGAGAAGAAGTAGCCGGCCGCCGTCGTCGCCGTCAGCGTGGAGCGGTCCTCGCTCAGGGAGTAGGAGACCGTGGCGGTGTCCGCCGGCTCGCTGAGGTAGCCCGGCTGGCCCTGGCCGTTCACGCAGACGCCGGCCGAGACTGACGGCGACGCCGGCGCCACCAGGCAGGCCTGGATGGTCCCCGACGCCTGGCCGCTCCAGCCGTGCGAGCCGTCGGGGTCGTCGCCGGCGGTGTAGGTGACGGCGTAGGTGTGGGTCGCCGCGGCGCTGAGGTCGTACCTCCCGGAGAACGTCGTCCCGAAGTCGCCGTCCTGGTCCACGGTCTTGCCGTCGACGACAACCTTGACCGTGTTGGTCACGCCGGCGGTGTAGGTGTCCAGCGAGACCTCGAGGAACGACCCGTCGGCCGCGCAGCCCGTCGTCACCGAGGGTGTGTGCGCGCTGGCCGGGCCGGCGATCAGCCCGACGCCGGCGACCGCGGCGAGGAAGGTGACGAGGACCGCGACCAGACCGTTGCCTCGCCTGCGGGCGGATGGGACCTGCTGCGAGCCGGGCGTGGGACCCGGGCGTCGGCGTCGGCGCATGCGCGTCTCTCCTTGAGAACAAGCGTCCGCGGCTGCGGAGGAGGTTCGGACCCCACGTCGGCATGTCCGTGACGGCCGAGCCACTCCCCCCGAGCCTCCCGAGTCAGGTGACTACGAGCGGTAGTGAGTTTGTGGGACAAGGTGGGACTTGTACACACTCACCGTCACCGGCCCCGGCGCGGCCGTCACAGGACGTGGTGGCGGACGACTGAGCGCCCCGGCCCCTGGGGGGCCGAGGCGCTCAGCGTCGCGGGCGGGGACGCGCTGCTAGTCCACCTGCAGACGCCGACGTCGCCCGAGGATCAGCAGCCCGAGACCGCTGAGGGCCAGGAGCGCGCCGGCCAGCCCCACCTGCCAGGCGGCGCCCGCACCGGTGTGCGGGAGGGTCGAGCCGGCCACGATGACCGGCGCGGGCTGCACCGGCACAGGGGCGGGAGCAGCCGGGGTGGGCGGGGTCGTCGGCTTCTCGACGATGACGCCCTCGACGCTGGTCACCGCGGTGACCACCGTGTTGGACAGCGTGCTGCTCACCGAATCCGAGGAGACCGACCCGGTGTTGTCGACCTCGGTGACGGCGCTGCCGCCCGCGGGGTCGTCGACCGTCACGGCGAAGGCCAGCGTGAGCGTGTCGTTCACCGCGAGGTCGCCCTTCGCGGTCGCGGTGACGACACCCCCGGCCACCCCCGTCGTGCAGGTGGTCGGCACGACGGCGCGGACGGAGCAGGAGACCGAGCCCGCCTTCAACGTCGTGCCGCTGGGCACGGTGTCGGCGATGCGGACGGCCGACTGGCCGGCGACGCCACCACCGGCCCCCGGGACCACCGTGGCGACCAGACCGTAGGAGAGCGTGTCGCCGGTGACCGCCGCGGTCTTGTCCACGGTCTTGGTCACGGTGAGGCCCGACGGCGGCACGACCACCGCCGGCGGCGCCGTGCGGCAGCGCGGTGCCGCGGCGATGGGGAGCGGGAAGCTGGTGACGACCTCGCTCGCGAACCGAAAACCCGTGGCGGGCGTGGCCACCAGCGTGACGGTCGTCCCTGCCGTCGCGGGGTGCTGCCCCGCCGGGACCGGAGTGCCGTCGACCGTGTAGACCACCCCGGGCACGTCGGGCACGGTGTACGACGGGGTCGTCGGACGCGAGCTGCCGGGCAGGCACACGGACTGCACCGGCGGCTCCGGGGCGACCGGGCTGACGAGCGTCCGGCAGTCCTTGGCGGCCGCGAAGTCGAGGGGGAACGAGGTCGGCGCACCCGGAGCCAGCCGGTAGCCGTCACGGGCCACCACCTGCAGGACCACCGTCGTGCCGGCGACGGCGTCGTAGGTCTTGCCCTGCTCGAGCGCCGTTCCGTTCAGCTCGTAGTCGACGCCCTCGCTCACCGGCACGGTGAAGGTCGGCGTGGAGGGCTGGCTGCTGCCCTCCACACAGCCGGCCTGGATGAGGTCGACCGGGGTCGCCGGCGTCACCACGGTCCGGCAGTCCGGCGCCGCGGCGAAGGTGAGTGGGAAGCTGGTCGTCGCTGCGTCGGACAGCCGGTATCCCGGCGCGGCGACCGCCGTCACGGTGAGCGGCTGACCGCCCGGTCGCTCGTAGGTGCCGGCGGCCACCACCTGGCCGTCGACCTGGTACTCGACGCCCTCGGTGACGGGGATGGTGTAGGTCGGCGTGGACGGGGTGGTGCTCCCCGGGACGCACTGCGCGTCGACGACCTTCGGCGCCGCCACGGTGGTCACCGTGCAGTCCGGTGTGCCCACCTGGAACGTCCAGTCGGCGGTCGCTCCCGCCAGGATGTGGGAGCCGCTCTTCGTCACCCGCGCGTGGATCGTCACCGTTCCCGGGGTGCTCACCTCGTACGTGCCCGCCGCCGTGTCCCGCTTCCCCTGCCCGGGCAGACGCACCCGGTAGGTGAGGACGTCGCTCGGGGGGATGGTGAAGGTTGCCGGCGTCGTGCACGTGGGCGGGGTGAAGCCGGGAGCGACCGGAGCGACGACGCACGCGTCCGTGGAGCCGCTCTTGCTGCCGGTCCAGCCTCTCGCCCCCGACGGATCGTCCACAGCGACGTAGGAGACCGTGTACGAGTGGGTGACCGTGGGGTCCAGGAGGAAGTCCCGCTTGTAACTGGCACCGAAGGCGAGCTTGTCGACCTGGACGACGCCGTCGATGATCACCGAGACGGTGTTCTGGGGTTTGCTCGGGTCCGAGACGTTGACGGTGTTGTAGTCGTGCAGGTTGACGGACACCTTCGCCGCATCGACGTTGCACCGCGGCACGACGGACGGGGTGTGCGCGCTCGCCGGTCCGGCCACCAGGACCATGCCGGCGACGGCGGTGAGCAGGGCGAGGATCGCGCCGACGAGGCTCGTGCCACGACCTCGGCGGATTCTTCCGATGTTGGAGTGGCCGGGAGGGGCATCGCCCCTGTGACGGCTGGAACGACGGGAACGACGACGGAGCATGCGTCTCTCCTGAGAAGAGGGTCCGCGACTCCGGAAGCAGGCCGCATCACCGCCACGCAGGGCGTGACGGAGTGACTGGCGACTCCCCCGAGTCAGCCCGCGCCTGACTGGCTACGGACAGTCAGATCCTGGCCCGCACAAGCAGGGCGGTCAAGCACAGAACGTGACGATGACCCGTTCGGCGGACAGCCCGCGGCCCTGGCTCTTCACGCTGCGTCACAAGCTGTCACGGTCGGGTGCGGCACCCGCGGTCCGGCTCAGACCTTCTCGGCCTGGCGACGCCAGCGGATGCCGGCCTCGATGAAGTCGTCGATCTCGCCGTCGAGGACGGCGGTGGTGTTGCCGGTCTCCTGCTCGGTGCGCAGGTCCTTGACCATCTGGTAGGGGTGGAGCACGTAGGAGCGCATCTGGTTGCCCCAGGAGCCGGACGAGTCGCCCTTGAGGGCGTCGATCTTGGCCTGCTCCTCCTGGCGGCGGCGCTCGAGCAGCTTGGCCTGCAGCACGGCCATCGCGGTGGCCTTGTTCTGCAGCTGGGAGCGCTCGTTCTGGCAGGACACCACGATGCCGGTCGGGATGTGGGTCAGCCGGACGGCCGAGTCGGTGGTGTTGACGCCCTGGCCGCCGGGCCCGGAGGAGCGGTAGACGTCGACCCGGATCTCGTCCTCGGGGATCTCGACGTGGTCGGTCTGCTCGACCACCGGGACCACCTCGACGCCGGCGAACGAGGTCTGCCGGCGGCCCTGGTTGTCGAACGGGCTGATCCGGACCAGCCGGTGGGTGCCCTGCTCCACCGAGAGGGTGCCGTAGGCGTAGGGCGCGGCGACCTTGAAGGTGGCCGACTTGATGCCGGCCTCCTCGGCGTAGGAGGTGTCGTAGACGTCGGTGGAGTAACCGTGGCGCTCGGCCCAGCGCAGGTACATCCGCATGAGCATCTCGGCGAAGTCGGCCGCGTCCACCCCGCCGGCCTCGGCGCGGATGGTGACCAGGGCCTCGCGCGCGTCGTACTCGCCGTTGAGCAGGGTGCGGACCTCGAGCTCGGCCATGGTCTTCTGCAGCGCGGCCAGCTCGGTCTCGGCCTCGGCCAGGGTGTCGGCGTCGCCCTCGGACTCGGCCAGCTCCACCAGCACCGGCAGGTCGTCGACCCGGCGGCGCAGGTCCTCGAGCCGGCGCAGCTCGCCCTGGGCGTAGGCCAGCCGGCTGGTGACCTTCTGGGCGTGCTCCTGGTCGTCCCACAGGTCCGGCGCGGCGGCCTGCTCGTTGAGCTCGTCGACCTCGCGGCGCAGCGCGGCGACGTCCACGACGGCCTCGATGCTCTCGAGGGTCTGCGCGAGGTTCTTGATCTCTACCGGGAAGTCGACGGCCACGTCGGTCGAGGGTACGCGACCGCGGCCGCGTCCGGCTCAGGGCGCCAGCGGGCTGACCGCGCTGGCGGACACGGTGACCGGCCAGCCGTCGGCCAGCCCCGGGAAGAGCCCGGTGAAGGGCAGGTCGACCCGGGCGGCCAGGGTGACCGTGGCGGTGCGCCCGTCGGTGGCGGCCGCGGCGTCCTGCAGCTGGGGGAAGCGGGCCGCGGCGTCGGCGTCGGCGAGGTAGCTCGCCAGCGCGTCCTGGACCGCCGCGGGGTCCAGCGGCACGGCGGCGCCGTCGGCCTCCGGCGGGCCCTGCGCGTAGAGCTGCTCCTCGTCCGCTCCCCCGGCGGCCGCCACGGCCGCGCCGTCGGCCAGCGAGGACAGCGCACGCTGCACCAGGAACACCCGGGAGGCGTCGGTGACCACGGCGACCAGCGCCAGCAGGATCGCGGTGAAGCCGATGATCAGGACGGTGAGCTGCCCGTCGTCCTCGCGCCAGCGCCCCGGCGACCACCGGCGTCGCCCTCGGCTCACGGCGCGCTCCGGAACCGGTCGAGCACCTCGACGTGCTCCGAGCGCACCCGCACCCCGGCCAGGTCACGTCCGAGCAGCCGGGGAAGGAACGGCAACGACACCTGGTAGGAGAGCCGGACGGTGACGCTGCGCACCGGCGGGCAGGTGACGGTGCCAGGCACGCAGGAGCGCGGCCGGTCGGCCTCCGTGAGGTCGAGGGAGGCGGGGTCGAGCACGAGGTCGTGGTCGGCCAGGGCCAGCCGGGCGGCCAGCGCGGCCCGCGCCGACGGGTCCTCGCCGGTGGCGGCGGTGGCGAACGCCCGCGCGGCTTCCCGGGTGGCGGTGGTGACGGCGTAGGCGGCGCCCTGCACCTGCAGCACCGCGATGACGACGTAGGTGAGCGGGACCATCAGCAGGATGGCGAGGAAGCAGAACTCGACGATCGCGTTGCCGGCCTCGCCCCTCGGCCGAACCCGGCGCCGCAGCGCCGACAGCATCCGACGTGCGCTCATCCGGCCGGCACCTCGGCGAGCGCGTGCGCCGAGACGCGCAGCGCCCGGGACGGGCCGAGGAAGGCGATCACCGGCAGCGTGGCGCGCACGCGGACCACGACGGTGCGCACGCCGTCGACCGGCTCGTAGCCGGCCTCGACGTCGTCCACCAGCGAGGCCGACAGCGCGTCGGAGACGATCTGCCGGGTCCGCTGCGCGCCGTCGGCCGGGACGCGGTCGGCGTTGGCGCCGTAGCGCGCTCCCTCGGCGGCCGCCGCGACGAGCGTGTTGCGCACGTGCAGGGCGAGCGCGAGCTGGGCGATGCCCAGGAACAGCGCCACCAGCAGCACACCGACCAGCACGAACTCGACGACGGCGGAGCCGCGCTCGTCCCGGACCGGCCCGGTCAACGAGCGCGGCGCGTGACTCACCGGCAGCGAGCGGTCAGCCGGCACCGGGGCCGGTGACGCTGGACAGCGCGTCGTCGAGGATGGTCTGCAGGCGGTCTCCGGCAAGAGCCCAGAGCACGGTGACCAGGCCGGCCGTCATGATCGTGACGAGCACCCAGCCCGGCACGTCGCCGCGGTCCTGCCCGGTGCGGGCCAGGCGCACCTGCGCTGTCACGAACAGCCGCAGCAGCGGCGCCAAGGCATCGAGCGGGGTCATCCTCGTCGTCCTTCCTGGACCTTCGTGGGCTGTCCAGGGTTTGTGGCCCCGGCGGCGTGAGCCTCCGGGAGGGTGGGGTGCGGCTGACGTGCTCATGAAGGCAGGTCGAGGGTGACCAGCCCGGGGTAGAGCGCGAACACGACGGTGACCGGCAGGACGAGGAAGACGACCGGGATCATCATCCCGATCTC
>JBQCHF010000202.1:0-3604 GCA_051954955.1 Motilibacteraceae bacterium
GACGGCCTGGCGCGGCTGCCCGGGACCCTGGGCCCGCTCGAGCAGGACGCCCGCGCCGAAGTGGCCGCCGAGGGCGTGCCGCCGGAGCGGATCACCGCCGTGCACCGGGCGCACCTGCGCTACCAGGGCACCGACACCGCGGTCATCGTCCCGGTCGGCTCGCTGGAGGACATGACCGCCGCGTTCGAGGCCGAATACTCCCGCCGTTTCTCCTTCCTCATGCCCGACAAGCCGGTCATCGTGGAGGCGGTCTCGGTCGAAGTCACCGGGGCGCAGAAACGCTACGGGGATGCGGATGACCCGGTCCGTTCGGCTCGAAAAGACCCCGATAGCGTCCGCATGTTCACCGGCGGCGCCTGGGCCGAGGTGGACCTGTACGAGCGGTCCGGGCTACGGGCCGGACGCGTCATCGACGGCCCGGCCATCCTCACCGAGGAACTTGCCACCACCGTGGTCGAGCCAGGCTGGCGGGCCGTGGTGACCACCCGCGGCGACCTGCTCCTGTCCAGGGTCACCGCGCGGCCCGGCCGGGCCGAGGTGAGCACCGAAGCCGACCCGGTCATGCTGGAGATCTTCAACAACCTGTTCATGTCGGTGGCCGAACAGATGGGCGTACGCCTGCAGTCCACCGCGCACTCGGTCAACATCAAGGAACGGCTCGACTTCTCCTGCGCGGTCTTAGACGCCGACGGCGGCCTGATCGCCAATGCCCCTCACATGCCGGTGCACCTCGGCTCCATGGGCGAGTCCATCAAGATGGTGATCAAGCGCAACCGCGGCCGCATCCGCCGCGGCGACGTCTACGTCCTCAACGACCCCTACCACGGCGGCACCCACCTGCCCGACATCACCGTCGTCACCCCGGTCTTCGCCCCTGGCTCTGCTGGCTCCGGGGGGGACGACATCTGGTTCTACGTGGCCAGCCGCGGGCACCACGCCGAGATCGGCGGGGTGTCGCCAGGCTCCATGCCGGCCGCCAGCACCCGGGTCGAGGAGGAGGGGGTGCTGATCGACAACTGGCTGCTGGTCACCGAGGCCAGGCTGCGTGAGGCGGAGACGGTCAAGCTGCTGGAAGAAGCCGAGTACCCGTCCCGCGACCCGGCCACCAACGTCGCCGACCTGCGCGCCCAGATCGCCGCGAACGAGAAGGGCATCGCCGAGCTGCACGCGATGGCAGCGCACTTCGGCCTGGACGTGGTGCACGCCTACATGGGGCACGTGCAGGAGAACGCGGCCGAGTCCGTCCGGCGGGTCATCACCGCGCTGCACGACGGCGAGTTCAGCTACGAACTCGACAACGGCGCGGTCGTCAGGGTGGCGGTCCGGGTCGACCGGGAGGACCGGACCGCCGAGATCGACTTCACAGGCACCTCGCCGCAGCTGGCCGGCAACTTCAACGCTCCGTCCAGCGTGGCCATGGCGGCCGTGCTGTACGTGTTCCGCACCCTGGTCGACGACGACATCCCGCTCAACTCGGGCTGCCTGCACCCGCTGCACGTGATCATCCCGCCGGGCACCATGCTCTCGCCGGAATACCCGGCCGCGGTCGCCGCGGGCAACGTGGAGACCTCCCAGATCGTCACCGGGGCGCTCTACGCCGCCCTCGGCGTGATGGCCGAGGGGTCCGGGACGATGAACAACGTGACGTTCGGCAACGACAGGTACCAGTACTACGAGACGGTGGCCAGCGGGTCCGGCGCCGGTGACGGCTTCGACGGCACCGACGTGGTGCAGACCAAGATGACCAACTCCCGGCTCACCGACCCCGAGGTGCTCGAGTGGCGCTACCCGGTGCTGCTCGAGTCGTACCGGATCAGGCCGGGCAGCGGCGGCGCGGGCCGCTGGCGCGGCGGCCACGGCGGCGTCCGCAGGCTCCGCTTCCTCGAGCCGATGACCGTCACCACGCTCACCGGGCACCGCCGCGTCCCGGCGTTCGGCCTGGCCGGCGGCGAGCCGGGCGCGCTCGGCCGGCACTGGATCGAGCGGGCCGACGGCGGGGTGACGCCGATGGAGGGCTGTGACTCGGTGAAGGTCCGGGCCGGCGACGTGTTCGTCATCGAGACCCCCGGGGGCGGCGGATACGGCCGAGCCCTGCTGGTTCCGGGGGGCCGACCCCCCGCGCCCCCCGCAAACCCCAGTTAGGGCTCGTCCGCTTCCAGTTCACGGAGCACCGCGATCAGCGCCGCCTCGTCGCCGTTGGTGTGATCGAGCACGGCCATCAGCGCGTGCAGCACCAGGTGCCGGTCCTGGCCCGCGTCGAGCAGTCGCTGCGCGGCCTCCCACAGCTCGGGCGGGTCGCCGCACCAGAGCCGGTCGGCCAGCACCAGGTGCCGCTCGATGTGCCGGCCCACCCCGCCGGGGGCTGGGGTCGCGTGGTCGGCGGCGAGCAGCGCCCGCCGGTCGTTCGGGTCGGCCGGGTCCAGGATGGACAGGTCGGTGCCGGAGTGCCAGCCCTCCAGGACCGGGAACGCGAACGCCCGCCTGGGCAGCGCCTCCAGGTCGGCGTCCGGCAGCAGCCGCCGGACCAGCGCGTAGTCCAGGCCGAACTCGGCCGGGTCCCGGTACGCCTGGGCGAAGGCGCCCATCGAGTTGAACACCGCCTCGAGCGAGTCGGTGACCGCCGCCTCGGACAGTCCGCGCCGCCGGCCCGCCCAGCGCACCCACGCGGCCAGCACGTGCGGCATCGCGTCCTGCTCGGCGAACGACAGCATCACCTTGCGCGGCAGCCAGCCGAGCAGGAACGTCTCCACCTTGGTCGGGCTCATCCGCAGCGGCCGCCCGAAGTCCTTGTCGCACCCGTAGTCGATGATCCGGTCGGCGCAGTGGCTGGCCGAACCCCGGTCGGACAGGTCCTCGGCCTCGTCGGAGGCGAGGAACTCGGCGGCGAGCATGGCCCGGCGGTCCCGGCTCCAGGCGTGCCGCCGCTCGCCGGTGGCCGTCAGCGAGCGCCCGCGGTACGGCGGCAGCGCCCGGATCCGGGCCCGGATGAACGCGTGGTAGGACGGGAACGACTCGCTGACCGCCGGGTCGGCCGCCGCGTCGGTCACGGTCAGCGCCGTCTCCAGCATGTGCCGCGCCTGGCCCGCGTCGACCTGGCGGAACGCCTGCCTGCCCTCCGACCCTTTGACGCCGCGCTGGCTGCTCGCCTCGCGGCAGTGGTCGAGCAGCTTGCTGACCCGGGAGGTCACCCAGCCGTCCTTGATCATCCCGTCGGAGTTGTAGTCCACCACGGTGACCAGCGCGTGCGGTTCTTCCCCCGCGTAGCTGAACACGCAGATGACCTCGTCGGTGTCGCCGAGCTCGTCCGGGTTGACGTAGCACTCGGCGGGGGTCACCGCGCCCAGGTGCTGGGCCCAGCCGGGGCACGGCACGCCGTCCTCGATCAGCTCCAGGGCGGCCCGTTCGGCCTTGGCCGCCTGCCGGGACGTGCCCAGGCAGGCGATGCCGGACAGCAGCGCCAGCGCCGCCGGGCTGCGCTGCTTGCCCGCGTAGTCCACCAGCCCTTCGCCGACCAGCTGCTCGACGGTGGCGGCGCGGCGGCCGCCGCCGCGCTGCCCCCACCAGGTGCCGAGCAGCTCGCTGACCATGAGTTCTGCGTCTAGCG
>JBQCHF010000203.1:0-7577 GCA_051954955.1 Motilibacteraceae bacterium
CCCCCGCCTGCGGGTGCATGTCCTGCGGGTGCGTGGCTGGTTGGTTTGTCATCTCGATACTGTTACGGCGGCCATAGCGAAGGGGAAACGCCCGGTCCCATACCGAACCCGGAAGCTAAGCCCTTCAGCGCCGATGGTACTGCCCTGGTGACGGGGTGGGAGAGTAGGACGCCGCCGAACATCTTTTCCAGAGAGGCCGCCTTCGGGCGGCCTTTCTGCGTTGTACGGGCCGTGCTCGGGGCGATCTCGCAGATGGTTGGCGAAGCTTTGACCGCTGGGGCGGAAGAGTGCAGGCCCTGCGGGTATTGGTCTCTATCGTGACTGACACGACGACCACTCGACCGGCCGCTGCGAGCGGCACGTACTCCCTGGGCGGTGACCTCCCGGTCACCCGGCTCGGCTACGGCGCGATGCAGATCACGGGCGCCGGGGTCTGGGGCGAGCCCACCGACCGCGACGAGGCGCTGCGGGTGCTGCGCCGCGCGGTCGAGCTGGGTGTCGACTTCGTCGACACCGCCGACTCCTACGGCCCGTTCGTCTCCGAGGAGCTGATCCGCGAGGCGCTGCACCCCTATGAGGGCGTCACCATCGCCACCAAGGGCGGCCTCACCCGCACCGGCCCGGGGGAGTGGCACCCGGTCGGGCGCCCCAAGTACCTGCGCCAGTGCGTCGAGATGAGCCTGCGCCGGCTCGGCGTCGAGCGGATCGACCTCTACCAGCTGCACCGGGTGGACCCGGAGGTGCCGCTTGAGGACCAGATCGGCGAGCTCAAGGCGCTGCAGGAGGAGGGCAAGATCCGCCACCTGGGGCTGTCCGAGGTGAGCGTGGACCAGATCGAGGCTGCCCGCCGGATCACCCCCATCGTGAGCGTGCAGAACCTCTACAACCTGACCAACCGGCAGTCCGAGGCGGTGCTGGAGCACTGCGAGGCCGAGGGCATCGCCTTCATCCCGTGGTTCCCGATCGCCACCGGCGAGCTGGCCAAGCCGGGCGGTCCGCTGGACGAGCTGGCTCACGAGACCGGCGCCACCCCGGCCCAGCTCGCCCTGGCCTGGCTGCTGCGCCGCAGCCCGGTCATGCTGCCGATCCCGGGCACCAAGTCGACCGGCCACCTCGAGGAGAATGTCGCCGCGGCCGGCGTGGAGCTGACCGATGACCAGTACGCGCAGCTGACCAAGCTGGCCGGCTAGCCGAGGGGTCAAGAACCCAGCAGGACGCGATCAGCACGAAGGGCCCGACGACCAGTGTCGCCGGGCCCTTCGTCGTGCGATGGCTCAGAGCGAGGCGAACGCCTTCTCCAGGATGGTCAGGCCCTCCTCGAGCAGGGCGTCGGGGATGACCAGCGGCGGCAGGAATCGCAGCACGTTGCCGTAGGTGCCGGCGGTGAGGGTGACCAGGCCCTCCTGGTGGCACGCCTTCGCCACCGCGGCGGTCGCCTCGGCGTTCGGCTCCTTGGTGGTGTCCCAGGTGCCGGGCTGGACCAGCTCGACGGCCACCATGGCGCCGCGGCCGCGGACGTCGCCGATGACGTCGTAGCGGGTAGCGAGCTCGCGCAGCCGGGGGAGCATGACCTCCCCGATCTGCCGGGCGCGCGCGGTGAGGTCCTGCTCCTCGATGGTGGCGATGGCGCCCAGGGCCGCGGCGCAAGCCACCGGGTTGCCGCCGTAGGTGCCGCCGAGTCCGCCCACGTGCGCGGCGTCCATGATCTCTGCGCGACCGGTGACGGCGGCCAGCGGCAGGCCGCCGGCGATGCCCTTGGCCGTGGTGATGAGGTCGGGGACGACGCCTTCGCGGTCGCAGGCGAACAGGTCGCCGGTGCGGCCGAAGCCGGTCTGGATCTCGTCGGCGATGAAGACCACACCGTTCTCCCGGCACCAGGCGGCGATGGCCGGCAGGAAGCCGTCGGCGGGCACGACGAAGCCGCCCTCGCCCTGGATCGGCTCGATGACCACGCAGGCGAGGTTGTCCGCGCCGACCTGCTTGTCGATGACCGAGATGGCGCGTGCGGCCGCCTCGGCGCCGGAGATCGGCGCCGGTTCGTGGAACGGGTAGGACATCGGCGCCCGGTAGACCTCGCCGGCGAACGGCCCGAAGGTGTGCTTGTAGGGCATGTTCTTGGCGGTCATGGCCATCGTGAGGTTCGTGCGGCCGTGGTAGGCGTGGTCGAACACGACGACGGCGTCCCGGCGGCGGTGGGCGCGCGCGATCTTGACCGCGTTCTCGACGGCCTCGGCGCCGGAGTTGAACAGTGCCGAGCGCTTCTCGTGGTCGCCCGGGGTGAGTCGGTTGAGCGCCTCGCACACCTCCACGTAGCCGTCGTAGGGCGTGACCATGTAGCAGGTGTGGGTGAAACGGGCCACCTGCTCCTGCACGTTGGTGACGACCTTCTCGGCGGCGTTGCCGACGTTCGTCACGGCGATGCCCGAGCCGAAGTCGATGAGCGAGTTGCCGTCGACGTCGACGAGCACGCCGCCGCCGGCGCGCTCGATGAAGACCGGGAGCGTGGTGCCCACCCCGCGGGCCACCGCCGCGGTGCGGCGCGCCATCAGCTCGACCGAGCGCGGGCCCGGGATCTCGGTGACCAGGCGCCGCTCCTGCGGGAGGGCCGGTCCGCCGGCGGGGGTGGTCGTCATCGCACTGCCTCCTGCGCAGGTCGCGGGGCACCCGCCCGGCGGGCGGAGCTGTGCGCGCGACGGTACGCGGGTGGCGGCGCCCGCGGGACCTTCCCGGCTGGACGCTGCGGGGCGGCGGCTGCGCCGGGGTGGAGCGGTGCGCGAGGATGCGCTGGTGAGCGATGCGGCCCTCGTCCCGACGCTACGGGCGCTCGTCGCCGACCCCGCGCTGCGGCTGCGCCCGCTGACCGGCCAGCCCGGCCTGGATCGGCCGGTCACCTGGGTGGCGGTGAGCGAGCTCGAGGACCCCACCCCCTACCTCGACGGCGGCGAGCTGCTGCTGACCACCGGCCTGCGCGGGGCCGCCGACGGCGCCGGAGCGAGCGGCTACGTGGACCGGCTGGTGCGGGCCGGTGTGGTCGGGCTCGGGTTCGGCGTGGGCGTGGTGCACGAGGACGTGCCGCCCGCGCTGGTCGCGGCCGCCCGCGAGCACGGGCTGCCGCTGCTCGAGGTGCCCCGCCCGACGCCGTTCATCGCCGTGGGCAAGGCGCTGGGTGAGCTGCTCGCCGCGCAGCGGGTGCGGGCTGCGGAGGAGCGGCTGCGGACCGTGCGCTCGCTCGCTGCGGCCGCCGGGCAGGCCGGCGCCGACCTGTCCCCGGTGCTGCGCCGCCTGGCCCGGGCCGTGCGCGGTTGGGCGGTCCTGCTGTCCGCGGACGGCATGGTGAGCCAGGCCTGGCCCGAGCAGACCGCGCTGGACCGGCCGCCACTGCTGCGCCGCGCCATGACCGAGCTGGTCGAGCACCGTGCGGTGGCCGGGTCGGGCTCGAGCGAGGACGCCACCGGGTGGTGCGTGGTGCAGCCGCTGGGCCCGGAGGGGACCGGGGGGCGGCTGGCCTGCGGCGGCACCGAGCTCGCCGCGCGGGACAGCGCGCTGGTCGGGTTCGCCGCTGCCCTGGTGGCCGTGGCCGGTGACCGCCGCAGCAGCGCTGAGGACCCCGCTGCGGACGGGGACACCGGCGACCTCGGGGCGATCGCGCGCTCGCTGGTCCTCGCGCTGGCGCTGCGCGGGGCCGCACCGCCCGCGCACCTGCCGGCGTCCGTCCTCGGGCCGTTGGGGGAGCCCCGCGTCCGGGTGGCCGTCGTGCCGGCCGGCGCCGACGTCGAGGCGGCGCGCCGGGCCGGCGGTGAGCTGCTGTCCGCGCTCGACGTCGAGCCGTGGCGGGTGCTGGCCTGGGCCGAGTCCGTCGACGCCCCAGTGCTCGCTGCGCTGGGCTCCCTCGACGGCGGAGCCAGCGGGCTGGGCGCGAGCGAGCAGGTGGGGCTCCTGCAGGCCGCGGCCCAGCGCGAGGCTGGTCTGGTGCGGCCCGGGACCGGGCTGCGCCGGGAGGACGCGGTAAGCGGGCAGCCCGCCGTGCGCGAGCTGGTGCCGGCGCCGGAGCGGACCGCGTTCGCCGCCGCACTGCTCGGGCCGCTGCGGGAGGGTCGCGGCGAGGGCGAGCGCGGCGAGCTGCTGGCGTCGCTGCGGGCGTTCCTGCGCTGGAACGGCCACATGGACCGTGCCGCGGCCGAGGTCGGGGTGCACCGGCACACGCTGCGCCACCGCATGGCGCGGGTGAGCGCGCTGCTCGGGCTCGACCTGGACGACCCGCAGGCGCGCGCCGAGCTGTGGCTCGCCCTCGCCTGGCTCGCCGAGGAGTGACGCCGCACGCTCCCGGCTGGAGCGGATGGGGCGCCGGGGCGTCCAGCAGGGCCAGCGCGTCGGCGTCGGCCTGCTCCTAGCCTCGCCGCCGACGGGCCGGGCAGGAGCGCGCAGGAGGAGCAGCGATGGACGAGCAGGTGCGGCCGAACTGGGTGGCCGGGGTGCCGGAGGTCGGCGCCGACACGCGGGAGGTGCGCCACCCGGGTGACGGCTCCCTGGTGGCGACCGTCGCGCTGGCCACCCCGGAGCAGGTGGAGCGGGCGGTGGCCGCCGCCGTCGACGTCGCCCCGCGGCTGGCCAGCACCCCCGCTCACGTGCGCGCCGCCGCCCTGGACCACGTGGCGCACCGGCTCGCCGAGCGGGCCGACGAGCTGGCCCGACTGATCACGGCCGAGAACGGCAAGCCGCTGAAGTGGGCCCGCGGCGAGGTGGGCCGCGCCGTGTCGGTGTTCCGCTGGGCCGCCGAGGAGGCGCGCCGCTGGAGCGGCGAGGTGCAGCGGCTGGACACCGACCCCGGCGGCACCGGCCGCCTGGCGATGGTCAAGCGAGTGCCGCGCGGGCCGGTGCTGGGGATCGCTCCGTTCAACTTCCCGCTCAACCTGGTGGCCCACAAGATCGCCCCGGCGGTGGCGGTCGGCGCGCCGATCGTGCTCAAGCCGGCGCCCAAGACCCCGCTCTCGGCGCTCGTGCTCGGCGAGCTCCTCGCTGAGACGGACCTGCCCGCCGGCGCCGTCTCCGTGCTGGTGGTGCCCAACGACCGCGCCGCCGCCCTGGTCGCGGACCCGCGGCTGCCGGTCGTCTCCTTCACCGGGTCCGGCCCGGTCGGCTGGGGCATCCGGGACGCGGCGCCGCGCAAGCACGTCACCCTGGAGCTCGGCGGTAACGCCGCCGCGGTCGTCTGCGCGGACTGGTCCTCGGACGCCGACCTCGACCACGCGGCGGCGCGGATCGCCACCTTCGCCACCTACCAGGGGGGCCAGTCCTGCATCTCGGTGCAGCGGGTGCTCGTGGACGCCTCGCTGCACGACCGCTTCGTGGACCGGCTGGTGACTGCGATGGAGGCCCAGCGCACCGGCAGCCCCTGGGACGAGACCACCGACGTCGGCCCGCTCATCGACGTCGCGGCGGCCGAGCGGGTCGAGGCCTGGGTGAGCGAGGCGGTGCAGGCCGGCGCCAAGGTGCTCACCGGCGGCGTGCGCGACGGCGCGAGCTACGCGCCCACGCTCCTGGCCGGAGTGCCCGAGGACGCCAAGGTCTCCTGCGAGGAGGTCTTCGGGCCGGTGCTGCTCGTCGAGCCGGTCGCCGGCGTCGACGTCGCCTTCGCCAAGGTCAACGCCTCCCGGTACGGCCTGCAGGCCGGCGTCTTCACCCACGACCTCCAGCTCGCCTTCCGCGCCCACGCCGAGCTCGAGGTGGGTGGCGTGGTCGTCGGTGACGTGCCCAGCTACCGCGCCGACCAGATGCCCTACGGCGGGGCCAAGGAGTCCGGGGTCGGGCGCGAGGGGGTGCGCTACGCGATGGAGGACTTCACGTACGAGCGGGTGATGGTGCTGACGGGGGTGACGGTCTAGAGGGGGCGCCCTCGCTGGCGCTCGACAGTGGCCGGCGGCGGTCCGTGGGTCGGGAAAGGCGCTGTTGACGGGGGGATCCGGGCGCGGGGTCGGGCCCTGCGCCCGGGCTGCGGCACGAGCGCCCAGAGTGTGGCGTTGTTGTCGCGACACGCCGAGAAAGCGTGCAAAACAGTCACACTCTGGATGCGGGAGGGGCCCCAACAGATCGAGTGGAACGCTGTTGCGCGACAGGCCGGCGTGTCGCGCAACGACGTTCCACTCGAGGCGCGAACCGCCGCCCGGCACCGGAACGCGCCCCGCGCCCGGCTCCTCCCGTCACCAGCGCCGTTGACCTTGACCCACCCGGCCGCAGCGGGCGACGCGGTCCCTGCGCACCACCCCCTGCACCCCTCGCACCACTGGGGGAGACTGGAGGCGTGAGCACTCCGCGCGACGTCGTCCTGCTCGGGTCGACCGGGTCCATCGGCACCCAGGCCGTCGACGTCGTGCAGCGCAACCCGGACCGGTTCCGGGTGGTGGGCCTCACCGCGGGCGGGGCGAACGTGGAGCTGCTGGCGCAGCAGGCGCTCGAGCTCGGCGTCGAGGTGGTGGGGGTCGCGAAGGCGTCGGCCGCCCAGGACCTGCAGCTGGCGTTCTACGCGCAGGCGCAGCGCCGCGGCTACGAGCGCGGCGAGTTCCGGCTGCCCAAGATCGTCGCCGGGCCCGACGCCTCCACCGAGATCGCGGCCTGGCCGTGCGACGTCGTGCTCAACGGCATGACCGGCTCGATCGGCCTGGCGCCCACGCTCGCGGCCCTGCAGGCCGGGCGCACCCTGGCGCTGGCCAACAAGGAGTCGCTCATCGTCGGCGGCCCGCTGGTGAAGGCCGCCGCGGCGCCCGGGCAGATCGTCCCGGTCGACTCCGAGCACTCGGCGCTGGCGCAGTGCCTGCGCGGCGGCCGGGAGCAGGAGGTCCGCCGTCTGGTCGTCACCGCCTCCGGGGGCCCGTTCCGCGGCCGCCCTCGAGCCGAGCTGGCCGACGTCACCCCGCAGCAGGCGCTGGCTCACCCGACCTGGTCCATGGGGCCGGTCGTCACGATCAACTCCGCAACCCTGGTGAACAAGGGCTTGGAGGTGATCGAGGCGCACCTGCTCTTCGACGTCCCGTTCGAGCGGATCGAGGTCGTGGTCCACCCGCAGTCGGTGATCCACTCGATGGTCGAGTTCGTCGACGGCTCCACGCTGGCGCAGGCCTCGCCGCCGAGCATGCTCATCCCGATCTCGCTGGGCCTGGGCTGGCCGGATCGGGTGCCCGGCGCCGCCCCCGCCTGCGACTGGACGAAGGCCGCGAGCTGGACCTTCGAGCCGCTCGACGACGAGGCGTTCCCGTCCGTGGCGCTCGCCCGGGAGGTCGGCAGCACGGGAGGGACCGCGCCGGCGGTCTACAACGCGGCCAACGAGGAGTGCGTGGCGGCGTTCATGGCCGGGCGGATCGGCTTCCTCGACATCGTCGACACGGTGGCCAAGGTGGTCGGGGAGCACACGCCCACCGGCGGTGCTGTCTCTCCGGACGGCGACGGGCTCAGGAACAGCCTGACCCTCGCCGACGTCCTAGAGGCGGAGACGTGGGCGCGCCGGCGCGCCCCCGACGGGGGGGGCCTACCCCGCGCGGCGCCCGGGACGGCGCAGGCAGGGGCAGGCGCCTCGGGATGGGGGC
>JBQCHF010000204.1:0-18826 GCA_051954955.1 Motilibacteraceae bacterium
CATCGCGGTCGCGCTGCACGGCACCGCGGCGGCGAGCGTGCAGCCGCCGGCCGCGGCGTCGGTCGGCAGCGGCAGCGACGCGGGCCTGCCCGGCATGGCGGCCGCGGTGGCGGTGACCGGCCAGGGCGCGGCCTCGGCCAGCAGCCGCACCGGCGACCAGGGCGGACACGTGGGCGCCGCCGCGGCCGGCCCGGTGGCGGTCGACGGCGCCGGCAGCACCGCGAGCGCCCGCTCCGGCTCGAGCGGGACCTCCCTGGCCGTCGCCCTCACGGTGGCCGGCTCGGCCGCGACCAGCGCGCGCTCCGGGGACACCGGCGAGGCCACCAGCAGCGTGTCCGGGCCGCCGGCCACCGGGGTGGTCAGCGCCGGCACGGCGCTGCCCGGCGCGGGCGGCACCGCCGACGCCAACGCCGCGACCGGCGACACCGGTGACGCGTTGAGCTGGACCCGCGGCGCCACCGGCGCGCAGAGCGACGCCGCCACCGGTTCGACCGGCGACGCGGCAGCCGCCGCGACCACCGGGCGCGGCGGCACCGACTGGACGGACGGGACCGTGCCCGGCGGCGACCCCCTCGCCGTAGGCGGCACCGGCGGCGGGGCGGTGGCGGAGGCGGCCACCGGCTCCACCGGCTCCTCGCTCTCGCTGGTCGTCTCGGCCGGCAGTGCGGTGGCCAGCTCCAGCTCCGGCGACACCGGCAGCGCGCAGGCGATCGCCAGCGGCGGCGCGGGCGGCGACGTCCAGGTGGCCGTGGGCGGGCTCCCGGTGGCGACCGGCGACGGCGGCTCGGCGCGGGCGAGCGGCGGGTCCGGCAGCACCGGCGACGCCGTCTCCGTGCTCGTCACCCCAGCCCTCTATGGCGAGGCCAGGGCCCGGTCCGGGTCCGCGGGTGGAGCCGTCATGACGGCCCAGGGCGGCGACGCCGGGTGCGCGGCGAGCGGGGTGCGGCTGGACCGGGCCTGCGCGGCGACCCCGCCGGGCAGCTCCGGGGACAGCGCCGGCGCGTCCTCTGGTACCTCCGACAGTTCGTCGGAGAACTCCTCCGACAAGCCGTCGGAGAAGCCCGTGAAGCCGTCGGTGCAGCCGCCTGTCACGCCGTCTCCGCGCCCAGCGCCGGTCGTCGTCCGCGCTTCCTCGGCCTCGTCCAAGGACGTCGTGTGCACGGCCATGTCGACCAGCCGTCGCTGCGCCGGCGCGGACACACCGCTCGCCAGCGGCGCCGTCGTGCCGGCGGTCATGAGCCGCTCGGCCAGCGCGACCACGGCGATCCAACCGGTGGTCCTGGCCGCGCCGCGCCTTCCGGTGGCGGCCGCTCCCCTCGAGTCGGTGCTCGCCGGCACCGCCCCAGTCCGTGCCGCCTACACCGCGGCGGACGGGACCGGACAGCCCAGCAGGGGCACCGACCTGCTCGGCGTCCTCGTGAACGCGGGCTCGGCCGTGATGGTCGTCGCCCTGCTGATCACCGGTGCGGCGGGGCTGCGCAAGCGGCGCCGCGCCGGACGCGCCAGCCGCACCGTCCGCGGCGCCGGCCCTGCGGGCCGTCGTCCGCATGAGAACAGAACCCGCACCGCTCGGGGTCCCGTCCGGTAGTCCTACGGGAGATAGGAAGGTCAGACGATGCCGTTCGACCAGCTAGCCATAGCCGCGGCGCTGGCCCTGCAGCAGCAGGAGCAGGCCACTGCGCAGCCGCGCACGGTCGCCACCGCGGGGGTGAGCGCCGGGGACACCGGGAGCGCCACCGCCACGTCCGACTCGTCGAGCACGACGACGACCGGCGACTCCACCACCACGACCAGCTCCGACGCGACGTCGGGGGGCTCCGGCGACGCCACCGCCTCGGGCGACACCACCGCCGCGAGCGGCGACGGCGGCACCGCCGGCACGACCGGCGATTCCGGCAGCACCGGGGGCTCCGGCGGCGGCGCCGGCGGCGGCACCGGAGGAACCGCGGTGGAGGTGACCAGCGGCGACTCCGGGTCGGTCACCGGCAGCTCCACCGGCGGCTCCTCGGGCCCGGCGACCTCCAGCGGCAGCAGCTCGGCCAGCACCGGCTCCAGCGGGCCGGCCACCAGCACCTCGTCCGGCACCGGTGG
The DNA here is from genome assembly GCA_051954955.1 of Motilibacteraceae bacterium. Taxonomy (GTDB): domain Bacteria; phylum Actinomycetota; class Actinomycetes; order Motilibacterales; family Motilibacteraceae; genus JBQCHF01. The sequence goes on from JBQCHF010000204.1 coordinate 2,092, forward strand.
CAACACCGGCGCGGGCAGCTCGGTGAGCGGGTCGACGTCCACCGCGAAGAGCGGCACCTCGGGCTCGAGCGCCTCGGGCGGCACCTCCACCGGCAGCACCGCCACCACCGGCTCGACCGGGTCCGGCGGCACCTCCGGAGACGCCACCTCCAAGACCCGCTCGGGCAGCAGCGCGGCCACCGGCGACAGCACGACGACGACGACGTCGTCGGCCACCTCGGGCACCTCGGGCGACGCGACCTCCTCGCCGACCAGCACCGCGCGCACCGGCGACGGCGGCACCGCCGCGGTGGTCGGCAGCTCGGGCAGCACCGGCGACGCCGTGGGCATCTCCAGCGGCACCGGCAGCACCAGCGGCGGCGGGGGTACCGGCGGCATCGCCGTCATGGTGCTCACCGGCAGCTCCGGCGCGGTGCGCGGCACCGCCACCGGCGGGGCCAGCGGCCCGGCGGGCTCCTCCGTCGTCGGCAACGCGGTGTCCGGCAGCACCGGCGCCAGCTCCTCGACGGCCACCTCGCGCGGCGGCACCACCGGCGCGGCCACCTCCAGCAGCACCGGCGGCGGCACCAGCAACTCCGGTGCGGGCGGTGGCAGCGGCGCCTCGGGTGCGGCCACCGCGGCGAGCAGCTCCAGCAGCGCGTCGGCCGGCTCGGGCGGCCCGACGACGACGTCGGGCCAGGGCGGCGCCGGCTCCGGCGGCGACCCGAACGCCGACGCCACCCGCGGCAGCACCGGCGACGGCGGCGCCAGCGGCGACGCCGCCACCTCGGTGAAGTCGGTCAGCGCGGCGCTGTCGGGCAGCTCCACCACCAACGCGGACAGCACGGCGGCGTCGGGCGACTCCGGCGCGGCCACCTCCGCCCCGGTCTCCAGCGCCACCTCCGGCGACGGCGGCTCGGCCACCGTGGTCGGCCACTCCGGCAGCACCGGGAACGCGATGGGCTGGGCCGGCAGCACCGGCGACGCCACCGGCGGCGGTGGCAGCGGCGGCATCGGCATGGTGGTCACCTCCGGGAGCTCGGGCGCGGTCACCGGCACCGCCACCGGCGGCGCGTCCGGCCCGGCCACCTCCAGCAGCACCGGCACCGCCACCACCGGCGCCACCGGCCCGGCGACGTCGACGGCCACGGCCACCGGCGGCACGACCGGCGCCTCCACCTCCACCAGCGGGGCCACCGGCACCGCGACCAGCGGCGCGGGCGGGGCCTCCGGCGCGTCCGGCCCAGCCTCGGCCACCGCCACCTCCACCACCGGCGGCACCGCCAGCTCCGGCTCCGGCGGCTCCGGCGCGGCCGGCGACCCGACGGCGTCGGCGACCAGCGGCGACACCGGCGACGGCGGCGCCAGCGGCGACGCCAAGGCCACGGTCCGCTCGGGCAGCGAGGCGGCCAGCGGCGACAGCACGACGTCGGCGTCCTCCGGCGCCGTCAGCGGCAGCTCGGGCAGCGCCACCAGCGCCCCGGTCGCCCAGGCGGCCTCCGGGGACGGCGGCTCGGCCGCTGTGATCGGCATGTCCGGCGACACCGGCACGGCGTTCGCCGCCAGCGGCGACACCGGCAGCACCAGCGGCGGCGGCGGCACCGGCGGTATCGACATCACCGTCACCTCGGGCAGCTCCGGCGCGGTCACCGGCACGGCGACCGGCGGCGCGTCCGGCCCGGCCGCGGCCAGCAGCACCGGCACCGCCACCACCGGTGCCACCGGCGCGGCGACCTCGGGCGCCACGGCGACCGGCGGCGCCACCGGCGCGGCGACCTCGACCAGCACCGCCACCGGCACCGCGACCAGCGGCCCCGGCGGAGCGTCCGGCGCCTCCGGTCCGGCCACCGCCACCGCGGGCTCGGCCAGCGGCTCGACCACCGGCGGCAGCGGCACCGGCGGCTCCGGCGACGCCGGCGACCCGACGGCGACCGCGATCTCCGGCAGCACCGGCGACGGCGGCGCGTCCGGCGACACCCGCACCCGGGTCTCCTCGGGGAGCGCGGCGGCGTCGGGCAGCACCAGCACCGACGCCGCCTCCGGGGCGATGTCCGGCAGCTCGGGCAGCGCCACCAGCGCCCCGATGGCTGTCGCACAGAGCGGGTCCGGCGGCTCGGCCACCGTGATGGGCGCCTCCGGCAGCACCGGCGACGCGATCGCGCTGCCCGGGCGCACCGGCGACGCCGCCGGCGGCGGCGGGACCGGCGGCGTCGAGGTGCACGTGACCACCGGCGCCTCCGGCGCGGTCACCGGCACCGCCACCGGCGGGGCCAGCGGCCCGGCCACCGCGTCCTCCACCGGCAACGCCACGACCGGCGCCACCGGCGCGGCGACCTCCGGCGCCACGGCGACCGGCGGGGCCAGCGGCGCGGCGACGTCGACGAGCACCGCCACCGGCACCGCCACCAGCGGGCCCGGCGGGGCCAGCGGCGCCTCCGGCGCGGCCACGGCCGGCGCCACCTCCACCAGCGGGAGCACCGGCGCCACCGGCACCTCGGGCTCCGGCGGCTCCGGCGACGGCGGGAACCCGACGTCGACGGCGATCAGCGGCGACACCGGCGCGGGCGGGACCTCCGGCGACGCCGGCAGCAAGGTCCGCTCCGGCTCGGAGGCGATCACCGGCAGCACCAGCACCTCGGCCGACTCCGCGGCCGTCAGCGGCGACAGCGGCTCGGCGACCAGCGCCCCGGTGGCCATGGCCGGCAGTGGCGACGGGGGCAGCGCGGCCGTCCTGGGCGGCTCGGGCAGCACCGGCGACGCGGTCGTGATGGGCGCCCGCTCCGGCGACAGCTCCGGCGGCGGCGGGACCGGCGGCGTCGAGATCGTCGCCACCACCGGCCCCTCGGGCGCGGTCACCGGCTCGGCCACCGGCGGCGCCAGCGGCGCCTCCACCGCCGCGGCCAACGGCACCGCGACCAGCGGCGCCACCGGCCCGGCCACCTCCGGCGCGACCGCTACCGGCGGGACCAGCGGCGCGGCGACGTCGACGAGCACCGCCACCGGCGCCGCGACCAGCGGGGCAGGCGGGGCCAGCGGCGCCTCGGGGCCGGCGACGGCCACCGGCGCGTCGAGCTCGGGGTCGACCAGCGGCGGACTGGGCCTGGGCGGCTCCGGCCGCGGCGGCAGCCCGTCCTCCACCGCGATCTCCGGGAGCACCGGCGACGGCGGGGCCTCGGGCGACACCTGGACCGAGGTCGACTCCGGCAGCGGCGCGATGTCCGGCGACACCTGGACCGGCGCGCGCGGCACCGCAGCCTCCGGCAGCTCGGGCAGCGCGACCTCCGCACCGATGGCCGGCTCGGCCAGCGGCGACGGCGGCAGCGCGCTCGTCCTGGGCGGCTCGGGCCGCAGCGGCGACGTGCTGGTCGGCGGCGCGCGCTCCGGCGATGCGTCCGGCGCGGGCGGCAGCGGCGGCGTCGAGGTGACCGGCACGTCCGGCGCCACCGGCGCGGTCACCGGCTCGGCCACCGGCGGCGCCTCGGGCGCCAGCACCGCGACGGCCGGCGGTACCGCCACCAGCGGGGCCACCGGCACGGCCACCGGCTCCGGCACCGCCACCGGCGGGGCCAGCGGCCCGGCCACCTCCACCTCGACGGCCGGCGGCACCGCCACGAGCGGTGCGGGCGGGGCGTCCGGGGCGAGCGGCGCGGCCACTGCGGGCAGCACCTCGGCGTCGGGCGCCACCGGCGCCACCGGCACCAACGGCAGCGGCGGGTCCGGCGCGGCCGACGACGCCACCGCCACCGCGATCTCCGGCGACACCGGCACCGGTGGGATGTCCGGCGACGCGGCCAGCGAGGTCGGCAGCCTCAGCGGCGCGGCCAGCGGCAGCACCTGGACCAAGGCCAAGGGCACCGGCCTGTCCGGCAGCTCCGGCGACGCCGTGGCGCTCGGCGGGGCGATGGCCGGATCCGGCGCGGGCGGCGACGCCCTCGCGGGAGGGATGTCCGGCGGCAGCGGCGACATCTCCCTCGGCCACCTGCACAGCGGCGACAGCTCCGCAGCGGGCACCGGCGGCGTCGAAGCGACCGGCACCTCCGGCACCACCGGCGCGGTGACCGGCTCGGCCACCGGCGGAGCCTCCGGCGCCAGCACCGCCACGGCCGGCGGCACCGCCACCAGCGGCGCCAGCGGCGCGGCCACCGGCACCGGCACCGCCACCGGCGGGGCCAGCGGCGCGGCGACCTCGACGTCGACGGGCACCGGCGCGGCCACCTCCGGCGCGGGCGGGGCCTCCGGCGGCTCGGGGGCGGCCACCGCGGCCGCCGGCTCGACCTCGGGCACCACCTCCACCGGCAGCGGCACCGGCGGCTCCGGCGAGGCCGGCAGCTCCGGGGCCTCGGCCACCAGCGGCGCCACCGGCGGCGCGGGGATGGACAGCGCTGGAGATGGGCAGGAGGAGGGCTCGCCGTGGGCGGGCGCCTCCGGCTCCCCGTGGGCGCAGGTGGGCTCCGGCTCCCTGGCCGGCACCGGCGACACCTCCACCAAGGCCAGCGGCCGCGGCGAGTCCGGCAGCTCGGGCGCGGCGGTCGCCGCCCCGGTGGCGGTCGCCGGCAGCGGCGACGGCGGCTCGGCGGCGGCGCTCGGCGCCTCCGGCGGCTCCGGCGAGGTCCGGGTGAAGGGCGCGGGCTCCGGCGACTCCGGGGCCGGCGGCACCGGCGGCGTCGAGCTGCACGGGACCAGCGGCGCGACCGGCGCCGTCACCGGCACCGCCACCGGCGGGGCCAGCGGCGCGGCTACCGCGGCCGGGGTCACCTCGGCCACCAGCGGCGCCACCGGCGCGGCCACCGGCACCGGCACCGCCACCGGCGGGGCCAGCGGTGCGGCGACGTCGACGGCTGGCGCGACCGGCTCGGCGGCGTCGGGAGCAGGCGGGGCGTCGGGCACCTCCGGGGCGGCCAGCGCGACCGCCGGGTCCAGCTCCGGCGCGACCGGCGGCGGATCGGGCACCGGCGGCTCCGGCTACGGCGGCGACTCCAGCGCCGTCGCGATCTCCGGCGACAGCGGCGCGGGCGGCATGTCCGGCGACGCCTCCCTGCACGTCGGCGCGGGCTCGATGGCCCAGTCCGGCGACACCTCCACCAAGGCCAAGGGCCTCGGCGTCTCCGGCGACTCCGGCGACGCCCTCGCCGGCGGCACCGTGGCGGCCGGTTCGGGAGGCGGCGGCTGGGCGCTCACCGGCGGCATGTCCGGCCCGTCCGGCGACGTCTCGGTCAAGCACGCCTCCAGCGGCGACTCGTACGGCGCCGGCGGGACCGGCGGCGTGGAGATCACCGGCACCTCCGGCGCCACCGGCGCGGTGACCGGCTCGGCCACCGGCGGGGCGAGCGGCGCGGCCACGGCGTCCGGCTCCGGCTCGGCCACCACCGGCGCGACCGGCGCGGCCACCGGCACCGGCACGGCCACCGGCGGACGCACGGGCGATGCCCGGTCCACCGTGACGGCGGGCGGCACGGTCACCTCGGGCACCGGCGGCGCCTCGGGCACCACCGGCGCGGCCACCGCGGCGGCCAGCTCCAGCAGCGGGTCGACCGGTGGCGGCAGCGGCACCGGCGGGTCCGGCGGCGGTGGGGACACCACGGCCACCGCGATCTCCGGGGACTCGGGCGCGGGCGGCATGTCCGGCGACGCCACCCTCGACGTCGTCTCCGGCAGCGCCGCGATGAGCGGCGACTCCCGCACCCGCGCCACCGGCGTCGGCGTCTCCGGCGACTCCGGCTCGGCGCAGGCCGCCCCGGTCGTCATGGCCGGCAGCGGCGACGGCGGTGGGATTGCCGCCTCCGGCAGCGGCGGCTGGGCGGCCAGCCTCGGCGCCTCCGGCTCCTCCGGCGACGTCTCCGTCAAGGGCGCGCACACCGGCGACAGCGGGGCCGCCGGCACCGGCGGCGTCGAGATCACCGGCACCTCCGGCGCCACCGGCGCCGTCACCGGGACCGCCACCGGCGGGGCCACCGGCGCGGCCACCGCGTCGGGCACCGGGTCGGCCACCACCGGCGCGACCGGAGCGGCCACCGGCAGCGGCACCGCCACCGGCGGGAGCACCGGCGCGGCGACGTCGACGTCGTCGGCCACCGGCACCGCCACCAGCGGGGCGGGCGGCGCGTCCGGCGCCACCGGGCCCGCCTCGGCCACCGCCACCTCGTCCTCGGCGCCCACCACGGGCACCTCGGGCACCGGCGGCTCGTCGGCCGGCGGCGGCCAAACCAAGACCGTCGTCACCGGCGACACCGGCAACCAGGGCGTGTCCGGCGACGCGCACGCCATGGTCGGCTCCGGTTCGATGGCGGTCAGCGGCGACAGTCGGACCACGGCCTACGGGGAGGGCGGTTCCGGCTGGTCCGGCGACGCCTCCGCGGCCCCGGTGGCGGTCGCCGGCTCCGGCGACGGCGGCTGGGCCCTGGCCGGCGGCATGTCCGGCAGCTCCGGCGACGTCTCGGTGAAGCACGCCCGCTCCGGCGACACGTACGACGGCGCGGGCACCGGCGGGGTCGAGATCACCGGCACCTCCGGCGCCACCGGCGCGGTCACCGGCACGGCCACCGGCGGGGCCAGCGGCGCCGCCACGGCGGGCTCGGCCGGCACCGCCTCCAGCGGCGCCACCGGCGCGGCCACGGGCACCGGCACCGCCCGCGGCGGGAACTCCGGCGCGGCCGGCTCGACGTCGACGGCCACCGGCACCGCCACCAGCGGCGCCGGCTCCGGCTCGGGCGACGCGCACGCCATGGTGGGCTCGATGTCCGGCGCCTCCAGCGGCGACTCGCGGACGTCGGCCGAGGGCTACGGCGCGTCCGGCGACTCGGGCGAGGCCACCGCGGCTCCGGTCGCGATGGCCGGCTCCGGCGACGGCGGCACAGTGGCCGTCCTCGGCGGCTCCGGCTGGTCCGGGAACGTCCGCATCGTGGGCGCCCGCTCCGGCGACGCGGTCGACGGCGGCGGCACCGGCGGCGTGGAGCTGCACGGGACCTCCGGCGCCACCGGCGCGGTCACCGGCATGGCCACCGGCGGGGCCAGCGGCGCCGCCACGGCCACCGGCACCGGCAGCGCCACCACCGGCGCCACCGGCGCGGCCACCGGCACCGGCACCAGCACCGGCGGCAACAGCGGCGCGGCCACCTCGGCGTCGACGGCCAGCGGCACGGCCACCAGCGGCAGCGGCGCCGGCTCCGGCGACGCGATGGCGCTGGTCGGCTCGGCCAGCGGCGCGGCCTCGGGCGACAGCACGACCGACACCGGCGCCGAGGCGTACTCCGGCGACTCCGGCGACGCCACCGCCGGCGGGCTGGTCCAGGCCGGCTCCGGCGACGGCGGCTGGGCCCTGGTCGACGGCGCCTCGGGCGACTCCGGCTCGGTCGGCCTCTGGGGCGCGCACTCCGGCGACGCCTACGCCAAGGGCGGGACCGGCGGGGTCGAGGCCACTCTCACCTCCGGTGCCACCGGTGCCGTCACCGGCACCGCCACCGGCGGGGCATCGGGCGCGGCCACCGGCAGCGGCTCGGCCACGGCCACCTCGGGCGGCACCGGGGCGGCCACCGGCACGGCCACCGGCACCGGCGGGAGCACCGGCGCGGCCGGCTCGACCAGCAGCGCCACGGCGTCGGCGACGTCGGGAGCCCCGCTCTCCGGCGCCGCGCTGGCCGCGGCCGGCTCGATGAGCGCAGCGCTGAGCGGAGACTCGACCACGAGCACCGGCGCGTCGGCCGAGTCCGGGAAGTCCGGCAACGCCACGGCCGGGTTCGAGGTCGGGGCCGGCTCCGGCGACGGCGGCACCGCCGCGGTCTGCGGCGACTCCGGCGACTCCGGCTGGGTCGGCGCCGGCTGGCTCGGCACCGGCGACGCGCTGGGTGGAGGCGGGACGGGCGGCCTGGAGGCCACCCTCACCTCCGGCGCCACCGGCGCGGTCACCGGCACCGCCACCGGCGGGGCCTCCGGCGCCGCAACCGCCACCGACGTCGCCACCGCCGGCACCGGCACCACCGGTGCGGCCACGGCGACCTCGCGGGGCACCGGCGGCAGCTCCGGCGGCTCGACGTCGATCAGCGGCAGCGCGGGCACCGCGCTCTCCGCTCCCGGCTCGGGCAGCGCGGGCACCGGCAGCACGACGGCGTCGGTCGGCGAGGCTCCGGCAGTGCTGCTGGGCCGGGCGCTCGACGTCGCCCCGTCGGCTGGGCCCGGCTCGGCGACGGCGCTGGCCGGCTCGACCAGCAACGCCCGCTCCGGGAACAGCACGACCGGCACCGGCGCCCACGCGGCCAGCGGGGGCTCGGGCAAGGCCACCGCGGCCTCGTCGGTCTGGGCCTACTCCGGCGACGGCGGCTGGGCGCACGTGAGCGGCATCTCCGGCGACAGCGGTGCGGTGAAGACCGGCGGCAAGGACTGCGAGGAGGACTCGCTGTTCGCCGGCGGGATCAGCCTGACCCTCACCAGCGGAGCCTCCGGTGCGGTCACCGGCGCCTCCACCGGCGGGGCCAGCGGCGCCGCCTCCGCCAGCGACCGGGAGACCGCGGTCTCCGGCGGCACCGGGGCAGCCACCGCGTCGGCCAACGGCGTCGGCGGCAACACCGGACCGGCCTACAGCTGCTCCTCGGCCGTCGCGGTCGCGGGCAGCGGCGGGGCCTCGGTCACGGCCGGCCCCGGGGTGTGCGAGGGGGTGACCCCGCCGGTCACGCCCCCGGTGACCCCTCCGGTTCCGCCGGTCACGCCCCCGGTGACCCCTCCGGTTCCGCCGGTCACGCCCCCGGTCACCCCGCCGGTGACGCCTCCGGTGCCCCCGGGGACGCCTCCGGTCCCGCCGGTCACGCCACCGGTCACCCCGCCCAGCGGCGGCGAGGTGGTCCCGGGCGAGGTGGTGGTCCCGGAGGTGCCCGCGCAGGTGCCGGCCGGTGAGGTGGCCGGCGAGCAGGTCGAGCAGGGCAGCGTGCTTCCCTCCGCGCTCGCGCGGACCGGCGGCAACGACCTGGCCGGCGCGGCCGGGCTCGGGCTCCTCGCGCTCCTGACCGGCGGTCTGGCCCGCTTCCGCGGCCGGCGCCGGGCGGGCGAGCGGTAACCGGCAGCGGGTGGTCCGGCAGCACGACGAAGGCCCCCCGCACGCCACCTGGGCGTGCGGGGGGCCTTCTGCCTGCACGCGCGATGTGGACCGGGAGCCTGACCCCCGCGTGGGATGATGGGCCCTCGCACCGGCGAGCCGGCTCGCCCAGCCATCCGTCCTGCCAGCCCGACAGAGAGACCTGCGTGCCCGCCAACGCCTCGGCCCCCGAGCCCAGCCGCACCGATCCGGCGCTGATCAGGAACTTCTGCATCATCGCCCACATCGACCACGGCAAGTCCACGCTCGCCGACCGGATGCTCCAGCTCACCGGCGTCGTCGACGAGCGGGCGATGCGCGCGCAGTACCTGGACCGGATGGACATCGAGCGCGAGCGCGGCATCACCATCAAGAGCCAGGCGGTGCGCCTGCCCTGGACCTCCTCGGACGGCCAGACCTACGTCCTCAACATGATCGACACGCCCGGCCACGTCGACTTCACCTACGAGGTCTCCCGGTCGCTCGCCGCCTGCGAGGGCACCATCCTGCTGGTCGACGCCGCCCAGGGCATCGAGGCGCAGACGTTGGCCAACCTCTATCTCGCGCTGGAGAACGACCTCCAGATCATCCCGGTGCTCAACAAGATCGACCTGCCGGCCGCGCAGCCGGAGAAGTACGCCGCGGAGCTGGCGCACATCATCGGCTGCGACCCCGACGACGTGCTCAAGGTCAGCGCCAAGACCGGCGACGGCGTCCCGGCGCTGCTGGACGAGATCGTCCGCCTGGTGCCCGCCCCGGTAGGCAAGGCCGACGCCCCCGCCCGCGCCATGATCTTCGACTCGGTCTACGACGCCTACCGCGGCGTGGTCACCTACGTCCGGGTCATCGACGGGCACCTGTCCAAGCGCGAGCGGATCGCGATGATGTCGACCAAGGCGCAGCACGAGCTGCTCGAGATCGGGGTCATCAGCCCCGAGCCCAAGCCGTCGGACGGCCTCGGCGTCGGCGAGGTGGGCTACCTCATCACCGGTGTGAAGGACGTGCGCCAGTCCAAGGTCGGCGACACCGTCACCAACGCGGCCAAGCCGGCCGGCGACGCGCTGGGGGGCTACAAGGACCCCAAGCCGATGGTGTTCTCCGGGCTCTACCCCATCGACGGCGACGACTACCCGGACCTGCGCGAGGCGCTGGACAAGCTCCAGCTCAACGACGCCGCGCTGGCCTACGAGCCGGAGACGTCGGCTGCGCTCGGTTTCGGGTTCCGCTGCGGCTTCCTCGGCCTGCTGCACCTCGAGATCGTGCGCGAGCGGCTCGAGCGCGAGTTCGGGCTCGACCTCATCTCCACCGCGCCCAACGTCGTCTACCGGGTGGTGATGGAGGACGGCAAGGAGCACGTCGTCACCAACCCGAGCGAGTTCCCGGCCGGGAAGATCGACAAGGTCTTCGAGCCGATGGTGCGCTCCACCATCCTCGCGCCGAGCGACTACGTCGGCGCGATCATGGATCTCTGCCAGACCCGGCGCGGCACTCTGCTGGGCATGGACTACCTGTCCGAGGACCGCGTCGAGCTGCGCTACACGCTGCCGCTGGCCGAGATCGTCTTCGACTTCTTCGACGCCCTCAAGTCGCGCACCCGCGGCTACGCCTCGCTCGACTACGAGCCCACCGGGGAGCAGGAGTCCAACCTGGTGAAGGTCGACATCCTGCTGCAGGGCGAGACGGTCGACGCCTTCAGCGCGATCGTGCACCGGGACAAGGCCTACGGCTACGGCACCACGATGACCGCCAAGCTGCGCGAGCTCATCCCGCGCCAGCAGTTCGAGGTGCCGATCCAGGCCGCCATCGGCAGCCGGGTCATCGCCCGCGAGAACATCCGCGCCATCCGCAAGGACGTCCTGGCCAAGTGCTACGGCGGCGACATCACCCGCAAGCGCAAGCTGCTGGAGAAGCAGAAGGAGGGCAAGAAGCGGATGAAGATGGTCGGCCGGGTGGAGGTCCCGCAGGAGGCCTTCATCGCCGCCCTCTCCACCGCCGAGCCCGGTCAGGACAAGGGAAAGAAGTAGTGCTGTCGGTCGCGCGGCTCTCGGTGGCCGACGCGGCCGACCTGCTGGCGGCCGGTCTGGCCGGTCGCGTCGCCGCCCTGCGCGGGGTGGACGAGGCGCTGCACGGTGCGCTGATCGAGCAGGCAGCGGGCACCGCGCACTACTTCGTGGTCCGTGAGGACGCCGTGCTGGTGGCCCGGGTCGACCTCACCGACGTCACCCGCGCCGGGCAGGAGCTGGTGGCCACCCTGGGCTACCAGGTGGCCGAGGGAGCCACCGGACGCGGCCTCGGCACCGCCGCGGTCGGCATCGTGCTCGACCTCGCCGCCCGCGAGCTCGGTGTCTCGCGCGTGGTCGCGATCACCGCCACCGGCAACGTCGCTTCGCAGAAGGTGCTGTCCCGCAACGGCTTCGTCCGTGTGGGCGACCTGGTCGAACCCGATGGCGCCCCGGCGCTGCGATACGAGAAGGTGCTCCGGTGAACCCCCTCGGCACATCCGCTGCCCTGCTCGCCGTGAGCCGCTGCTTCTCGGTGAAGCCCGACGGCCCCGACGACGTGACCGGCATCGACAAGCGGCCCGTCGAGGGCCCGGTGCGGCTCGAGCGGCTCGGTGTCGAGGGGGACGCGGTGCTGGACACCGTGCACCACGGCGGGCCGGACAAGGCCGTCTACGTCTACGCCGTGGAGGACCTGCGCTGGTGGGCCGGCATGCTCGGCCGGGAGCTCACGCCGGGCGCGTTCGGGGAGAACCTCACCACCGAGGGGCTCGACGTCACCGGCGCGGTGGTGGGGGAGCGGTGGCGGGTCGGCGGCCCGGACGGCCCGCTGCTGGAGGTCCGCCAGCCGCGCATCCCGTGCGCCACGTTCCAGCGCCACCTCGACGAGCGCGCGTGGGTCCGCCGCTTCACCGAGCACGGCGCGCCCGGCGCCTACTGCGCGGTACTGGAGGAGGGCGCGGTGCGCGCCGGCGACATGGTCGAGGTCGTCCACGTGCCCGCGCACGGCGTCACCCTGGGCGAGGTGTTCCTGCCCCGCGAGGCCGACGAGGCCGCCCGCGCCCGGCTGGCCTCGCTCGCGGCGGTCGACGGCCTGGCGCTGCCGCTGCAGCGGGCCCTCTCGCGCGCCGCGGCGCGGGTGCCGGCGCAGTCCGGCCCCGCAGAGGCGCCCGCAGAGGTGGCCGCCGGGGCCTGACTCCTACACTCCGTAGGAAATATCGTCGCGCCATCGGACGGTGCAAGGATGAGCGCCAAGCCGCAAGCAGGGCAAGGAAAAGTCGGTCGACATCGCAGCTAGGGTTCAGCCATGAAGCTGCTCGCCCGCGCCCTGCCGCTCGAGGGGGCCGGGCGGACGCTCGCGCTCGCCACGCTGATCAACACCACCGGCAACGGCATGTTCTACGCCGTCAGCGCCATCTACTTCACCCAGGTGGTGGGCCTGCCCGCGGTGCAGGTCGGGCTGGGGCTCACCATCGCCGCCGCCGTAGGGCTCGGCGTCGGCGTGCCGATGGGGCACCTGGCCGACGTGCGCGGCCCGCGCGAGATGCTCGTGGTGCTCACGGTCCTGCTCGGCGTCGCGGCGCTGGGCTACCTGTTCGTCTCCGGGTTCGCCGGTTTCGTGGCGGTGGCCCTGCTGGTGACGCTGCTGGACCGCTCCAGCGGCGCCGCGCGGGGTGCGCTCATCGCCACCGTGGGCGAGCCCGGGACCGGGTGCGCCTGCGCGCCTACCTGCGGGCGGTCACCAACGTCGGCATCACCGTGGGCGGGCTGGTCGGCGCGCTCACCCTGGCGATCGACCGGCCGGCGGTCTACCGCGGCGCTGTCGCTGTGGACGCCGCCACCTACGTCGGGGCCGCGCTGGTGGCCCGGCGGCTGCCGCACGTGCCGCCCTCCCCGCACTCTGGCGAGGGGCCGCGGCTGGTCGCCCTGCGCGACCGGCCGTTCCTGGTCGTCACCGCGCTCAACGCGGTCATGGCGCTGCACTACGGCCTGGTCGACGTCGCGCTGCCGCTGTGGGTCGTCGAGCGCACCCACGCGCCCAAGTGGGTGATCGGGCTGCTGCTGCTGGCCAACACGGTCACCGTGGTGCTGCTGCAGGTGCGGGTGAGCCGCAACGTGGCCACGGTGCAGCAGGGCGCCACCGCCAGCTGGCGGGCGGGGTTGGTGCTGGCGCTGGCCTGCGTGGTCTACGCCGCCTCAGCCCACGGCGGCCCGCTGCTGGCCGCGCTGGTCCTGGTGGCCGGTGCGCTGGCCCAGGTGGCCGGTGAGCTGCTGCAGGCCGCGGGCAGCTGGGCGATCGGCTTCGGGCTGGCGCCGCAGAAGGCGCAGGGGCAGTACCAGGGCCTCTACAGCACCGGCTTCGCCGCCTCGTCGATGCTGGCGCCGGCGGTGCTCACGGCCCTCGTCGTCGGCGGGGGCGCCCCCGGCTGGCTGGTGCTGGGCGCGGTCTTCACCGTGGCCGGGCTCACGATGGTGCCGGCCACCCGCTGGGCACTGGGCACAGCGCCCAGCGGCGCCCTGGTGCGCAGCGCGGTCGCGCAGGCACCGAGCGCGTGATCCTCGCCACGTGCACGTGTGCACGGGCGCAAGGACGGACCGAGGTCCTGTCGAACTGCTCTCCGGCGGTGCCACGATGGACGGCGTGACCGCGAACTCCGTCGCCGCCCTGCACGAATCGCTGCCGCAGCGGGCACCGTCCGTGGTGCGCATGTGGCGCGACCGGGTGGCCGCCACCCCCGAGCGCGAGGCCTATCGCTTCCCACAGGGCACCGGGTGGGCCTCGCTCACCTGGGGCCAGGCCGGCGAGCGGGTGGAGCGGATGGCGGCCGGGCTGCTGTCGCTGGGCGTCCGGCGCGGGGACCGGGTGGGGATCGTCAGCACCACCCGGGTGGAGTGGATCCTGGTCGACACCGCGATCATGTCGGCCGGCGGGGTCACCACCACGGTCTACCCGTCCACGCCCGCCCCCGACGTCGCCTTCATCCTGGCCGACGCCCAGACGCGGGTGGTCGTGGTCGAGGACGTCGAGCAGCTGGGCAAGATCAAGGCGCACCGCGGCGAGCTGCCCGGGGTGGAGAAGGTCGTCCTCGTCGACGGTGACGTGCCGCCGGGGGACGGCGACTGGGTGATGCGGCTGGACGAGCTGGCCGAGCTGGGGGCCGGCGTGCTCGCGGCCGAGCCGGCCGTGGTCGAGAAGGCCGCCGCCGAGCTCGGACCGGAGGACCTCGCCACCCTCATCTACACCTCCGGCACCACCGGCCGGCCCAAGGGCGTCCAGCTGGTGCACGACTGCTGGACCTACACCGCCGCGGCCGTGGAGGGGCTGGAGATCCTCTCCGCCGACGACGTGCAGTACCTGTGGCTGCCGCTGGCGCACGCGTTCGGCAAGGTGCTCACCAGCGCCCACATCGGCATCGGTTTCGTCACCGCTGTCGACGGCAGCATCCCGCGGCTGGTCGACAATCTCGCCGTGGTCAAGCCCACCTTCATGGCCGCCGCGCCGCGCATCTTCGAGAAGGTGCACAACCGGGTCGTGTGCCAGGTCAAGGAGGAGGGCGGGGTCAAGCTGCGCATCTTCCAGTGGGCGATGGGCGTGGGCCGTCGGGCCAGCGCCGTCCGTCAGGGCGGCGGCGAGCCCGGCGGACTGCTGCGGCTGGAGAACGCGCTGGCCGACCGGCTGGTGTTCGCCAAGGTGCGCGATCGCTTCGGCGGCCGGATTCGGTTCTTCGTCTCCGGCAGCGCGGCGCTGTCCAAGGAGATCGCGGAGTTCTTCCACGCCATGGACGTCCTGGTGCTCGAGGGCTACGGGCTCACCGAGACCAGCGCGTCGGGCTTCGTCAACCGGCCCACCGCCTACCGCTTCGGCACCGTCGGGCCGGCCTTCCCAGGCACCGAGGTCCGCATCGCAGACGACGGCGAGATCCTGGTGCGGGGCCCGGAAGTGATGCGCGGCTACCAGAACCTGCCGCAGGAGTCCGCCGAGACCCTCACCGAGGACGGCTGGCTGCACACCGGCGACATCGGCGAGCTCGAGGACGGCTTCCTGCGCATCACCGACCGCAAGAAGGACCTCATCAAGACCTCCGGCGGCAAGTACGTGGCCCCGCAGGCGCTGGAGATCCAGTTCAAGGCGATCTGCCCCTACGCCAGCCAGATCGTCGTGCACGGCGACGGCCGCAACTTCTGCTCGGCGCTCATCACCGTGGACGAGGAGGAGATCCGGCCCTGGCTCGAGCAGCACGGCCTGACCGGGCTGTCCTACGCCGAGGTGACCCAGCACCCGGCGGTTCAGGAGCTGATGGCCGGCTATGTCGACGAGCTGAACGCGGGCCTGGCCCGGTGGGAGACGGTGAAGAAGTTCGCGCTCCTGCCGCGGGACCTCGACGTCGAGCACGGCGAGCTCACCCCCAGCCTCAAGGTGAAGCGCCGCGTGGTGGAGGACGAGTACCGCGAGCTGCTCGACGGCCTCTACGCCGGCTCGGTCGCGTCGGTCTGAGGGGTTCTGCCGCACGTGCCCTCCACGCTTCCTGACGGCGAGCCTTCGCCGTCCGACGGCTCGCTGCCCGCCTCGGCCCTCGCCGCGGCCGCCGCGCGCCCGCTGTCGGTCTACGTCCACGTGCCGTTCTGCGCGGTCCGCTGCGGCTACTGCGACTTCAACACCTACACCGCGTCGGAGCTCGGCGCCGGAGGGGCGCCGGGGGCGAGCCGGGACACCTACGCCGGGGCGGTCGTCGAGGAGATCCGCCTCGCTCGGAAGGTGCTCGGCGGTCTCGACGTGCCGGTCTCGACGGTCTTCTTCGGCGGGGGAACGCCCACGCTGCTGGACCCGGCCGACCTCGGTCGGGTGCTCGCCGCGGTCCGCGCCGAACTGGGGCTGGCGCCCGGCGCCGAGGTGACCACCGAGGCCAACCCGGACAGCGTCGACGTCGCCGCGCTGGCCCGGCTGCGCGAGGCCGGCTTCACCCGGGTCTCGTTCGGGGTGCAGTCGGTGGTGCCGCACGTGCTCCGCACCCTGGACCGCACCCACGACCCCGAGCGGGCCGCGCAGGTGGTCGGCTGGGCCCGCGAGGCGGGGTTCGACAGCGTCAGCCTGGATCTCATCTACGGCACGCCGGGGGAGTCGGCCGCGGACTGGCAGGCCAGCCTGGACGCCGTCGTCGAGGCGTCCCCCGACCACGTCTCGGCCTACGCCCTCATCGTGGAGGAGGGGACCCGGCTGGCCGCGCGGGTGCGCCGCGGCGAGCTGCCGGCGCCGGACGACGACGACCTGGCCGACAAGTACCTGCAGGCCGAGGCGACGCTGTCCGCGGCCGGGCTGGGCTGGTACGAGGTGAGCAACTGGGCGACCGGCCCGGACCAGGAGTGCCGGCACAACCTGGCCTACTGGCGTGGGGACTCGTGGTGGGGCGCCGGCCCCGGCGCGCACAGCCATGTGGGCGGGGTGCGCTGGTGGAACGTCAAGCACCCGGCCGCCTACGCGGCGCGCATCGCCGCGGGGGAGAGCCCGGCGTACGCGCGCGAGCTGCTCGGCGCCGAGGACCGGCGGGTGGAGGAGATCCTGCTGCGTCTGCGCCTGGCCGAGGGCCTGCCGCTGGACCTGCTGCACCCGGTAGGCCTGGCCGCAGCGCGCCGCGCCGTCGACGCCGGCCTGCTGCAGAAGGCCGCACATGACGACGGCCGCGCAGCGTTGACGCTG
>JBQCHF010000205.1:0-15404 GCA_051954955.1 Motilibacteraceae bacterium
GCGGGCCGCGTGGCTGGCTGGGGGGTGGGTGGGTGGGTGGGGTGTGGGGGGGGGGGGTGTGGTGGGGGGTGTTTGGCCGGTCGTGTTTGTGGTCCCTGTCCCCGGGGGGCCCGCGGGGGCCGTCCCCCCCGCCGCGGCCGCCGCCCCCGCCCCCCCCCCCCCCCCCCGCGGTAGCCGCGGGTCGGTCCCGGGAGGGGACCGCCTACCGCGGGAAGGTCGGGAAGGCAGGCCGCTTGAACGTCGAGTTCGCGACGCCGGCGAACGAGCCGTACCAGGCGAGGACGGCGGTGAGCAGGCCGATCCAACCGCCGGTCTTCGTGATGCCGGCGGTGCCGCTGTACTCACCCCAGGTGAGCAGCACGAAGGTGACGAGCAGGGCCACGAACACGGCGAAGACGACACCGCTCACCTTGCTGGAGGCGATCGTCATGTAGGCCGTGAAGATCGTCCATGCGAGCAGGAACGTGCCGACGCCCTTGCTGGCGTCCGCCCCGGCGGCGGACAGATCCGTGTGCGCGACCAGGTACCAGAAGGACAGCCAGAACGCGCCGTAGGAGGTGAAGGCGAGCGCGCCGAAGGTGTTGGACTTGGCGAACTCCCACATGCCGGCGAGCAGCTGGGCGATGCCGCCGTAGAACAGCGCGAGGCCGAGGACGGCGCCCTCGACGGTCTTGGGGATCAGCCCGGCGTTCACCGAGCTGAGGAAGAACGTGGTCAGCGCGAAGGCAGCCAGGCCGAGCGGGCCGGGGTCGGCGAAGTTGCTGGCCGGGGTGGCCGCGGGGGCGGGGGTTGTCTGGCGTGGGGTGTCGACGGCAGCCACAGCCGATCCTCTCTGCACGGGACCCGACGGAGGACGGGGGCGCGACGATGCGCCCCTCGGGTCATGTCCGGACCGTAGGTGTGGCCTGCGTCACTGGGCAGGAGGGTCGAGAGCACTCTGCGACAGACGGATCGGGCGGCGCGGCGAGCGGACTGCGACGACCGATGAGCGGTAGTGGTGCGCCCACGGGGTGCGCGCTCACGGAGGGCGGGCACAGTGGACCGCATGGATGCTCCGCTCACCACGGGCGACGGCGCGACGTGAACGCAGGCGGCGACGAGCGCGCCCGTCCGGCGCAGCCCGGCCGTGCGGAGCGCCTGAGCCAGGTGCTCGAGCGCGACGGCGCCACCTGCGTCTGGTGCGGGCGCCGCTTCTCCCCGCTCGTGCCACCCACCACCGAGCACGTCGTGCCCCGGCTCAAGGGCGGCCCGTCCTGGCTGGAGAACGAGGTCGCCGCCTGCCGCCGCTGCAACGCCCAGCGCGGCCACCTCGGCGCCGCCGACTGGGCCGCCGAGTGCGAGCGCCGCGGCTGGCCGGTCGACCGGGACCGGCTGGTCCGGGTGCTGCGCGCGCTGGAGGCGGCGATCGGCGAACGCGGCGGCCAGCGCCGGGCGCGGCCGTTCCTCGACGCGCAGCTGCGGAGGCTGGACGCGCGGCGGTCGGCGTAGGGGGGTTCGGTCGCGAGACAGCCGTGGGGCTCGCTCTCCGGGGGCGGCTGCGGTCCTTCTTCGAGTCAAAGGCGCTGGTGACGGCGGCAGCAGGGCGCGGGGCGGCTTACGCGGCCGGCTGCGCGCTGGTCACGGCTCGAGTGGAAGCTTGGTGCGCGACACGCCGGCGTGTCGCCCAACAGCCCTCCACTCGAGCACCGGGAGCGCCACAGTGCGACGTTATTGACGGCAATTCGGACAAAAGCTGGCACTACTGTCACAGTCTGCGCGCGCGACCGGCGGCCGGCCGCCCGAAGCGCGTCGGGCCCGGCTGCCGCCGTCAACAGCCGCCTTTCACCCCAAGAGCTTCCGCCACCGCCAGATCTGCCGCCCCAGCTCCGCAGTCCCGGATCCTGAGACCTCCTGCACCCTCCCCAGGCGCGCCTCACGATCCAGCCCCGGGACGATAGGCTCACCGCAGGAGAGCCGGAAAGCCTGGTCGGCACGCACGTCACGTGCGTCACGCCGTCAACCTGCCCCAGGAGCCTCCCGTGCGCGCGAGAGATCTCGCCCGGCCCCTCCCCACCGTCCGGTTCGACGACGACGTCCTCGACGCCGCACGCCTGCTGGCCGCGCGCACGCTGCCCGGGCTGGTGGTCCTCGACGACGGCGAGCACCCGGTGGCGATCCTGCCCGGCTCGCAGGTGCTGGCGCTCGCGCTGCCCGGCTGGGTGAAGGACGACCCGGCGCTGGCGCGCGTGACCGGCGACGACGCCGCCCGCGAGCTCTGCGGGCGGCTGGCCGGCAAGACCCTGCGCGAGCTGCTGCCCGGGGCCGAGCTGCGCGACCTCGAGCAGGTCGACACCGAGGCCAGCGCCCTCGAGGTCGCCGCGCTGATGGCCCGCATGCACACCCCCGTCGTCGCGGTCGTGGACCGCGCGCAGGGCGGGCGCTACCTGGGCGTGGTGACGACGTCGGCGGTGCTCGGCGTCCTGCTGCCCGAGGCTCCGGCCGGGCAGGACCGGCCGTGACCGGTGCCGCCGCGACGACGACCGCGGTCGTCGTCTTCGTGGTCGCCTATCTGCTGCGGGCCAGCGAGAAGGTGCCGCGCACCGCCGCCGCCCTCGGCGGCGCCGGCGTGCTCGCGGCCGCCGGGCTGGTCACCGCCGACAGCGCGTTCTTCGACCACGACACCGGGGTCGACTGGAACGTCATCTTCCTGCTGCTCGGCATGATGATCATCGTCAGCGTCGTCAAGCAGACCGGGCTGTTCGACTACCTCGCCATCTGGGCGGCCAAGCGCGCCCGCGGGCGGCCGTTCGCGGTGATGGCGCTGCTCGTCGTCATCACCGCGGTGGCCTCGGCGTTCCTGGACAACGTGACCACGGTGCTGCTGGTCGCACCGGTCACCCTGCTGGTGTGCGACCGGCTCGGCGTGCCGCCGGTGCCGTTCCTGCTGGCCGAGGTGATGGCCTCCAACATCGGCGGCACCGCCACCCTCATCGGCGACCCGCCCAACATCATCATCGGCAGCCGCGCCGGGCTCACCTTCAACGACTTCCTGCTCAACGTCGGTCCGATCGTGCTGCTGCTGCTCGTGGTGTTCGTCGGGCTCTGCCGCTGGCTGTTCCGGGACGCCTTCCAGGTGAACCCCGAGCGGGTGGCCGAGGTGATGGCGCTGGACGAGCGCGAGGCGGTCCGCGACCGGGGGCTGCTCATCCGCAGCCTGGTCGTGCTCGGGCTGGTCATCCTCGGCTTCGTCCTGCACGGCGTGCTGGGCACCGACCCGAGCGTGGTCGCCCTGCTGGGTGCCGGCGTCATCGTGCTGGTCTCGCGCACCGAGCCGGCGCAGTACCTCGAGGACGTCGAGTGGGGCACGCTCGTCTTCTTCATGGGGCTGTTCGTCATGGTGGGCGCACTGGTGCACGTCGGCGTGATCGACAGCCTCGGCCGGGCGGCGGTGGACCTGTTCGGCAGCAACGTGCTGCTCGCCTCCACGGTGCTGCTGTTCGGCTCGGCGGTGCTCTCGGCCGTCGTGGACAACATCCCCTACGTCGCCACGATGGCGCCGCTGGTGCAGGACGTCGCGAACGCCGTGCCCGACCCGCACGCCGCGCAGTCGCTGTGGTGGTCGCTCGCCTTGGGCGCGGACCTGGGCGGCAACGCCACCGCGGTGGGCGCCAGCGCCAACGTCGTGGTGCTCGGGATCGCCGCCCGCTACGGCCACCCGATCAGCTTCTGGAAGTTCACCCGCTACGGCCTCGTGGTGGCGGGCGTGACGGTCGCCCTGTGCTGGCCCTACCTGTGGCTGCGCTACAGCGTGCTCGCCTGACGTCCCAGGGCCACGATCGGCCGTAGGAGACCGATCAGCCCGTCACCCGGCCGAGGAGGAGACCCGCATGGCCGTCCGACCCCGGTTCCTCGAGCGGCTGCCGCTCACCGAACGCACCTTCGTGCTGTCCGCGCTGCGCGACGAGACGGTCGGCGGCGCGCTGCTGCTCGGCGCCACGGTGCTCGCCCTGCTGTGGGCCAACCTCGCCGGAGGCTCCTACGAGGACGTCCGCACCACCGTCGTCGGGCCGCACGCGCTGCACCTGGATCTGGACCTGGCCGCCTGGGCCGCCGACGGGCTGCTCGCCGTGTTCTTCCTGGTAGCCGGGCTGGAGCTCAAGCGCGAGCTGGTGGTCGGCCAGCTGCGCAACCCAGCCCAGGCGGTGCTGCCGGTGGTCGGCGCGCTGGGCGGCATGATCGCGCCGGCCCTGGTCTACCTGGCCGTCACCCGCGGAGCCGACGACACCGGCGCGGGCTGGGCGGTGCCCACCGCCACCGACATCGCCTTCGCGCTGGCCGTGCTCGCCGTCGCCGCGCCGTCGCTGCCGACGCCGCTGCGCGCGTTCCTGCTCACCCTGGCCGTCGTCGACGACCTCGGGGCGATCCTCATCATCGCGCTGTTCTTCACCAGCTCGCTGTCCGTGCTGCCGCTGCTGGCGGCCCTCGTGCTGCTCGCCGGCTACGCGCTGGCCCAGCGCCGCCGGGTGACCGCCTGGTGGGTGTACGTCCCGCTCGGCGTGGCCGTGTGGGCGCTGGTGCACGCCAGCGGCATCCACGCCACGGTGGCCGGGGTCGGGCTGGGCCTGCTCACCCGGGTGCGGCACGACCCGGGCGAGCACGAGTCGCCGGCCGAGCGGCTCGAGCACCGGCTGCGTCCCCTGAGCGCCGGCCTGTGCGTGCCGCTGTTCGCGCTGCTGTCCGCCGGGGTGGCGCTTTCCGCCGACGCGTTCGGCTCCGCGGCCGGCGACCTGGCGGCTCTCGGGGTGGTGGCGGGGCTCGTCGTCGGCAAGGCGGTGGGCGTGTTCGGCGGCACCTGGCTGACCGCCCGGTTCACCCGGGCCGAGCTGGACCCCGCCCTGTCCTGGAGCGACCTGTTCGGCGTCGCCGTGCTGTCCGGCATCGGGTTCACGGTGTCCCTGCTCATCGCCGAGCTCGCCTTCGTCGACCAGCCGGACCGCGCCGAGCACGTCAAAGCGGCCATCCTCGTCGGCTCGGTGCTGGCGGCCGTCCTGGCCACCGCGCTGCTGCGCGGACGCAACCGGCGCTACCGGGACCTCGCGGCGGTCGAGGACGCCGACGTCGATGCCGACGGCGTACCCGACGTGTACCAGCGGGCCACGGACGGGCAGACTGGCGATCAGGGCGGCCGGGAGACCGACCGCCTGTAGGAGCAGCACGACCGACCGGTGGACCGCCCTGCACGGTCCGCACCGAGCCAGCAGCTGGAGGACCCGCGCATGTCGCACGCCGCGCCCACGCCGTCAACGACCACCGCGCAGCCCATCCCCAGCGGGTCCACCGGACGCCCGCTGGCCACCGGGCCCACCGCCTTCGGGGCCGAGCCGAGCATCGGGCAGCTGGTCACCAGCCTCAGCCGCGACCTGTCCACCCTGGTCCGCTCCGAGATCGAGCTGGCCAAGGCCGAGCTGCGCGACGACGTCAAGCGCGCCGGCGTGGGCGGCGGCATGTTCGGCGCGGCCGGCTACCTCGCCCTGCTGGCCTCGATCGTGCTGACGATCGCGCTCGCCTACGGCATCAGCGCCCTCGGGCTCGCCCCCGGCTGGGCGTTCCTCATCGTCGGCGGCGCCTACCTGCTGCTGGCCGGCCTGCTCGCCATGATCGGGCTGCGCTCGGTGAAGAAGGTCAGCCCGCCGGAGCAGACCATCGCGACGACGAAGCGGACCATCGCGGTGCTGAAGCGCCAGAAGTGACGGTGCTGGAGCGCCGGACGTAGGTCGGTGCGGCGGGGCGGCTCGCCCCGCGTGAGAAGGTCGCGGCATGCCCGCCGTGCCCGTCGATGCCTCCGCCGTGCTCGAGCCGGGGCCGTGGGACCACCGGATGGTGGCGGCCAACGGGGCCCGCTTCCACGTGGCCGAGCTGGGCGAGGGGCCGCTGGTGGTCCTGCTGCACGGCTTCCCCGGCGACTGGTGGGCCTGGCGTCACCAGCTGGTGGCGCTGGCCGAGGCGGGCTACCGCGCCGCCGCCATGGACCTGCGCGGCTACGGCGCCAGCGACAAACCGCCCCGCGGCTACGACCTGCCCACGCTGGCCGGCGACGTCGCCGGGGTGGTCCGCAGCCTCGGCGCCCGCGACGCCGCCGTCGTCGGGCACGACTGGGGCGGGGCCGTCGCCTGGACCCTGGCCGCGCTGCAGCCGGGCGTGGTCCGTCGCGTCTGCGTGATCTCGTCGCCCCACCCGCGCCGGATGCGCACCGCGCTGCTCACCTCGCGCACCCAGCTGCTGGCCAGCCGGCACATCCTCGGCTTCCAGCGCCCGATGCTTCCCGAGCGCCAGCTGGTCGACGACGACGGCGCGCTGGTCGAGCGGATGCTGCGCGCCTGGTCGGCGACCCGCTGGCCGGACCCGGAGTCCGCGCGGCACTACCGCACCTCCATCCAGGTGCCCGGCACCGCGCACTGCTCGATGGAGGGCTGGCGCTGGGCGGTCCGCTCGGTGCCCCGCGGCGACGGCATCCGCTACCACCGGGCCATGAAGACCCCGATCACGGTGCCTGTCCTGCAGCTGCACGGCACGCTGGACCGCGCCCTGCTGCCCGGCTCGGCCCAGGGCTCGAGCCACTACGTCGACGGCCCCTACCGTTGGCGGCTGCTCCCCGGCGTCGGCCACTTCCCGCACGAGGAGGACCCGGCCGCGGTGAGCGAGCAGCTGCTGCGGTGGTTGGGGGAGGACGGGGGGTAGCGGCCGGGCCGCTCTTGGCCCGTCGCGTCGGCGGCTCACTGCCCGTCGGTGGGGAAAGGCGCTGGTGACGGCGGGAGTCCCGAGCGGAGCGCGTTCGGCGGCCGGCCGGCGGTCCCGGACGGGGCCCGACCGAGGCAAGAGCTCGCCGACCCAGACGAATTTGCCTCGGTGGGCGAGTAAGGATCACGGGACCGTGATCGTTCCGACCCGGGCCCGCCCCTACGCCGCACACCCCTGCGTGTCCACCCGCGCGGTCGCCGACGCCGCCTGCTGTGCGACGGCACGGGCCTCGGAGACGGTGAGGGCGTAGCCGGTGTCCGGGTCGTCGAGGCTCTTGGCGAAGACGACGCCGTAGACCTCGCCCTTGGGCGAGAGCAGCGGTCCGCCGGAGTTGCCCGGCTGGATGGTGGCGTAGAGCGAGAGGACCTCGCGGGTGACCTGGGTGGAGTTGTAGATGTCCGGGCCGCGGGCCTTGATCTGCTCGCGGACGCGGGCGGCGTCGAGGCGGTAGGGGCCACCGCGCGGGAAGCCGGCGACGACGCCCTGGTCG
Source organism: Motilibacteraceae bacterium (assembly GCA_051954955.1). Classification (GTDB taxonomy): domain Bacteria; phylum Actinomycetota; class Actinomycetes; order Motilibacterales; family Motilibacteraceae; genus JBQCHF01. The sequence continues at coordinate 7,268 of JBQCHF010000205.1, forward strand.
CCGCGGGAGGCGCCCGGCTGGAACGCCAGCGGGGCCGCCTTCAGGTCCGGGACGTAGAGGACGGCGAGGTCGCGGAGGGGGTCGTAGGCGACCACCCGCGCGTCGTAGGCCGGCCCCACGCCGCCGACCTGCACGCTGGGGCGGCGCACCCCGGCGACGACGTGGGCGTTGGTCATGACGTGCTGCGGGGCGAAGACGAAGCCGCTGCCCTCGATCGTCCGCGAGCAGGAGCGGGCATCGCCGACGATCTTCACCACGCTCTTGCCGGCCCGCGCGATGGGCGCGGTCTTGGCCACCGCGCTGTCCGGCGGGGCCACCGGCGCGATCCGCTCGGGCGCCAGGCCGCCGAAGACCTGCGGGAAGCCGCTGTCGCCGAGCACGGTCTTGAACGAGCCGAACAGGGTGCGTGCGTCCTCGGGCATGACCTGGTCGACCTGCGCGAGGATCCGCGACTCGCGCACCTGCGCGGAGATGGCCGGGACCGGTGCCTGCCGCAGCGCCGAGGCGACGAACCAGGCGACCAGCAGCACCGAGACCACGCTGAGCGCGGCGCCGGCCACCGAGTCGACCATCCGCGCCGGACGCCAGCGCAGCGCGGAGCGCAGCGAGCCGGCCAGCATGGCCAGCAGCACCTGCCCCACCGTGGCCAGGCCCACCACCACCGCGACCGCGACGACGACCTGGGTCAGGCCCGGGTCGAACCGCTGCACCAGGTGCGGCGCCACGAGCATGCCGACGATGCCGCCGCCGAGGAAGCCGGCGAAGGACAGCAGCCCGACCAGGAACCCCTGGCGGAACCCGGAGACCGCGAAGGCCGCGCACACCAGCACCAGCAGCAGGTCCAGCCCGCTCAGGCCGGCGATCACGAGGCGGCCGGCCGGTCGACGACGTTGGGCAGGTCCGCCCACCGCTCGGTGTCCCACGGGCGCTCCCAGCCGGCCAGCCGGAACACGCGGTCGATCAGGCCGGCGGTGAAGCCCCACACCAGCAGGCCGCTCACGGTGAAGCCGGGCCCGACGTAGCCGGAGGGGTGGCGCACCCGCACCCGGTTGGCGGGGTCGACCAGGTCGGCCACCGGCACGCGGTGCACCGAGGCCACCTCGCCGGTGTCGACGACGGCCACCGGCGACGGCTCGCGCCACCAGCCCAGCACCGGGGTGACCACGAAGCCGCTCGGCGGCAGGAACAGCGCCGGCAGGGTGGCGAACGGCGCGACGCCGGCCGGGTCCAGCCCGGTCTCCTCGACGGCCTCGCGCAGCGCCGCGGCCACCGGGCCGTCGTCGTCGGGGTCCAGCGCACCGCCGGGGAAAGCGGGCTGGCCGGCGTGGCTGCGCAGGTCGTGCGCGCGCTCGATGAGCAGCAGGTCCGGCTGCAGCTCGCCGCGGTGCTCGCCCTCCCCGAACAGCATGAGCACCGCGCTGTCGCGGCCGCCCTCCTCGGGCGGCAGGAAGCGGCTGAGCTGCTCGGGCCGCACGCTGGCGGCGACGTCGGCGACCGGGTGCAGCCAGCCGGGCAGCTCGGCGCGCGCCAGCATCGGCTGCCCGCTCACAGGCTCACCCCCAGGTAGCGCTGCACCAGCGCGCGCAGCTCGGCCTCGTCCTTGACCGGGCCGACCTTCTGCCCGACGACCTTGCCCTGGGCGTCGACGAAGTAGGTGAGCGGCAGGCCGCGCGCGCCGAGGATCCGGAAGGGCACCTTGAGTGTGCCGTCCTGGTCCATCAGGCTCGGGTAGGTCAGGCCCAGCGAGGCGGCGAACCGCAGCGCGGCGGTGGGGTCGTCGTCGAAGTCGACGCCGAGCACCCGGACCTTGTCCCCGGCCGCGGCGTGCAGCGCCTGGAAGTGCGGCGCCTCCTCGCGGCACGGGCCGCACCACTGGCCCCACACGTTGAGCACGGTGGGGGTGCCGCGCAGGTCCGACAGCCGCACCGCGGGCCCGCTGCCCAGGCAGGGGAGGGTGACGCCCGGGAGCCCGCCGGCCACCGGCGCGGCCGACGCGGTGGTCGGGCAGGGCGCGAGCCCAGCGGCCCGCACCGCGGCCGGGTCGGGGGTGAGCGGGGGCAGCGGGGTGGCCGCTCCAGTGCCGCGCGCGGTCCCGCTGCCCGAGCCGCACCCGGCCAGCGCCAGGAGAACGAGCGCGAGCAGGGCGAGCGGACGCAGCGCGGCGGACGGGGGAAGGGGCCGCTCCCGACGTCCGAACCGCTGCGCGTGCCGCCGTCCGGCCGGGCTGGGGATGGGCACGCTCAGCCCGTCTCGGCCAGCTCGTACTTGAGCAGCGCGCGGGCCTTGTCCGGGTCGGTCTCGCCCTCGCCGTAGGCCGGGCAGAGCGAGGCGATCGGGCACGCGCCGCAGGCCGGCTTGCGGGCGTGGCAGGTGCGCCGCCCGTGCCAGATGAGCAGGTGCGAGAGCTGGGTCCAGTCCTTGGCCGGGAACAGCGCGGCGACGTCGGCCTCCACCTGCACCGGGTCCTGCGAGGTGGACCAGCCGAACCGGCGCGCGAGCCGGCCGAAGTGGGTGTCCACCGTGATGCCGGGGACGCCGAAGGCGTTGCCGAGCACGACGTTGGCGGTCTTGCGGCCCACCCCGGGCAGCGTGACCAGGTCCTCCAGCCGCGGCGGCACCTCGCCGCCGAAGCGCTCGCACAGCGCCTGCCCCAGCGTGATGACGCTGTTGGCCTTGGCCCGGTAGAAGCCGGTGGACTGGATGATCGTCTCGAGCTCGGTGCGGTCGGCGGCGGCGTAGTCGGCGGCGGTGCGGTACGTGCCGAACAGGACCGGCGTGACCATGTTGACCCGCACGTCGGTGGTCTGCGCCGAGAGCACGGTGGCCACCAGCAGCTGCAGCGGGTCGGCGAAGTCGAGCTCGCAGTGCGCGTCGGGGTAGCGACCGGCCAGCAGCCGGGCGATCTTGCGGGCCCGCCGGACCAGGGCGGTGCGGCTGGCCGCCGGCTCACCCTCCACCGGCTCGCCCTGGCCCGCCCCGGCGGCCGCACGGGCGGTCCGGCGCCCGGCGCGGGCGGTGGGAGCGGAGGCGGGGGTCGCGGCGCGGGGCACGTCATCAGCGTACGTGGCAGGGCCCACGAGGACCGGCCCGCCCTGTCCGCCCCGGCGTCCGTCCGGGTGAGATCACCTCAAGGGCCGGCGGAGGGGCGACGACACCTGGCCTGAGGGACCTCCTGAGGACCGGGAGCCGGACGACGCCGATCGGACGGCGGCGGCACCCTCTCCGCTCGGGGCGGACCGGAGCAAGCACGAGGAGCAACGCGTGATCGAGGGTCGGGCAGCCACCACGCCGGGGGCCACGGCCACCACGGCCACCCCCGTCCCGCCGTCGACCCGTCGGCGGGGGGCCGCCCGCCCGGTGCCGGAGCGGGCGGAGGCTCTCGCCCACCTCGACCTGCGCGAGCTGCGGGCCTACCGGGCCGAGCTGGGGCACGAGGAGAACCGGGTGTCGTACTGGCGCCGGCTCGTGCAGGCCCGGATCGACGTGCTCGCGGCCGCCGGCGACCCGGCGGGCCTGCACGACCTGGGCAGGCTGCGCGGCGTCCTCACCGACCAGCGCGTGGCCAGCCAGCGCACCGCGGTGCTCGAGGTGCTCCCCGGCGACGACCGGCCCCCGCTGCCCCAGCTGGACGCCCTGTGGGAGAGCGAGCCCGCCGACGACGACGCGCGCGGGGAGCTGCTGCTGCGCCTCGCCGCGGCCGAGCGGGAGCTGTCCACCTACCGCACCGCCCTGCACCGCCGGCTCGACGCGGCCACCTCGGAGCTCATCGCCCGCTACCACCAGAACCCCTCCTCCTGCCTGGTGGCGCTCCCGGAGTAGCCCCGCGTCGGCCTCGCGGTCGGGCCACCGCGCTCCACGTGCCGCGCAGGCCGAGGGTGTAGCAGAATGCGATCTAGATCACGGCGTCGACCGGCACCGGGGCCCCTCCCCCGGCGCCCACCCGGTCCGCCGGCTCGAGGAGGCCCCCGTGACCGACGCGCGCGACGTCATCCCCGCCGGCAGGGCCGGTGACGGGCCCAGCGGCGTGAGCGGCCCGAGCGGGACCGACGACGTCATCGCCCGCGCCCCGCTGTTCGCCGCGCTCGACGCCGAGGCCTCCGCGGCGCTGCGGGCCACCATGGTCGACGTCGCCCTCAGCCGCGGCGACGCCCTGTTCAGCGAGGGCGACCCGGGCGACCGCCTCTACGTCGTCACCGAGGGCAAGATCAAGCTCGGCCGCACCTCCTCGGACGGCCGGGAGAACCTGCTCGCGGTGCTCGGCCCAGGCGAGATGTTCGGCGAGCTGTCCCTGTTCGACCCCGGCCCGCGCACCGCCACCGCCACCGCCATCACCGAGACCCGGCTGATCGGGCTGGGCCACGAGGACCTGCTGCCGTGGCTGGCCGGCCGACCCGAGGTCGCCACCCAGCTGCTCGGCGCCCTGGCCCGCCGGCTGCGCCGCACCAACGAGGCCCTGGCCGACCTGGTCTTCTCCGACGTCCCCGGCCGGGTCGCCAAGGCCCTGCTCGACCTCGCCGCCCGCTTCGGCACCCCGGTGGAGGACGGCGTCCACGTCACCCACGACCTCACCCAGGAGGAGCTGGCCCAGCTGGTCGGCGCCTCCCGCGAGACGGTCAACAAGGCCCTGGCCGACTTCGCCCAGCGCGGCTGGCTGCGCCACGAGGCCCGCTCGGTCGTCCTGCTCGACGTCGAGCGGCTGCGTCGCCGGGCCCGCTGACCCCCCTCTCGCATGCAGAGATGGAGATGATCAAGCGGTCCGGTCGATCACGCCGCTGAGCCTCCCGTTCGGCCCGGTGGCGAAAGGCGCTGGTGACGGCGGCAGCGAGCGGGTGGTGGCGTCGCCCGGCCGGGCTGCGGTCCGCACGGGCGACCAAGATCGAAGCCATTGGGTGAGGGGGCCCCTGTGCCAATAGGTTTGGCACAGGGTGCCCCTCACCCAATCCAGTTGATCTTCGAACCGCCGGTCGGCGGCACGAGCGGGCGCCCGATCACGAAGGCGCGAGGCCCAGGTACTCCAGCTGCGCCCGCACGCTCAGCTCCGCAGCCGGCCAGACCGCGCGGTCGACGTCGGCGTAGACCCGCTCGACGACCTCGCGCGGGGTGCGGTCGCCGGCCGCCGCCGCGGCGCGGACCTGGTCCAGGCGCTCCCCGCGGTGGCGCAGGTAGTGCTCGAGCACGGCCAGGGCGTCGGGCAGCACCGGGCCGTGGCCGGGCAGGAGCTCGAGGGCACCGTCCCCGGCGGCCAGGTCGCGCAGCCGGCGCAGCGAGTCGAGGTAGTCGCCCAGCCGGCCGTCGGGGTGGGCCACCACGCTGGTGCCGCGACCCAGCACGGTGTCGCCGGTGAGCAGCCGGGCCGCGTCGCCGGGCAGCGCCGGCAGCAGGAAGGACAGCGAGTCGCCGGTGTGCCCGGGCGTGGCCACCACCTGCAGCTCCAGGCCGTCGACGTCGACGACGTCGCCGCCGGCCAGCCCCTCCTCGCCCAGGCGCAGCGCGGGGTCCAGGGCGCGCACCGGGGCGCCGGCCAGCTCCGCGAAGCGGCGGGCGCCCTCGGCGTGGTCGGGGTGCCCGTGGGTGAGCAGCACCTGCACCACCTGCCGGTCCCCGGCCGTCGCGGCGGCCAGCACGGCCGCCAGGTGACCCTCGTCCAGCGGGCCCGGGTCCACGACGACGACCCGGCGGGCCCCCGGCGCGGCGAGCACCCAGGTGTTGGTGCCGTCGAGCGTCATCGGCCCCGGGTTGGGCGCCAGCACGCAGGTGGCCCGCCCACCGAACGGGCCGCCGGCCCAGCTCGCGGCGGCGCTCATCCCGGCCGCGCTCCTCCCGGCAGGACCCCCGGCGGCAGCACCAGCCGGGGCTCGTCGCCGCGCAGGTCGGCGTGCGGCATGACCGGGGTGATGGTGCGCGAGTCGGCGCCGGCCAGCACCTCGGCCACCGAGGCGTACGCCGCCAGCTCGCGCAGCACGACGACGGTGGGCGGCAGCATGGCCAGCTCGCCGGCGCTGAACCGGGCGACGGCGTCGGCCGGCCGGATCCACTGCACGCGGTCGGCCTCGCCGCCCACGTGCCGGGTGCGCTGCCCGGCCGGCAGCGCGGCCACCAGGAAGCGGGTGTCGTAGCGCCGCGGCTCGAACTCGGGGGTGATCCAGTGCGCCCACGGCCGGAGCAGGTCCGCGCGCAGCACCAGCCCGCGGCGGGCGAGCAGCTCGGACAGCGAGACCTCGCGGTCCAGCAGCGCCAATCGGTCGGCCTCCCAGTCCTCGCCGCTGACGTCGGCCACGACGTCGTCGGCGTGCGGGCCGGCCAGCACCACGCCGGACTCCTCGAAGGTCTCGCGCACCGCCGCGCAGACCAGGGCCCGGACCAGCTGCGGTCCGGCGGAGAAGTGCCCGCTCCAGTCCGCCGGGTCGGGCCCCGCCCACGGGGTGCGCTGCTCGCCGTCGCGCGGGTCCACCCCGCCGCCGGGGAAGACGTGCATCCCGGCGGCGAAGGCCATCGAGCCGACCCGGCGCAGCAGGTAGGCCTCGGGGCCGGCCGCCCCGTCGCGCAGCAGGACCACGGTGGCGGCCGCCTTGGGCTCGACCACCTCGACCCGCCCCTCGGCGTGGGCGCGCGCCCGCTCGCGCAGCGGCTCGGGCATGGGGACCGACGGCACGGGGGAATGCTACGGGCGCCCGCCGCGCGCCGAGCGACCCACCGGTCCCGGCCTGGCGGCGGACGAGGACGGGCGGACGACGCAGCGCAGGGACGCAGGCAGGAGGTGAGCCGGCAGCGTGGCCGCACTCGCAGGGATGATCAGCGCGTCGCGTGCAAGGTGCACCGGCCTGTCGGTGACGCGCTGTAGCGTTCCGCCCCGTCTCTCGGCCAAGCAAGGGCGAGGTGACGACGACACACGGGGTGTTCAGTGACCACGGGGTTCACCATCACAGAGCTGGCCGAGCTCAGCGGCATGACCGCGCGCAACATCCGCGCGCACCAGTCGCGCGGGCTCCTGCCGCCGCCGCGGCTGATGGGCCGCGTCGCCTACTACGACAGCCACCACGTCGCCCGCCTCGCACTCATCCGCTCCTTGCAGCTGCAGGGCTACAGCCTGGCCGCCATCACCCGCGTGATCGCCGCCACCGACAGCTTCCTGCCGGTCATCGACGGGGTCCGTCCCTCCCGCGACGCCACCGACCTCCCGCAGCTGCCGAGCACCGTGCCGCTCTCGCCGGGGCCCGAGCTCGACGCCGTGGCCCAGGCCGTCCCGGGCGGCCTGGCCCGGCTGGTCGAGCTGGGCCTAGTCGTCGAGCGCGAGGACGGCCCCCACGCCCACTTCTCGGTCGCCGGCCTGGGCGGCCGGGTGGTGCGCGAGGGCGTCCCGCTCGACCTCTTCTTCCGGGCCGGCCTGGCCGCCGCGGAGCTCGGCCACGAGCTCGGCTCGCTCACGGCCGCCGAGCTGGACGGCCGCGAGCTGACGCAGGAGCGCGAGGACACCGTCCGGCTGTTCCTGCAGCTGCTCGCCACCGTCTTCGAGCTGGGCTTCGCCCACGCCGCCGGCCTGCCGCAGGGCTGGGCCGGCGGCGGCGACATCGAGGACGACCGGGCAGACGTAGCCGACGGCTGAGCCCCAGTGGCGCCGGTGGAGGACTAGTCCTCCACCTCCACGACCAGCTCGACCTCCACCGGCACGTCGCGCGGCAGCACCGCCACGCCGAGCGCGCTGCGGGCGTGCTTGCCGGCGTCGCCGAAGACCTCGCCGAGCAGCTCGCTGGCGCCGTTGACGACCAACGGCTGGTCGGTGAACGTCGGGTCGCTGGCCACGAAGCCGACCACCTTGACCACCCGGCGCACCTTGGCCAGGTCGCCGATCTCCGCCTTGACCGCGGCCAGGGCGTTGAGCACGCAGATACGGGCCAGCTCCTGGCCCTGCTCCACGCTCAGCTGCGCGCCCAGCTTGCCGGTGCCGGCCAGCTGCCCGTCGACCACCGGGATCTGCCCGGCGGTCCAGACCAGCGAGCCGGAGCGGACGGCGGGGACGTAGGCGCCGGCGGGGGTGGCGACGCCGGGGAGGCTGCGGCCGAGCTCGGTCAGGCGCTGCTCGGGGTTGCTCATGCCTTCACCCGCTTGAAGTAGGCGACCAGCTGGTCGCCGCCGCCGG
>JBQCHF010000206.1:0-54567 GCA_051954955.1 Motilibacteraceae bacterium
GCGCACGCCGTACCCTCGGACACCGTCGAGGCCTTCCGATCGAACTGCTTGGTCGCTTTCGATCATCAGGAAGGCCTCGACCCATCTCCCAGCACCTCAACCCCGCGAGTCGCTCACACCCACCTCAAGTACGAAGAGCCATTTTTATGTTCTTCTTGGAGTTCGGTTCACTTTTCTCGTGCGTGACAACAACGCGACGGGTTGCGTGAGCATGCGCAATCAGCACGTAGTCAGCAGACGCCAGGAAAGTGCTTTTGGCCGCAGGCTTGTAGTTCGCGTGCCCCATCGCCCAGACGGACAACTGACTCATGCTCGTCGCTGTGGCTTGGAGTGGTCCCTCGAAGAACCCCGTTGGGCAACTGCTCGTCGCCCAAGTTGAGAGATTATCTTGCAGTCTCCGCAGTTCCTGCTCGACCGCGGATACGCTCGCAATTCGACCCCAACCGTGCGCCCGAAGCATCCAATCCCAGAACCCGGGAGCGAAGTCAAGACCGTAGTGAAGCCTGTTTGCACTTATAAAGACGTTGGCATCAAGGAGGTACACCTATGCCACCCCGAGTTGGCGACTGAACTCGTCAAAAGTGCTGGTCTTGCGGACACCAAGCAGCCGGAAGGCTTCAGTGAACTGCGTGCTGCCTTCCATTGCATCGGTGATAACGGCTCGGGCAAATCTTCGACTGACCTTGTACGGCTGGCTGTTGTAGTAGTTGCCACCGTCACTCCCCCCCACTGTCGCCAAGGTCACCACCCTGTCAAGTTCCTGCCTGTAGAGCTCGTCAAAGCTCTCCCAGCTGAGCAGCCCGCATTCGTAGATTTGACGCAGCACAACCAAAGTGCTCACCTTCCCAGTGCGAGCAAGCCTGTCCAACTCCCCTCGCAGTTCCTTGTCCTGGTTAAAGGAGCTGGCAACCCAGTCCTTCGGCGCAAGAACCTCGGCTGCCACCTTATTGCACCAAAGCTCACTTTGATGGTCGGTGTTGGAAGCAACCGTTGCATCAGAAATGGCACTTTCACCGAGCCAGATGTGCGCCAGTTCGTGCACGAGCGTGAAGATCTGGGCCGCCTTACTGTCGGCTCCGTTAACAAAGATTAGAGGGGCAAAGTTGTCGGCAATGGCAAACCCGCGGAACTCCTCGGGATTCAGCTTACGATGAGTGTTCCCGCCCACCACGCCGTTGATCATGACCAGAACGCCAGTGGCTTCGATGCGATCTGTGAGTCGCAGAACCGTGTCAGCCCATGTGGCAATCGCTGCTCGCTCGGTCAGTTCGAAACCAACAACGTTGCGAATATGGCTCGCAGCATCAGCCGGCGGGGTTTCGAGATTGACACTACCTACGAAATCTAGCGGTTCGCCGCTCGTCTTTACCACGTAGTCGTGAAACCACTCTTGACGCTGTTCACAGGAATGGATGGTGTCGATCAAGTCCGGACTTGGCGAGAGCATTTGGCGGTTGCGCATCGTCCTGAAGTCCGGCAAAGGCAGCGGATCTTCCGGAGGATCTGGCAGCAGAAGGAAACCCATCGGCACATGGAGTGCCGTAGCGAGGTCCTGAAGTTGGTTGAAAGTTGGAGCAGAGCTGGCGTTAAGCCAATTTGGCAACTTCTTGAACCTGGTCGCCAGCTCGTCTCGGTCTACCTGGGCTCGTTCTAGCGCCCATAGCAGGACTGCAGGAGCCACGGGGATGCGCAGGCTTGCCACTCGTCTTCACCCCCTTGTAGACGCGCTGCAGCCCCTCCCAATGCACCTGCTGCAGCGACGAGCCATGTCGCACCATACTCGTGAGCACGGACAGCGTTGCTCACCAACACAGTAGGCACCAGCGGGGGTCGTCTCACAGGTTGTGCTCCCAGACCTGCCGATTACAACGAATACCGTGCCAGCACACCTGGGAGCACTGCGTGCCCAAGACGGCCAAGCCGGTGGGCGCGCGCATGTCCATCACCCTCCGGCACAGCCGCTGACGGCCCGTCGAACAGCCTTCGGCGCTGGCGAAGTCCGCACCGATCCGTGCCCCCGGCAGGCATCGTCGCAGGGAGCCGGCCCGCGGAGGCCGCGGCACGCGCCGGACGGAAGGCTCTCGGGGGCGGCCCAGGTGGACGCAGCACGGAGGATCTGCACGTCGGTGCTGGGCCTCGGGACGGTGCTGGCGGTGGCCGTCGGCGGCACGGTCCCGGCGCAGGCCGCGCCGACCAGGGCGCCGCTGCCGGACGCGACGATGTACTGCGGGCCCACGCACGAGGCGGTGGACTACGAGTTCCCGGTGGTGGGCGCCGACGCCGTCTGGCTGCGCAGCGGCCCCTACCAGGGCCGGTGGAGCTTCGTGAGCTACCAGCACTACGTGGCCGAGGGGCAGCTGATCCACGACTACGTGCCGGTCGAGCAGCTGCCGGCGCTGTACGGCCCCTCGGTGGGCGGGAAGTCCTTCGGCACCAAGGCCGGGATGGACCAGCGGCTCGCGTGCGAGATCGTCTCGCGCTGGGGCGGCCCGCAGCCCTACACGGTCATCGGCCCGGTGCTGCTCGCGCGCACCTGACCGGTCAGCGGCGGGTGCGCCGAGGGTTGGCGACGGCGTCAGCAGCCGACGGCCGGCCATCGCGGTCGGCGCCGTCGCGCAGGTCGATGTCGTCGAGCGAGGCGGCAGCGGACTCGGAGTCCTGCAGGGCGATGCGGCGGAGCATGTCCGGTTCCTCCCCGCGCTCGGGCCGGCGGACACCCTCCGTGACGTGTGACCTGGACCTCGGCTCCGGTCCGTCGCCGCCCAGGGGGGCCGGCGTGGCCTTGCCGGAGCCAGCTGTCACGAGGGGTCCTCGGGCACGGGCGCCCCCTGCGGCAGCCGCTGGGCGTAGGTCTGCCGGGTCAACCGCTCCCCCGGGGTGTCCCCCTCGCCGGCGAACTCCTGCACGGTCTTGTCCCGGTCGTGGGGCACCTCCTGCTCGCCCACCCCGCCGGCCCCGCCGCCGAGCATCCCGCCGGGGTGCGCCGCGGGCGACGCGGTGCCCTGCCCCATCTGGCCGGGGTCGGCGTCCTCGTCGACGACCTCGGCCGCCGAGGACTCCACCCGCAGGCCCTGCGCCGGCGCCGTCGCGTCGTCCTGACCGGAGAACGTGCTGCTGTCTGCACCCATGGGCCTGAGCTCCCCCCGCCCCTGCCGGAGAAACGTGAACCGCGGCGCGGCGGGTAGGTGCGGGGTGTGCACCTCGTCCCCGACCCGACCTCCGACGGCGGCCGCCCGGTCCTGCTCGCGCTGCGCGCGCTCAACCTCGGCGACCTGCTCGTGGCCGTCCCCGCGCTGCGGGCCCTGCGCCGGCACTGGCCCGAGCACGATCTGCTGCTGGCCACGAACCCCGCCCACGGGCCGGTGGTGGACCTGGTCGGGGCGGTGGACCGCCTCGTGCCGCACCGCGGGCTGCACCCGCCGGCGGTGCTGCACCCCGACGTCGCGGTCGACCTGCACGGGGTGCTGCCGGACAGCGTGCAAGCGCTGCAGGCCGTGCGGCCGCGCCGACTGGTCGCCTTCGCTACCGAGGGCCATCCGGACGGTCCCCGGCCCGACCCGGGCGAGCACGAGGTGCGCCGGTGGTGCCGGCTGGTCGCCTCGGCCGGCGCGCACCCCGACCCCGACGACCTGCTCCTCGCCACGCCCGATGCGCCGACCACCCACCCGAACGCCACCGTGGTGCACCCGGGTGCGGCCTGGGGCAGCAAGCGGTGGCCCGCCGAGCGGTTCGTCACGGTGGCCCGCGAGCTGGCGGCGGCCGGTCACGACGTGGTGGTCACCGGCTCGCCGGCCGAGCGCGAGCTGACCGAGCAGGTGCGGGTGGCAGCCGGCCTGCCGTGGGAGGCGGACCTGGGCGGGCGCACCTCGGTCGGGTCGCTGCTCGCCCTGGTGGCCCGCGCCCGGCTGGTCGTCACCGGCGACACCGGGGTGGCGCACCTGGCCACCGCGTTCGCCCGGCCCTCGGTGGTGCTGTTCGGGCCGGCGTCGCCGCGGCTGTGGGGTCCCCCGCCCCGCCCCTACCACCGGGCGCTGTGGCACGGCGACGGTGAGCGCGAGGTCCTGGTCGACCAGCCGGACCCCGCGCTGCTGGCCATCGACGTGGCCGAGGTGCTGTCCGCCGTCGACGACGTGCTTGCGGCCGACGCGCTCTCCTACAAGTCGTCGTAGGGACGCGCCGGCCGCCGCCGCCGACTACTGCTCGCGCGGGTCCTGCTGCGCCTTCTCCTCGAGCCGCTCCACGCGCTGCACCTGCTCGCCCTGGCCCTCCTCCGAGCCGGCCGCGATGTCGGGGGCGACGCGGTGCTCCGGGTGCTCCAGGGAGCCGCCGGTGAGAGCGCTGTCGGTCTTGGGCGAGTTCCCCATGGTCTTCTCCTTCTCCTCGGACATCCCTACGCCCCGCGGCTACCCGACCGGCGGGGGCGCAAGCGTGCGCCCCCCGGAAGGCGTGCGGTGGGTGGACCTGACAAGGTGTGCCCATGGACGTGCTGCGCCTGTTCCTCCACATCACCGCGGCGACCATCTGGGTCGGCGGCCAGCTGACCCTCGCCGCCCTGGTGCCGGCGCTGCGGTCGGCCGGCGCGGAGGCGCCGCGGGCCGCGGCCCGCGCCTTCCGCCGGGTGGCCTGGCCGGCGTTCGGCGTGCTGGTGCTCACCGGCATCTGGAACGTGATCGTGGTGAACGGCGAGGAGAACCCGCCCAGCCAGGCGAACCTCGGCATCAAGTACGCGCTGGTGCTGGTCTCCGGGGTCAGCGCCTTCCTGCACGAGCGCTCGACGTCCAAGCGCGGCCTGGCGGTCTGGGGCGCGGTGGCCGGGCTGAGCGCGGTCCTGGCCGTGCTCTGGGGCGTCGTGCTCGCCGACGGCTGACCCGCACCCGGGCCGGCCCCTTCGCGGCGATCGCCGGGACGGCGCGCATGCCCGGGCTGATCCGGGGCAGGGGCGCGATGTGACCTCCGCGCCCGTGAATCCCGAGTCCCGTGCCGCCCGCGATCGGTGGGCCGAGAATGCCTTCGCGCAGGCGCAGCGCTGCGACGAGCGGCTGCGCGGCCTCGAGGTGAGCGTGCGGATGGACGGCGGCGTGGCCCACCTGGACGGGCGGGTGCCGGACGAGGACGCGCGCTGCCGCGTGCGCGAGCACCTGGTCGGCCTGCGCGACGTGCACGCGGTGTGGGACGGCCTGCTCGTCGGCGACCAGCAGCGGCTGCGGGTGCTCGACGTCGGCTGCGGGAGGACCAAGCAGCGCGAGGGATCGTGGGGGCTGGACGTGAGCGCCCACGAGGGCGTCGACGTCGTCGGCGACCTCAGCCGGCTGCCCTTCGCGCCGGGGTCCCTGGACCGCGTCTACGCCGTGCACGTGCTCGAGCACCTGCTCGACCTGGTCCCGGTGATGGCGGTGCTGCACCGCACCCTGGCGCCCGGCGGCACGCTGCACCTGATGTCTCCGCGCTGGGACCGGGTGAACGCCTACGCCGACCCCACCCACGTGAAGTACCTCGACGTGCAGACCATCAAGTACTTCTGCACGGACCGCCCGGGTTCCCCGCCGTGGTACCCCCTGTGCGCCGGCACCGACGGGGAGAACGTGCTGGCCGACCTCACTCCGGTGCAGCCGGGGCAGGAGGCCGGTCCGGAGCAGCTGGGCCGGTTCTTCGACTGACGCCTTCTCCTACAGCGCGTCGGGGACCCGGTGGCCGCTCTCGCCCTGCGCCGGCACCCGGACGTCCACCCCTGGCTCCCCGCGGTCGACCAGCGTGGCCAGCAGGGGCAGCACCAGCACGGTCAGCATCCCGGCCGCGACCACGACCGACTGGCCCTCCGGCGTCAGGGTGCCCTGGTCGACGGCCAGGGTGGTGACCGCGACGAGGATCGGCAGGCCGGTGGCCGAGAACAGCGCGAGCTGCAGCGGCTGGCGTCCGGGCAGCGCCCGGCGGTAGGCCAGCCAGACCGGCAGCCCGCGCACCAGCACGATGGTGAGGAAGGTCAGCACCAGCAGGAGCGGACGGCGCACCACCGCGCCGATGTCGGTGTCCATGCCGCTGACCACGAAGAACACCGGGACGAAGAAGCCGAACGCGACGCCGTCCAGGCGTGCGAGCAGCCGCGCGTGGTCCGGTGGGAGCAGCAGCCGGAAGATGCCACCGGCCACGAACGCGCCCAGGACGACGTCGAGGCCGGAGCGGCCGGCCAGCGCGAGCAGCAGCACCAGCAGCAGGACCACGAGCCGGACCGGCGCCTGCGCGGTGGTCTCCGCACCACGCGCCACCAGCGCGGGCACCACCCGTCCGTGCCGGCGCCACACGACCAGCGCCCCGCCCAGCACGCCGGCCAGCGCCGTGAAGCCGGCCAGCGACAGCAGGCCCTCCCACGCACCGTCGGAGCCGAGCAGCAGGCTGATCGCCAGGATCGGTCCCAGCTCACCGACCGCGCCGTTGGCCATCACCAGCCGGCCCAGCGGCTGCTCGAGCAGCCCGCTGTCGCGCAGGATCGGCAGCAGGGTGCCCAGCGCGGTCGAGGTGAGCGCGATGGCCACGGCCACCCAGGCGGTCACGGTGCCCAGCTTCGTCAGCACCCCGACCCAGCCCAGCGCCAGCACCAGCGACGCCGTCCACGCCAGCACCGCTCGGCGACCGGCCGACGCGGTGAGGCTGGCCGGGTCGACCTCCAGCCCGGCCATGAAGAACAGGAACCCCAGGCCCAGCTCGGCCAGCAGCGCCACCGGCTCGTCCTTGTGGGCCAGGCCCAGCCCGAACGGGCCCAGGGTGATGCCCAGGGCGAGCAGCAGGACCAGCTCGCCGGATGCGCAGCCGGCGCAGCAGGCCCGCCACCAGCGGGGCGACGGCGGCTGCGCCGGTGATCCACACCAGGCTGGTGAAGGTCTCGTGCACGGTCGGACGCTAGCGGCGGAGAGCCGCCATCGCTCCCCGTAGGCTCGCCGGCGTGGCCACCCTGCTCGTCGTCCACCACACCCCGAGCCCGCCGTGCCAGGCGCTGCTGGAGGAGGTGCTGCGCGGCGCCCGCGACGACGCGATCGAGGGCGTCGACGTCGTGGTGCGTCCGGCGCTGGCCGCCACCGCCGTGGACGTGCTGGCCGCCGACGGCTACCTGCTGGGCACGCCGGCCAACTTCGGCTACATGGCCGGCGCCCTCAAGCACTTCTTCGACCTCGTCTACTACCCGTGCCTGGAAGCCACCCGGCGCCGGCCGTACGGGCTGTGGGTGCACGGGAACGACGACACCGCCGGGGCGGTGGGCTCGGTTCGCCGGCTGGCCGAGGGGATGGGCTGGGAGCCGGCGGCCGCGCCGGTGGAGGTCGTCGGCGCTCCGGACCGCGCGGCCCGGGAGGCGTGCTGGGAGCTCGGCGGGACCCTGGCCGCCACGCTGGCCGGCTGACGGGCTGTCGGCACCGACGCGGCAGGCGGCGTCCGCGCCGGGACCCGGCCGGCGCGGGCGCCACCACGACGCGGCGATCAGAGATCACCGCGGAGCGGCCGGCGCCGGTTGCCCGCCGGGCCGCACTCCCGCCTCTCCCAGACGGGGTAGGCGGGCCAGTGGCCACCGTCACCGACCCGGGTGAGCCGGCTACCGACCGCTCACCTGCAGCCTCGGCCGTCCGCCGCTCTCTCCCCAGGGACCTACGTCCCCGCCCCTTTCCCACAAGCGTTTCCTTCGCTCCTACACACCGTCGGAGTTGGACGCGAGGACCTCGCGCTCGCGACCCGGATCCAGCCCGACGCCGGGCACCAGGGGGGTGGCGGCGTGGGCCAGGACGTCGCGGGCGCAAGCCTGCACCGGCCGCGGGGCGAGCCCGCTGGCCAGCGCCTTCTGGTTGGACACCGCGGAGATCCAGCGGTCCGCGTCCTCCCCCGACCACAGCGGCAGGCTGCGGCCGTCGTGCAGGCCGTGCGCGGCCACCTGATCCGCGCCCAGCCACCGGAGCCGGGTGCCCTCCGGCGCGACCGCGGCGGCGACGTCCTCCAGCAGCTGCTCGAAGGTGTAGCCCGGGGACGTGCCGACCGCGTTGAACGTCCCGCTCACCCCGTCCTCGAGCAGGCGCACCACCCACTCCCCCTGGTCTCGCGCGTCGACCACCTGCACCGGGGAGTCCTGCGGGCCCGGCGCGAGCACCTCCCCGCCTCGTGCCAGCCGGTGCACCCAGTAGGTGAACCGGCCGGTGGGGTCGTAGGGACCGACGACGTAGGTGGGGCGGATGACCAGCAGGCTCGGGCCGTAGGCCTCGGCGGCGACCTGCTCGCACAGCGCTTTGAGGCCGCCGTAGGTCTCGCCGGTGACCTCCTCCGTCGCGGGGTCCGCCAGCCCGGCCAGCGGCGCGTCCTCCATGGCGCCCGGGCCCGGCGGAGGGGCGTAGGCGCTCACGCTGGAGACGTAGGCGTGGTGCCCGCCGCGACCGTCCAGCGCGGCGGCAAGGGTGCGCACCTGCCGCGGCACGTAGGCGCAGACGTCGACGGTCGCGTCGAACGAACGCCCCTGCAGGACGGACAGGTCCCCGTCCCGGTCGGCGTGCAGGTGCTCGGCCTGCGGGAACGGGTCGGCGTCGGCCCCCGAGCCGCCTCCGCGGTGCAGGAGGGTGACCTCGTGCCCGCGGCGCAGGGCGGCGTCGACGATGTGCCGGCCGACGAATCGCGTTCCGCCGACGACGAGGATGCGCATGCTCGGTCCGTTCCTTGAGGCGATGGGGTCAGGTGAGGCAAGGCATTCAGAGGCGCGGGAGGGTCACGACTGCTGCAGCCGTGTGACGGCCAGGCAGGTCGCGGACCCGACCACGGCGACGACGACGCCCCAGAAGGTGCCCATGACGATGCTCGTCAGGCGCTCGCCCCCGTCGAGGAAGACATACAGGCAGAGCCAGCCGATGAACGCGGCCGCGGCGTCGACACGCCGAGGGTGAACGGCACGGAGCGTCGGCCCGAGAGGAGGAGGGCCAGGCCGGCCGCGGTGGCCCCGACGAGCGCGCCCCAGGCGATCGCCTGCCCCACGAATCCCCTGCTGGCGACCAGCAGATAGGGCAGGACGGGCACGACGCCGACGAGAGTGGCCGCACCGACGGCGACAGCCGGCGGCAGCCACCTCCTCGCGACCATCGTGTCCCCCAGAGCCGTAGGTCCTCAGCGGACCGGCGTCTGGCGCACGAACGCGACGACCGCCGCGGCCAGCGCCTCGCCGGCGTCCTCCTGCAGGAAGTGCCCGGCGTTGGCGATGACCGGGTGCTCGCGGCCCTGCGCCCCAGGCATCGCGCGGCGCAGCACCGGCGCCATGCCGCCGGTGATCGGGTCGCCGTCGCTGAAGGCCACGAGGAACGGCAGGTTCGACGCGGACAGCGCCGCCCAGGCCTTGCGGTTCGCCTCGGACGCCGGGTCGTCCGGGGCCGTCGGCACGAGCAGCGGCATGGCGCGCGGGCCGGCCAGGTAGCGCTGGTCCGGGAACGGCGCGTCGTAGGCGGCGCGCTGCTCCTCCCCCAGCCCGCGCCGGCAGCCGCTGGCCACGAAGCGGGCGACGTCGAGGCTGGGGGCGTTCTCCACCGCGCGGCGGAACTGCCACCACACCTCGGGCATCGGCTGGTCGCCGGTCGGCAGGCCGGTGTTGGCGGCCACGATCCGCGCGAACCGGTCCGGGTTCTCGGCGGCGAGGCGCAGCCCGATCAGCCCGCCCCAGTCCTGCCCGACGAGGGTGACGGCGGTCAGGTCGAGGGCGTCGAAGAGCGCGGCGCGCACCCACTCGACGTGCCGGGCGTAGCTGTGGTCCTCCACCCGCGCGGGCTTGTCCGAGCGGCCGAAGCCGACCAGGTCCGGGGCGACCGCCCGCAGGCCGGCGTCGGCGAGGGTGGGCAGCATCGTGCGGTAGAGGTAGGACCAGGTCGGCTCGCCGTGCAGGAGGACCACCGGCTCCCCGTCCGCCGGGCCGGCCTCCACGTAGGCCATCCGCAGGGTGCCGCCGTCCGGGTCCGGCACGTCGACGTAGCGTGGCTCGTAGGGGAAGTCGGCCAGGGCGGCGAAGCGCTCCTCGGGGGTCCTCAGCGTCTGCACCCGCCATGCCTACCGGAGCCGGCAGGTCCTGTCGACGCACCTCACCCGACGAGGCGGCGGCAGCAGGCAGACTGTGTCCCCGGTCGGCGAGGACGGGGGTGTGGCGCGGTGGCAGGCACGGCGGGGCGGCTGCTCGCCGACGTCCGCCCGCTGCGCGAGAGCACGGACTTCCGGCGGCTCTGGCTGGGCGGCCTGCTCTCGGCGGTCGGCGGCTCGATGGGCACGTTCGCCGCGGCCCTGCAGGTCTACCGGCTCACCGGCTCCAGCGCGGCCGTCGGCGGCCTCGGCGCGGCGGTGGCGGTGCCGATGGTCGTGGTCGGGCTGTTCGGCGGGAGCCTGGCCGACGCTGTGGACCGGCGCCGGCTGGTGCTGGCCACCAGCACCGGGCTGCTGCTGGTGTCGGCGCTGCTCACCGCGCAGGCCGCCCTGGACTCCGCGCACGTCTGGCCGGTCTACCTGCTGGTCTCCGGCATGGCGCTGCTCAGCAGCATCGACGGCCCGACCCGGCGCACGCTGGTCGCGGCCCTGCTCCCTCCGGAGCGGATGGGCGCGGGCTTCGCGCTGTCCCAGCTCTCCTTCGTGGCCAGCATGATCTGCGGGCCGGCGCTGGCCGGCGCGGTGACCGCCGCGGTCGGTCTGAAGGGCTGCTACCTGCTGGACACCGTCAGCTTCGCCGCGGTCCTCTACGCCGTCGCCCGGCTGCCCGCGGTGCCGGTCACCGCCGACGTGCGCCGCCCGGGGCTGGCCTCGGTGGCCGAGGGCCTGCGCTACCTGCGCCGCTCCCGGCTGCTCACCGGGGTGCTGCTCGCCGACCTGGACGCGATGGTCCTGGGCATGCCGTTCGCGCTGCTGCCGGCGGTCACCGCCGAGCGCTTCGGCGGCGACGCCCGCACCCTCGGCCTGCTCACCGCCGCGCCCGCCGTGGGCGGCCTGGTAGCCACGGTGCTGTCCGGGCACGCCAGCCACGGGCGGCGGCCGGGGCGCACCATGCTGGTCAGCGTCGCGGTGTGGGGCGGCGGGGTGGCCTGGTTCGGCCTGGCCCGCTCGCTGCCGCTCACGGTGGCCGCACTCGTGCTGGCCGGCGCGGCGGACGCGACCAGCGTCGTCGTCCGCTCCCTGCTGGTGCAGCGCGTCGTCTCCGACGAGGTGCGCGGCCGGGTGACCGCCGTCGACTTCGTCGTGGGCGCCGGCGGCCCGCAGCTGGGCAACGTGCGCGCCGGCGTCGTCGGCTCGCTGACCAGCCCGTCGCTGAGCGCCCTGGGCGGCGGGATCGCCACCGTCGTCGGCGCCGGCCTGCTCGCGCTGGCGTTCCCCGCGCTGGTCCGCTACGACACGCAGGTGTCGGAGGTGGCTCGGCTCCCGGCGGAGCGAGCGCCCGGTCCGGTGGGGTGATGGGGCCTGGTCCCCCCAGACGCAGGCGTCGACGGCGCTGTTCACGGGCGTGGACGTGGGCAGCTCCCGCGGCCGCCGGACCCTGTTCCGCGTGGGAGGACCTCCGCCGGGACTCCGCCGGACATGGGTGGACCCCTGCTACGCATCTATGCCCAGCAGTGGTCCACCCATTCTTGATCTTGCTCCAGAGCCTGACGCGAGCCGGCGTAGGAACGTGCCGGCGGCCCACCGCCGCCGTACCTGCGCCTTTGCACCTGCCGGGTCACCACGAGGTTCACGGCGAGCGGCGCTGGGCGCCAGCTGCCTACGGCTGCGGGTCGGACCCGGCCTCCAGCGGCCGGACGTCGATGCGCCCCTTGAGGCAGACCGGGCCGCCCTCCCAGGCGGACTTCAGCTGCGTGGTCTGGTCCGGCGGGGTGACCAGCAGCGAGGCGGCCGTCGGCTCGCACGCGGAGTCGGTGGGCTCGCCGGGACCCGGGACGACCGACCAGTGCATGAGCGTGGACGCCTTCTCGCCCGGGGCGAGGCTGACCTGCTTCTTGTCCCCGGTGGCGCGCACGACGTCGGTCGGCACGGTGCCGCCGGAGGCCGAGACCAGCTGCAGGCCCGGGTAGCCGACCACGAAGCAGGAGGCGGCCGAGGTGTTGGTGAGCACCAGGGCCGCGTAGCGCTGGCCGGCGGCGGACTGGCCGGGGACGACGTCGACGCGCAGGTCGCTGGTGGCGCACTCGACCGGCCCGCTCGGGGTGCTGGCCGGGGTGCTCGACGGCGAGGAGCTGGCCGTGGCGCTGGTGGTGTCGGCGGGGGCCGAGGTGGTGGCGGGCTGCTGGGGGGCCGAGGCGTCGGCGCTCTGGCCCGTCGACCCGCCCGAGCAGGCGGACAGGGCGAGCGCGGCGACGGCGGCCAGCGGCAGGACGAGCCTCACGGACTGTCCGGAGCGCCGGCGCCCGGTGCTCGTCGGCGTGGTGGCTCGGCTGGTCCGGTGGGTGCTGCCCGTCATCGTGGTTCCTTCCCCGCAGGGTCGCTGGTGCTGGTGGTGCTCACGTCGGTCGCGCACGTGGCGCGGGGCGGGTGAGCCGCCGGCTCCACCGCCCCGCACCATCCAAGACGACGCACGCCCCGTTCGGGTTGGCGACCCGCCGTAGGCCGTCCGGGTGACGCTCAGCGGGACCGGCGGGCCTCGAGGTTGCGGCGCACCGCCTGCCGGATCGGCGGGACGACGACGCCCTCGTGCGCCAGCCGGTGCCGGACCTTCCGCCGGCTGACGAGCACCCCGACGAGCCCCACCGCCCAGACGACGAACTGGACCGACAGCGCGGCCCGGAACGCGCCCAGGGAGTAGGCGTCGCCGCTGCCGGCGGGTGTGAGCAGGTCGAGCAGCACCCCGACCGCGAGGATGGTGAGCAGCGAGGCGACGAACCCGCCCACGTTGACGATGCCGGTGGCCGTGCCCAGCCGGTTGGGCGGGTTGAACGTGCGGGCGTAGTCGAAGGCGATCATCGAGCCCGGGCCGCCGAGGGCCAGCACCAGCACGAGCAGCACCAGCAGCCACAGCGGGGCGGGGTGGCTCAGCGACAGCACGGCCGCCCACAGGCCGACCGTGACGGCGACGACGCCGAGCACCAGCCAGGAGCGGCGCAGCGGGTGGCGGGCCACCATCTCCCCGAGGAAGGGCGCGGCCACCATGCCGGCCAGCACGAAGACGGTGAGCAGGCCGCTGGCCTGCGCCGGCGGCAGCTTCTCGGCCGACACCAGGAACGGGAAGCCCCACATGAGCGCGAAGACCGTGCCGGAGAACTGGGTGACGAAGTGGGTCCACAGCCCCAGTCGGGTGCCGGGGTGCCGCCAGGCGGTCACCAGGTCCTGGCGGACCTGGCCCAGCGAGACCGCGGCGGTCGGCGGTGCGACCCCGGCGGGGGCGTCGCGCAGCAGGGCCAGCGCCAGCACCGCGCCGAGCAGGCTGAGCGAGCCGGCCGCCAGGAACGCCGGCGTCCAGCCCGGACCGTGCAGCAGCGCCACCAGCGGGATGGCGCTGAGCACCTGGCCGAGCTGCCCCACGATGCCGGTCAGCTGGGTGATCACCGGCACCCGGCGGGCGGGGAACCAGGCCGAGACCAGGCGCAGGACGCTGACGAACGTCATCGCGTCGCCGGCGCCCACCAGCACCCGGGCGGCCACGGCGACCCCGACCGACCCGGCGGTGGCCAGCAGCACCTGCCCGCCGGCCATCAGCACCGCGCCGGTCACCACCAGCCGCCGGCTGCCCACCCGGTCCAGCGCCACGCCCACCGGCACCTGCAGGCCGGCGTAGACCAGCAGCTGCAGCACGGTGAACGTGGCGAGGATGCCGGCCGAGGCACCGAACCGGTGCGCGGCGTCCAGCCCGGCGACACCGAAGGACGTGCGCTGCAGCACGGCCACGACGTAGGCGACGACGCCGACGGCCCACACCACCCAGGCGCGCCCACCGGTCCGCGTTGCGCCGCCCATGCCGTGCTCCTGCTCGTCGGTCTCGCTGTTCCGCAGGCGCCCGCTCGTGATCGCGACGGCCCGGGAGGGACAATGATCCTCGTGCCCCAGCCTGTTCCCGCGCCCGGTCGCGCCGACGCCACGGCCTCCAGCCCGGACCAGGACCGGCGCTGCGCCCTGCTGACCACCGACGTCGAGGCGGCCGCGGTCGCACTGCGTGCAGGTGCGCTGGTGGCGCTGCCGACCGAGACCGTCTACGGCCTGGGGGCCGACGCCGGGAACCCGGAGGCGGTGGCCCGGGTCTACGCGGCCAAGGGGCGCCCGGCCGACCACCCGCTCATCGTCCATCTCGCCGCCGCCGGCGACGTCGACCGGTGGGCCGTCGACGTGCCCGCGTGGGCCCGGCTGCTGGCCGCGGCGTGCTGGCCCGGTCCGCTCACGCTGGTGCTGCGCCGGGCGGCCGGCGTCGGGGACTGGGTGACCGGCGGGCAGGACACGGTGGGGCTGCGGGTGCCGGCGCACCCGGTGGCGCACGCGCTGCTGGCGACCTTCGGCGGCGGGGTAGCGGCACCGTCGGCCAACCGGTTCGGCCGGGTGAGCCCCACCGACGCCGCGCACGTGCTCGACGAGCTGGCCGACGTCCTCGAGCCGGGGCGGGACCTGGTGCTGGCCGGCGGTCCCAGCGAGGTCGGCGTCGAGTCCACGATCCTGGACTGCACCGGGCCGGCACCGCGGCTGCTGCGGCCCGGCGGGGTGTCGGTGCGGGAGGTCGAGGCGGTGACCGGCCTGGAGGTGGTGGCGGCCGACGGGTCGGTGCGCGCGCCGGGCACGCTGGCCGCGCACTATGCCCCCACCGCCCGGGTGCGGCTGATCCCTGCCGAGGAGCTGCCCGAGGCGGCCGCCGGGGCCGAGGCGCCGCTGGGCGTGCTCGCCCCGGCCGACGTCGCCACGCCGGCCGGCGCCGAGCGGCTGGCGGCGCCGGTCGACGCCGCCGCCTACGCCCGCGCGCTCTACGCCGCGCTGCGCCAGGCCGACGACCTGGCGCTGGCCACCGTCCTGGCGGTGCCGCCGAGCACCGGCGCGCTCGCCCACGCCGTGCTCGACCGGCTGCGCCGGGCCGCGGTGGGCAGTGCGCGCTGATTACTCCGACAGCGCGTAGGACAGGGCGCTGATCTCCGCCGGACCGACCCGGCAGCAGCCGCCGACCAGCCGGGCCCCGGCCCCCACCCAGGAGCGCACCTGCCCCGGGGCGAACCTCGGGTCGCCGGTCCAGGAGCGCGCCTGCCCGTCCCAGCCCTCGCCGCTGTTGGGGTAGACGACCACCGGCAGACCGGTGCCGGCCGCCACCGCGACCAGGCCCGCGACGTCGTCGGGTGCGGTGCAGTTCACCCCGACCGCCAGCACGTTCGGGCTGCTCGCGGCCAGCGCGAACGCCTCCTGCACCGGCTCGCCCGCGCGGGTGCGCAGGCCGGCGCAGGTCAGGCTGAGCCACGCCGGCACCCCCAGCCGATCGACCTCGGCCACCAGCGCCTCGGCCTCGGCCAGGCACGGCACGGTCTCGCACGCGAGCACATCCGCGCCGGCGTCGGCGAGGATCTCCAAGCGAGGGCGGTGGAACTCGCGCAGGGCGTCGACGGAGAGGCCGTAGTCGCCGCGGTACTCGGAGCCGTCGGCGAGCACCGCGCCGTAGGGACCGACCGACGCCGCCACCCAGCGCGCCACGCCGTCATCCTCGGCGCTGTCCCGCGCCTGCACGGCCAGGCGCACGCTCTGCCGCAGCAGCCGCTCGGCCTCGACCCGGTCCAGCCCCGCCGCGGCGAAGCCCTCGAAAGAGGCCTGGTAGCTGGCCGAGGTGGCCACCCGCGCGCCGGCCGCGAAGTAGGCGGCGTGGGTGGCGAGGACCTCGCCCGGGTCGTCGCGCAGCAGCCGCGCCGACCACAGGTCGTCGGACAGGTCGTGGCCGCGCCGCTCGAGCTCGGTGGCCAGCCCCCCGTCGAGCACGACGACACCGTCGTGCAGCGCGTCACGCAACCCTGGTCGTCCGCTCACGCGACCGACCCTACGAGGCGTGCCCTGACCGGTCGCAGCGGTCGACCTTCGGCCCACCCGGCGCGGACGGTCCCGGCGCAGGCTCGGGAGGCGGAGGTGGTGACCGTGTCCCGTCGCAGCAGGCAGACCCACGAGGAGCACGTCCGCCGGGCGCACGAGCTCGAGCTGCTCGCGCAGGAGGGCGAGCCGGCACCCACCACGGGGCCGCATGACGGCGGCGAGGAGCGCGAGCGCTCGGTCGCGGCCGGCGAAGCCAGCCAGGAGGAGCGCCGCGCCCGCGAACGCGAGCACGGCCACGACCAGCCCTGGGTGCCGACCAGCGGCCTGGTCGACCGCGCCGCCCGGCGCAACCCCCGCCGCCAGTGACCCCCGCCCTTTCGCCGTGATCAAGCAGAGAGGGTGAAGGATTCGCTTCACCATTCCTGCTTGATCACGGCAGGAGGGGGGGCGGTCTGCTGGGGTGGGGTCAGCGGCGGGGGGTGAGGCGGGCGGTGAGGGCGGCGGCGGCGGACTGCGCGGCGGCGGCGAGCTCGGGCCAGCGGGCCGGCTCCAGCGCCTCGCGACGGAAGGTGAGGGCGAGGGCGGCCACCGGGCGGCCGGTGTGGTCGTGGGCCGCCGCGGCCACCGAGGCGTAGCCGTCGGTCACCCAGCCGTCCTCCTGCGCCCAGCCGCGCCGGCGCACCTGCCCCAGTTCGCGGCGCAGCTCCCCCGGCGACCCCGGGCCGACCTCGGTGCGCCGCAGGAACGCGGCGGCGTCGGGGAAGAGCGCACGCACCTGCGCGGCCGGCAGCCCGGCCAGCAGGCTCAGGCCGGAGGCGGTGAGCGAGGCGGGCAGCCGCACCCCGACGTCGGTGACCACGGTGACCGGGCGACGCGGGGTCTCGCGCAGCAGGTAGACCAGCTCGCGGCCGTGCAGCACACCGAGCTGCCCGACGGCCGGGGCGAGCGGTGCGACGTCGTCGACCAGCCTGGCCAGCAGCGGGCGGGCCAGCCGCTCGAGCGGGTCGTGGCGAAGGTAGGCCGAGCCCACCTCGAAGGCCGCGACCCCCAGCCCCCAGCGCCGGTCCTCGGGCAGGTGCACGACGAAGCCCTCGGCGGCCATCACCGACAGCAGGTGGTAGGTCGAGGAACGAGGCAGGTCCACCGTGCGGGCCACCGCCGCGGCCGTCATCGGCCCCGGCGCCGCGGACAGCGCGCGCAGCACCCGCAGCGCCGCGCTGGCCGCCGGGACGCTCGAGCTGTTGCCCATCCGCCTCCTGTCTGGGATCCCAGACGGTCAGTCTGCCGCAGCCGTCGCGCACGGGACCGGGCGGAGCGTGGAATGAGCCCGTGACCGCCACCACCAGCGCGCCCGCCCCGGAGGACCTGACCCCCGACGTCGTCGACGTCGGCCCCGGACCGCTCGGCGAGACCGACGTCGTCGCCGTGGCCCGGCACGGCGCCGCGCCCCGGCTCACCGCCGACGCGCTGGCCGCGATCGAGGCCAGCCGCACCGCCGTCGAAGCGCTGGCCGGCGACCCGCACCCGCACTACGGCGTCTCCACCGGCTTCGGTGCGCTCGCGACCCGGCACATCGCCCCCGAGCTGCGCGCCCAGCTGCAGCGCAGCCTGGTCCGCTCGCACGCGGCCGGCTCGGGCCCGGAGGTGGAGCGCGAGGTGGTGCGCGCGCTGATGCTGCTGCGCCTGTCCACCCTGGCCACCGGCCGCACCGGCGTGCGCCCGAAGACCGCTCAGACGCTGGAAGCGTTGCTGGCGCACGGGATCACCCCGGTGGTGCGCGAGTACGGCAGCCTCGGCTGCTCGGGGGACCTCGCCCCGCTGGCCCACGTGGCGCTGGCCTTGATGGGCGAGGGCGAGGTCCGCGACGCCGCCGGCACCCTGCGCCCGGCCGCCGACGCCCTGGCCGCCGCCGGCATCGAGCCGGTGGTGCTGGCCGAGAAGGAGGGCCTGGCGCTCATCAACGGCACCGACGGCATGCTCGGCATGCTGTGCCTGGCCGCCGCCGACGTCGAGCTGCTGCTCAAGACCGCCGACCTCGCCGCCGCGATGAGCGTGGAGGGGCTGCTCGGCACCGACCGGGTCTTCGCCGCCGACCTGCAGGCGCTGCGCCCGCACCCGGGGCAGGCCGAGAGCGCGGCCAACCTGCGGCTTCTGCTGGCGGCTTCGGAGGTCGTGGCCAGCCACGCCGGCCCGGAGGACACCCGCGTGCAGGACGCCTACTCGCTGCGCTGCGCCCCGCAGGTGCACGGCGCGGCGCGGGACACCCTGGCCCACGTGCGGCTGGTCGCCTCCCGCGAGCTGGCCGCCGCCGTGGACAACCCGGTGGTGCTGCCCGACGGCCGGGTGGAGAGCAACGGCAACTTCCACGGCGCCCCGGTGGCCTACGTGCTGGACTTCCTGGCCATCCCGGTGGCCGACGTCGCCAGCATGTCCGAGCGGCGCACCGACCGGTTCCTGGACAAGGCCCGCAGCCATGGCCTGCCGCCGTTCCTGGCCGACGACCCGGGCGTGGACTCCGGCCACATGATCGCCCAGTACACCGCGGCAGGGATCGTCTCCGAGCTCAAGCGCCTGGCGGTGCCGGCCAGCGTCGACTCCATCCCTTCCAGCGCGATGCAGGAGGACCACGTGTCGATGGGCTGGAGCTCGGGCCGCAAGCTGCGCCGGGCCGTCGACGGCCTGACCCGGGTGCTCGCGGTGGAGATCCTGACGGCCGCCCGCGCCCTCGACCTGCGCGCCCCGCTCTCCCCGGCCCCGGCCACCGCCGCGGTGCTCGCCCGGCTGCGCCAGGACGTCGAAGGTCCCGGCCCGGACCGGCACCTCTCCCCCGAGATCGAGGCCACCGTGGAGCTGGTGCGGTCCGGCGCCCTGGTGGCCGCCGCCGAGTCCGTGACCGGCCCCCTGCACTGACCCACCCCGAGAAACCCGTTCGTGATCATGCAATTCCCGTGATCATGCAATTCCCGTGATCATGCGACCGGCGCCCAGGAGGCTCCCGATGACCGCAGGACCCCGCCCCGTCCGCGCCCCGCGCGGCACCGTGCTCACCGCCCGCAGCTGGGCGACGGAGGCGCCGCTGCGGATGCTGCAGAACAACCTCGACCCCGAGGTCGCCGAGCACCCGGACGAGCTGGTCGTCTACGGCGGCAGCGGCAAGGCGGCCCGCGACTGGGCCTCCTACGACGCCATCGTGCGCACCCTCACCACGCTGGGCCAGGACGAGACGCTGCTGGTGCAGAGCGGGCGCCCGGTGGGCGTCATGCGCACCCACGAGTGGGCACCCCGCGTGCTCATCGCCAACTCGAACCTGGTCGGCGACTGGGCGAGCTGGGAGGAGTTCCGCCGGCTCGAGCACCTCGGCCTGACGATGTACGGCCAGATGACCGCCGGCTCGTGGATCTACATCGGCACCCAGGGGATCCTCCAGGGCACCTACGAGACCTTCGCCGCCGTGGCGGCCAAGAAGTTCGGCGGCACCCTGGCCGGCACGGTCACCCTCACCGCGGGTCTGGGCGGCATGGGTGGCGCCCAGCCGCTGGCCGTCACGATGAACGACGGCGTCGCGATCTGCGTGGAGTGCGACCCCTCGCGCATCGCCAGGCGGATCGAGCACGGGTACCTCGACGTGCAGGCCGACGACGCCGACCACGCCCTGCGCCTGGCCGAGGAGGCCGCCAAGGCCCGCCGGCCGCTGAGCATCGGCCTGCTGGGCAACGCCGCCGACGTCGTGCCGGACCTGCTGCGCCGAGGCGCGCCGATCGACGTCGTCACCGACCAGACCAGCGCGCACGACCCGCTCATGTACCTGCCCCGCGGGGTCGAGTTCGAGGACTGGGCGGACCTGCGGGCCAAGGACCCGGCCGGCCTGACCGAGAGGGCGCAGGCCTCGATGGCCGCCCACGTGGAGGCGATGGTCGGCTTCCAGGACGCCGGCGCCGAGGTGTTCGACTACGGCAACTCGATCCGGGACGAGGCCCGCAAGGGCGGCTTCGCCCGCGCTTTCGACTTCCCCGGCTTCGTGCCGGCCTACATCCGGCCGCTGTTCTGCGAGGGCAAGGGCCCCTTCCGCTGGGCGGCGCTGTCCGGCGACCCTGCCGACATCGCCAAGACCGACAAGGCGATCCTCGACCTCTTCCCGGACAACGAGCCGCTGGCGCGGTGGATCCGGATGGCCGGCGAGCGGGTGCACTTCCAGGGCCTGCCGGCGCGGATCTGCTGGCTCGGCTACGGCGAGCGGGACCGGGCCGGCGAGCGGTTCAACGACATGGTCGCCTCCGGCGAGCTGTCCGCCCCGGTCGTCATCGGCCGCGACCACCTCGACTGCGGCTCGGTCGCCTCCCCCTACCGCGAGACCGAGGCGATGCTCGACGGCTCCGACGCCATCGCCGACTGGCCGCTGCTCAACGCGATGGTGAACGTGGCCAGCGGCGCCACCTGGGTGTCGATCCATCACGGCGGCGGCGTCGGCATCGGCCGGTCCATCCACGCCGGGCAGGTGACGGTGGCCGACGGCACGGCGCTGGCCGGCGAGAAGATCGCCCGCGTGCTCACCAACGACCCCGGCATGGGCGTGATCCGGCACGTCGACGCCGGCTACGACGAGGCGGTGCACGTGGCCGAGGAGCGGGGCGTGCGCGTCCCGATGCGCGAGCAGTGAGCACGCTCTTCACCGGCATCGGCCGGCTGGTCACCAACGACCCGGAGTGGGCCCACGAGGGTGACGGCGGCACAGGCTGGCTGCCGTTCGCCGCGCTGGTGGTCGAGGACGGCCGGGTGGCCTGGACGGGGCCGGACCGGCGGGCCCCGGCCGCCGACGATCGCGTCGACGTCGGCGGCCGCGCCGTGCTGCCAGGCTTCGTGGACAGCCACGCCCATCTGATGTTCGCCGGCGACCGGGCGCCGGAGTTCGAGGCTCGGATGGCCGGCCGTCCCTACGAGGCCGCCGGCATCGGCGCCACCATCGGGTACACCCAGGGGGCCAGCGACGACGACCTGCGCGACAACCTCCTACGACTCGTCGTAGAGATGCGCCGGCAGGGCACCACGACCTTCGAGGTGAAGAGCGGCTACGGCCTCACCGTGGAGGACGAGGAACGGTCGCTGCGGATCGCCCGCGAGGTCACGACCGAGACCACGTTCCTGGGTGCACACATCGTTCCGAAGATCTACGACACCGCATCGGACTACGTCGACCTCGTCACCGGCCCGATGCTCCAGGCATGCGCACCGCACGCGAAGTGGGTGGATGCCTTCTGCGAGCGCGGCGCCTTCGACGCCGACCAGTGCCGCGAGGTCCTCACCGCGGGCATGAAGGCCGGCCTGCTCCCCCGGCTGCACGCCAACCAGCTCGGACCGGGGCCGGGTGTCCAGCTGGCCTGCGAGCTGGGCGCGGCCAGCGCGGACCACTGCACCCACCTCACCGACGCCGACGTCGACGCGCTGCGGGACAGCGGCACCGTGGCGACCCTGTTGCCAGGGGCGGAGTTCTCCACCCGCTCGCCGTGGCCCGACGCACGCCGGCTGCTGGACGCCGGGGTCACCGTGGCCCTGGCCACCGACTGCAACCCGGGCTCCTCCTACACGACGTCGGTGCCGTTCTGCATCGCGCTGGCGGTGCGCGAGATGGGCATGACCCCGGCCGAGGCGGTGTGGGCGGCCACCGCGGGAGGGGCGAGGGCGCTGCGCCGCGACGACGTCGGCGTGCTGCGCCCGGGCGCCCGCGCCGACCTGGTGGTGCTCGACGCCCCCTCCTACGTCCACCTCGCCTACCGCCCCGGCGTGCCGCTCGTGCAGCAGGTGTGGAAGGACGGCGCGCGGATCACCTGACCGGGACGCGGCTCACCACGGGACCACGCCGTCGCGATCGAAGAAGCCGCCGGTGGGCCCGTCCTTCCCGATCATCGCCATCGCCACGATCACCTCGGCGCCCTCCTCGACGGACTGCTCTCCCCGGTGACCGTTCAGGTCGGTGGCGGTGTAGCCGGGGTCCACCGCGTTGATCCGCAGCTGCGGGAAGTTCTTGGCGTACTGGCTGGTGAGCATGTTCAGCGCCGCCTTGGACGAGGGGTAGGCGAGGCCCTTCCAGGCCGACCAGGGCAACGAGGTGTCGGTGGTGACCGCGAAGGAACCCAGGCCGCTGCTCACGTTCACCACGGTGGGTGCAGGCGAGCGCAGCAGCAAGGGCAGGAACGCGTGCGTCACCCGGACGACGCCGAGCACGTTGGTCGCGTAGACCCGCTCCACCTCCTCGGCGGTCGTGTCGCCGGCGGCCAGGGACCCGCCGGGGACGCCGGCGTTGTTGACGAGCACGTCGAGCGCGCCGTGCTCCCGTGCGAGCGTGTCGGTCGCGGCGGCGACGGAGCCGGCGTCGAGGACGTCGAGCTGCACGCACCTGCAGCCGAGGTCGCGGGCAGCGGCTGCGCCGCGCTCGGCGTCGCGCGCCCCGACGTAGACGTCGTGGCCGGCCGCGACCAGCCGGCGGGCGGTCTCGCGGCCCAGGCCCTTGGTCGCTCCGGTGATCAGCGTGACGGTCTTTCCCGTGGTCATGTCTGTGCTCATGTGCTGGACGCTGCCCCCGCCGACGACGGGCAGCCAGGCCCGGACAGTGGTGGTATGGCCGGTACCACGACCGGGCGGCGGCGAGGGACGACACTGGACCGGTGGACCAGGACAGGTTGGGGGCCGCGCTGCGCGCGTGGCGCGGGCGGCTGTGCCCGGAGGACGTGGGCCTACCCCGCAGCGGGGCACGGAGGACGCCGGGGCTGCGCCGCGACGAGGTGGCGGTGCTGGCGGGCATCTCCGTCGAGTACGTCGTCCGACTGGAGCAGGGCCGCGCTCGCAACCCGTCGCACCAGGTCCTGCAGGCTCTCGCCAGGGCGCTGCGTCTGTCCGCCGCCGAACGCGAGCACCTGCTGCGGCTGAGCCGACCGACGTCGGTCCTGGCCGACGCGGTCCCGCGCGAGCTGCCCCCGTCGGTGCACCGCCTGCTGCATCGACTGGAGGACGTCCTGGTGGCGGTCTACGACGCCACCTGGACGCTGCTCTCCTGGAACCACACGTGGGCGGCGCTGTTCGGCGAGCCGCCCGCACCGGGCCGGCACCGCAACCTGCTCTGGCAGCTGTTCGTCGCGCCGGCGCAGGACAGCCGCGTGGTGGGGACCGACGAGGAGCGGCGGGCCTTCGCCGCCTCCACCGTCGCCGACCTGCGCGCCGCCTCCGGGCGCTACCCGGCCGACCCGCAGCTGCAGGCCCTCGTGGCCGACCTGCGGCGGGCCGGCAGCCTCTTCGGCGCCCTGTGGGCGTCGCACACCGTCCAGCCCCAGGTCAACGCGCGGAAGGCGATCGCCCACCCGGAGATCGGGCTGGTCACCCTCGACTGCGACGTGCTGACCGTCGCCGGTGCCGACCTGCGGGTCGTCGCCTACACCGCCGAGCCAGGCACGCGCGATGCGGACGCGCTGGCCCTGCTGCGGCTGCTCACGCCGTCGCTCTCGTCATGACCCAGCACGGCCCGCGTGATGCCGGCCGGACCTCCGGTCGCGGCGCCCGCGCCGGCGAGCGAGCGCAGCGCCTGCTCGTCCCGGCTGCCGGGGGCCGCGGTGACGAGCACCACCTGCTGGTCGTCCTCGGGCACGAGCAGGACGTCGCAGGTGACCTGCAGGCGGCCGACGACCGGATGGTGGACGGTCTTGGTGCGGTGGCCGGGCGTGCGGGTCGGCTCGGCCGCCCACAGCTGCCGGAACCGGGCACTGCCGTGCAGCTCGCGCAGCAGCCGGGCCAGGTCCGGGTCCGCGGGGTAGCGGGTGGCGGCCGCGCGCAGCCGGGCCACCACGACCTCGCCGAACCCGTCGGAGTCCTCGCTCCAGTGCCGGCCCTGCAGGAAGTAGCGGCGCGCGAGGTTGGGTTCTGCAGGCAGGTGCCCGAGCAGCGCCGCGCCCAGCGGGTTGGCGGCGACGACGTCGTAGGTGGCGGCGGTGACGATCGCGGCGGTGGCCGGCATCCGGTGCAGCAGCTCGACGACGTGCCTGCTCACCCCGCGCGGCACTCGGCGGGGCGGCGCCGGAGCGGCCTCGGCCAGAGCGAACAGCCGGGCGCGGTCGGCCCGGTCCAGCTCGAGCGCGGCGCTCAGGGACTCCACGATGCGCTGCGAGGGCCGGGCTCCGCGGGCCTGCTCGAGCCGGGTGTAGTACTCCACCGACATCCCGGCCCGGTCGGCCACCTCCTCCCGGCGCAGCCCGGGGGTGCGGCGGGGCCGGTCGTCGGCCCGCGCCGGACGCAGCCGCGCCCGTCGGTCGCGCAGGAACCCGGCCAGCTCGGCCCTCGACTCCGCCCTCGACATCGCACCTCCCCGGTGAGCGCTGGGTGGTACTCGCTGGGCCTGGTTGCGGCCCCCTCCAGCTCGCAGGCTAACCACGTGAACGCATCCACTGCACTGATCACCGGCGCCACCAGCGGCATCGGCAAGGAGATCGCCCGTCAGCTCGCCGCCCTGGGCTGGACGGTGCTGGTCGGCGCGCGCGACCTCGAGCGGGGCGAGAAGGCTGCCGCCGACATCGGCGGCCGGGTGCTGCCGCTCGAGGTGACCGACCCCGCGAGCATCGCCGCCGCGGCCGCCGCCGTGCCCAGCCTCGACGTCCTGGTCAACAACGCCGGCATCTCCCTGGACACCGGCGACGTCGTCACGCAGGTCGACGTCGACGTGTTCCGCCGCACCTACGAGACCAACGTGTTCGCCGTCGTGGCCGTCACCAACGCCTTCCTGCCGGCGCTGCGCCGCTCGGCGCACCCGCGCGTCGTCAACGTCTCCAGCGGCACCGGCTCGCTGACCTGGAGCACCGGGCCGAACCCGCAGTTCGACGTCGGAGCCGCCAGCACCGGACGCGGGGCGGCCTACCGGTCCTCCAAGACCGCCCTGGACGCGCTGACCGTCTTCTACGCCCACGCGCTGGCCGGCGACGGCGTCCTGGTCAACGCGCTCGCCCCCGGCCTGCGCGCCACCAACCTCAACGCTCAGGCCGCGGCGGCCGGCGGCGACCCGGCCGAGGCGGCGGCAGCGGCGGTGCGGCTGGCCACGCTGCCCGACGGCGGCCCCAGCGGCCGGCTGTTCTCCTACGACGGGACCGTCGTCCCCTGGTGAGCCGGACGGGGTCGGTCAGAGCCCGTCAGCCACCGGAAGGCACCCGTCCGCGGGCACCAGCGGCGACAGGACCCTCGTCCCCTGGCCGCACCCGCACCCGGTCTCTAGCGTCGGCCTCGACCCCGGGACCGCTGGGAGAGCCCGGCGGCGCGACCTCGACGGGAGAGCCGACGTGCAGGTTCGACGCTACGTGCGGGTGCTGCGGCCGGACGAGCCGGGCGGGCGCACCGTCCGGGAGCTGCGGGAGCGCTTCGACGACGCGCTGCGCCTGCCGCTGCCGCACGCGGCCGGGCGGCTGCCGGTCGACCTGCGCGCCGTGGCCCGCGCGGTGGCCTCCGACGCCCGGGTCGAGGTCGGCGCGCAGCTCTGGCCCGACGACGCCGACCCCGCCGCGGAGGACGGCACGCAGACCGTCCGGCCGGTCCCCTGCCCGCCGCCGGTCCCAGGGCACAGGGGGCAGGAGGAGGCCGTCGGCGCCTACCGCGAGCGCCGCCAGCGGGACCTGCACTGGCTGGACCCCGAGCCGGTGCCGGTGCAGGACGTCGCCGAGCCCTACCCGCCCGAGGACCTCGCGCAGGACTGGCGGGTGCGGGTGGAGCTGCTCGACCTCGACGACCCCGAGTGCTGGGACGAGCCGTCGCCCGGCGTGCGCCGCCCGGCCGGCATGCCGCTCGGCACCCTGCTGGCGCTGCGCGGCGGTTGGACCAGCGAGGAGCCGCTGCCCAACGGCGGGACCGCCGTCGTCGACCTCACCGCCCTGCGCGGCCTGGACCCGGACACCACCTGGGTCCGGGTCGTCACCGGGCCGGCCGAGGAGGTCGTGCCGCGCTGAGCCACCAGGCTGACGGCAGGGGGTGCGGGGGCGGGCCTCAGCCGGACAGCCGCCAGGCCAGCGCCCCGAAGAGCACGCCGAGGCCGTTGGTGGCCCAGTGCGCCCCATCGGGGCCAGCACGCTGCCGCTGCGCCGGCGCAGCTCGCCGAACAGCAGGCCGCCCAGCGCGGTGACGACCACGGTGGCCGCCACCGCGGCGACGCCCCCACCGGTCGCGTCCGCGACGCCGGGGTTGGCCGCCGCCAGGTGCAGAGCGGGCAGCACGTGCCACAGCCCGAACAGCAGCGAGGTCGAGCCGAGCACCTGCGCCGCGGTGAGGTGCCGGCCGAGCAGCCCCCAAATCACCCCGCGGAAGGCCACTTCCTCGGCCAGCACTGTGCCCACCGGGATGGCCAGGAGCGCGGTGCGCAGGCCCCCCGGGCAGCGGCAGGTGGTAGCGGGCGTCCTGGAAGGTCGGCCGGGTGAGCGGCAGCAGCACCCCGGCGGCGTACGCGGCGGCAACGACGCCGGCGGCGCCCAGTCCCCAGCGGCAGCCCGATGCGAGGTGCGCGCGGCCGAGGCCGAGCCGCTCCCAGCTCAGCCCGCAGGCGCGCCCGAAGGCCAGCAGCGCCACCGCCTCCGCCGGCCGGGCCCACCACGGCGGCGCGGCCAGGTCGTTGACGACGTTGAGCCCGGCCAGCGCGCAGACCACCGCCCCGGAGGCGAGCCGGGGGTCCCAGCAGCGTGGCGACGCCGGCAGCAGGGACCGGCCGGCCGGCTCGGTGCGCCGGCCGCTCACTCCGCCTCGAGCAGGGCCGCCAGCCGCTCGGTCTGCGCCGCGGTCCACCCCGGCGGCTGCGCCACCCGCGCCCAGGCCCCGGCGTACTCGCCGGTGTAGTGGTGCCCGTGCCCTCCCGGGACCCCGGTGGCGAACGGCAGGTCCGCGCTGACCTGCCAGAAGGTCACGACCGGGATCCAGTGCATCGCGGACGAGACGTCCGGGCCGCGCTGCCCGCGCAGCCAGTCCGGGTGCGAGCGCAGCAGCCGCGGCGACCACCACACGATCGGGTCGCTGGCGTGCTGCAGGTAGAGCAGCCGGGGCGAGGCCCACGGCGCGAGGCCGGCGGCGTCGGCGTCTGCGGGGCGGGTGGCGAACCGCACCGTGCGCCCGTCCTGGTAGACCGGCAGCCACTCCGGCGAGCCCGGGTCCCGCTGCTGCACCAGCGAGCGCCACAGGTCGTTGAAGTTGGGCGGCCCCACCCACAGGATCCCGTCGGTGCGGTTGACGATGTCGGCCAGGCCGCTGAACGCGGCCTCGCCGCCGAAGGAACCGAGGCTCTCGCCGAAGACGAACAGCTTCGGCCGGCGGTCGAGCGGCAGCTTGGCCCAGGTGCCGTAGACGGCGTCGAAGAGGGCGCGCCCGGCCTCGCGCGCCTTGGCCTGGTCCACCAGGAAGGACAGCCAGCTGGGCAGGTAGGAGTACTGCATGCCGACGATCGCGGTGTTCCCTGCGAACTCGTACTCCAGGGCGTCGGTGGAGGCCGGGTCGACCCAGCCGGTGCCGGTGGTCGTGGCGACGACCAGGACGGCGCGGTCGAAGCCGCCGGCCCGCTGCAGGTCGCGCACGGCCAGGGCGGCGCGCGCGGCGGGGTCGGCGGCCGAGCCGAGGCCGGCGTAGACCCGCACCGGTTCGCGCGCGGGACGGCCGGAGAAGGCGGCCAGCTGCGCGGGAGTGGGCCCGAGGCCGACGAAGTTGCGGCCCTGCCGGCCCAGGCTGTCCCACGGGACGAGCGAGGCCGGGCTGCCCGAGCGCTCCGGGGCGGTGGGGCGGGCGGTGCCGGCGTCGGTGCGGCCGTCGACGACGCTGAAGCCGGAGTTCGCCAGGTTCACGGCGCCCTGGAAGAGCACCCCGTTGAGCAGGACGACGACGAGGGTGGTCACCGTGACCACGGCGAGCGGGCGGACCAGCCGATGCGGCAGGACCTTCCCGAGCAGCCGGATCAGCCAGCGGGTGAGGCGGCGCAGCAGGCGCCCGAGCCCGACCAGGGCGGCGAACACCAGGACCGCCAGGGCCAGCGTGCCGAGCCAGTGATAGGCCGCTGGCGTGGGCAGACCCGTCAGCTCGTTCACCTGGCGCTGCCAGCGGCGGGCGGCCCACAGCCCGACCAGGCCGAGCACCACCGCGACGGCGGCCAGCACCTGCCAGGAGCGGCGGCGCCCGCGCGCGGTCGGGCGGCGGTCGGTGAACTGCGCGACGAACCACATGAGCACCGCGCCCAGCCCGTAGCCGACCGCGGCGGTGATGCCGCCGAGCACGCCCTGCAGCAGCCAGCCGCGCGGCAGCAGCGACGGCGTCAGCGAGCTGTAGCCGAACAGCAGCGCCCCGGTGGTGCCGCTCCAGGTGTAGCGCGGCAGGTGCGTGGCGAGGCGGCGCGGCCAGGATCGCACCGGGCGGGGGGTCGTCGCCGCGGGCGGCCCGCCCGTCTCGGGCGGCGGCGCCTCGACGCCGTCCGGGACACGGGCCGCCGGCACGGTGGGCCGGGCGGCCGTGTCTTGACCGGCGGTGCCCTGGCCGGGGAGAGGCTCGGCGTGGCCCCGTCGCAGGTGCCGCGGCCCCTCGCGCTCGCGTCTGCCCTGGGCGTCGGCGCCCGGCTCCCGCTCGCTGTCCACGCGTGCCCCCCGGAGTCTCAGGTCGGCTCGCCTGGCGACGCGCGGTCCCGCGGGACGCCGGGGAGGCCGACGCAGAGCGGCCTGCTGCCAGCGTCGGCTCCCGGCCGGTCACACCCCAGGGACGTTCTTCCTCGGGCAGGAGGGCGCCACTCACCACAGGAATTGCATGCTCACCTCGGCAGATCGCGTGTGGTGAGCATGAATCGATCACGGGACCGTGATCATTCCGGAGCGGGCCCGGCGGGTCAGGGCTCGACCAGCGCCGGGCGGCGCGGGTCGTCGGCGCGGACGACGACGTCGGCCACCTGCTCCGGGAGCACCTCCTCGGCGTAGCGCTCGTACGCGGGCAGGGTCCAGGCCTGCTCGGGCGGGGTGCGCCGGGCCAGCGCGGCCGGCGAGAGCGCGAGGTGCACGGTGAGGTCGAAGGCCAGCCAGCGGCCGAGCAGCAGGGCGCCGTCGACGACCACCACCAGACCCTCGGGCGCCTCGGCGTAGGGCTCGCGGGTGGCGCGGTCGGTCACCGGGTCCCACAGCGAGGGCAGGTAGTGCGCCGGGCCGGGGTCCTCCAGCGGGTCGAGCACCTCGCGGGCCAGCGCGCCGGCGTCGAGCCAGTCCTCGTAGAACGCGTCCGGGTCCTCGCGGCCGTGCTCGAGCCGCACCGACGCCGGGCGCCAGAAGCCGGCCGCGGGCACCCGCGCCACCGGCCGGCCGAGCACCCGCAGCGGCTCGACCAGCGCGTCGGCCAGCACCTCCGGCCGGGCGGCGGGGGCGCCGTCGACCGCCACCCGCACCCGGCCCGGCAGCGCCGCGACCCGCTCGACGACCTCCGCGGCCAGCGCCTGCGGGGTGAGCGGGCGGACCCTCACGCCGGCAGGTAGGCGGTGAGCCAGTGCGCCATCTCGGCGTAGACCGTCTCCCGCACCGGCGCGGCTGAGAGCACCAGGTCGTGCAGGCCGCCGTCGATCCGCACGCACGTGACGTGCCGGCCCAGCGACGTCGACCAGCGGGCGATGTGCTCCACGTCGAGCACCGCGTCGGCCGAGCGGAGGTGCTCGTGCCAGGTCTTGGCCACGATGCTGCGGGTGGAGGCCAGCACCAGCACCGGGCCGCCGACGTCGACGCCGCGGTGGATGCGCCGGTGCCCCCGGTGCACGGCGCCCAGCCAGCCCGCGCGCACCGGCACGCCCTCCACCGGCTTCCAGGCGACGTCGAAGACCCACTCCCCCTCGTGCTGGGCGGAGATGCTGCGCCCGTAGAGGTCGTTCAGGCCCAGCGGCAGGACGGCGTAGGGCTTGAGGTGGCCGACCACGTTGAGCACGTCGGCGCCCAGGGTGCGCACGGCGGGCGCGGCGTTGAGGTCGAGGAACGGGCTGTTGAGCACCAGCCCGGCCAGCGGGGCGACGTCCTTGCGGTCGTTGGCCCACAGCGCGGTGATCAGACCGCCGGTGGAGTGCGCGTTCACGGTGAGGGAGGGATGCCCGAGCTCCTCGCGCAGCAGCCGGGCGACGACGTCGAGCTCCTCGTAGCAGTCCGAGACGTCGTGGAAGAAGTAGGGCGTCTGGTGCGGCAGTAGCGAGCGGCCGGACTTGCGCAGGTCCAGCGCGTAGAAGTCGAAGCCCTGCGCGTCCCAGAAGTCGGCGAGCGCGGTCTGGAAGAAGTAGTCGACGAAGCCGTGCACGTAGAGCACCGCGCGGCGCGGGGTGGCCCCGGCCGACGGTGCCCGGCGCACGAGGGTGGCCACCACCGGCCCCTCGTCGTCGTCGAGCAGCGGCAGCACCGCCTGCTCGTAGCCGTCGCCCAGCACGTCCGCTCGCCACTCGAGCCTGCTCGATATCGCCACGACCTGCACGCTACCGAGCGGGTAGCCTCGCGACCTCGTGAGCGCCACCCTCGTCGCCAAGGACCTCTCGGCCGCGCACGGGGACCGCTCCCTGTTCGCCGGGCTCGACCTGGTCGTCGCACCCGGCGACGTCGTCGGCCTGGTGGGGGTGAACGGCGCCGGCAAGTCCACCCTGCTGAAGATCCTGGCCGGGCTGGCCCCGGCCGAGCACGGCTCGGTCGCGCTCACCCCGCCCACCGCCACTGTGGGGCACCTGCCGCAGGAGCCCGAGCGCCGGCCCGGCGAGTCGGTGCGGGCCTTCCTCGGCCGGCGCACCGGCGTGACCGAGGCGCAGCAGGCCATGGACACCGCCGCTGACGCGCTGTCCCGCGAGGAGCCTGGCGCCGACGACGCCTACGCCCACGCGCTGGAGCGCTGGCTGGCCCTGGGCGGGGCCGACCTGGACGAACGGGCCGAGCAGGTGGCCGCCGACCTCGGCCTGGGCGTCGGCCTCGACGCGCTCATGACCAGCCTGTCCGGCGGGCAGGCCGCCCGGGCCAGCCTGGCCTCGCTGCTGCTCTCCCGCTACGACGTGTTCCTGCTCGACGAGCCGACCAACGACCTCGACCTGGATGGCCTGGACCGGCTGGAGCGGTTCGTGACCGGGCTGCGGGCCGGCACCGTGGTGGTCAGCCACGACCGCGAGTTCCTGGCTCGCACGGTGACCCGGGTGGTCGAGCTGGACCTGGCGCAGCAGCAGGTGTCGGTCTACGGCGGCGGCTACGAGGCCTACCTCGAGGAGCGCGAGGTGGCCCGCCGGCACGCCCGCGAGGCCTACGAGGAGTACGCCGAGACCAAGGGCGGGCTCCAGGAGCGGGCCCGGATGCAGCGCGCCTGGGCGGACAAGGGCACCCGCAACGCGCTGAAGAAGGCCACCGACAACGACAAGCACATCGTCCACAAGAACCGGCAGACCGCGCAGAAGCAGGCGGCCAAGGCCAAGCAGACCGACCGGCTCATCGAGCGGCTGGAGGTGGTCGAGGAGCCGCGCAAGGAGTGGGAGCTGCGGATGGAGATCGCCGCCGCCCCGCGCGCCGGCGCGGTGGTGGCCACCCTGTCGGGCGCGGTGGTGCGCCGCGGCGCCTTCACCCTCGGCCCGGTCGACCTGCAGGTGGACTGGGCCGACCGGATGGCCATCACCGGCGCCAACGGCTCGGGCAAGTCCACCCTGCTGGCCGCGCTGCTGGGCCGGCTCGCGCTGGACGAGGGCCGCGGAGCGCTCGGGCCCGGCGTCGTCGTCGGCGAGGTGGACCAGGCCCGCGCGCTCTTCCTCGGCGACACCCCGATCCTGCGCGCGTTCGGCGAGCAGGTGCCCGAGTGGCCCGAGGCCGAGGTGCGCACCCTGCTGGCCAAGTTCGGTCTGCGCGCCGACCACGTGCTCCGCTCCGCCGTCACCCTCTCCCCCGGCGAGCGCACCCGCGCCGCCCTGGCCCTGCTGCAAGCCCGCGGGGTCAACCTGCTGGTGCTGGACGAGCCCACCAACCACCTCGACCTGCCCGCCATCGAGCAGCTCGAGCAGGCCCTGGACTCCTACGCCGGCACCCTGCTGCTGGTCACCCACGACCGCCGCATGCTCGACGCCGTGCACGTGAACCGGCGCCTCGTCGTCGACGCCGGCACGGTCACCGAGCTGCGCTGAGGTCCAGCCTCGACGGGGTGGGGTGAGGGTGACCCTCAGACACCGAGAGGGCCTCAGGGTCACCCTCACCCCGACCGTGGGCGGGTCCGGCTGGGCGGCGCCGGTTAGCGTTGAGGGGTGGACAGCGCTCCGGCCGCCGGCCTGCTGCGTCCGCGGTGGCTGGCGACCTACGCGGCCCTCGCGGTCGTGGTCGTCGCGTGCGTGCTGCTCGGGCGCTGGCAGCTGGGCACCTGGGAGGGCAAGAACCGCGACGCCGCACGGGCCGCGGCCGAGCAGAAGGCGGCGGCGCCGCCCACGCCGCTGGAGCAGGCGCTGCGCCCGGGACAGGTCCTCGACGGCACGCACGTCGGCTCCCCGCTGGAGGTGACCGGCCGGTGGGACGCCGCCCACCAGCTGCTGGTGCCGGACCGGCCGCTGCACGGGCGCGACGGGCTGTGGGTGCTCACCCCGCTGCTCACCCCGGCCGGCGACGCCGTCCCGGTCGTGCGCGGCTGGATCCCCTCCGCGCAGGACCCGGCCACCCGGGTGCCCGGCGGCACGGTCCGCGTCGTCGGCGTGCTCGAGCCCACCGAGACCGACCGCAGCAACGTCGGCGTGGCCGGCGGCGACCTGCCGGCCGGGCAGATCCCGTCGGTCGACCGGTCCGACCTGCAGGTCGCCCTCCCCTACGACCCGGTGCGCGTCTACGACGGCTTCCTCGCCCTGCGCACCGCCAGCCCCGCCGCCGAGCCGGCGCCCACCCCGCTGCCGGTGAGCGAGCTGGCCTCGCAGAAGGGCACCGGCACCGACGGGCTGCGCAACCTGGCCTACGCCCTCCAGTGGTGGCTGTTCGCCGGCGCGGCGATCTGGTTCGTGGTGCAGAGCGCCCGGGCCGAGGTGCGCGAGCGGCGCGAGGCCGAGCTGGCCCGCCTGGTCGCGCTGCAGGACGGTGCCGCCGACGAGCGCGCGACGACGTGAGGGGACCCCTGACCGGCCAAGAAGCGGGTCAGGGGTCCCCTCAAGCAGTCAGGGCCCGGGGCTCAGGCGCCGGTGTCGGCGGCGGGCGCGGCGGTGCGGGGGGCGCTCCCCCGCTGTGCTGCCCGCGCGGCCTGCCGCGCCACCCGGGCGTGCACCTCGCGCACCACGCTGCGCTCGGCGAAGAACGAGGCCAGCGGCACCGTGCCGGCCAGCATCACCAGCACCGCACGCACCGGCTTCCAGCGCAGCTGGGTGGTGAGCCACAGGACCGAGACGACGTAGGCCATGTAGAGGTAGCCGTGCAGCATCCACCCCAGCCCGATGGCGGTGGCCAGGCCACCGGAGGCGTGGAACAGGTACTTGGCCGGCAGGCCGAAGAACGTCTGCACCGCCAGCACGACGCCGGTGCTGTAGGCGAGCACACGGTAGAAGCCGAGCGCGCGGGGGGCGCCGGCGGTCGTCGTCGGGGAAGCGGGGGCGGTCACGGGCACCTCGAGGTCACGGGCGAAAGGGTCGGGCGGGTCGTCGCGCGGACGGGCGGCGCGCCTCGTCCTCGAGGGTAACGACCGCCGGCGCCGGCCGCGTTCCGGCTGGGTTCTGGCTGGGTCCTGGCTGGGTTCTGGCTGGTGTTGCGGGCCACCAAACGCCGCCCGGTGCGGTAGGAAGTGCCGCGTGATCAGCACCCACATCGATCCCGAGCCGCAGGGCGAGGGCACGCTCCGCGTGGTCCGCGCCGACCAGCTGTCCGAGAGCACCGCGCAGACCCCGGGCATGCGCCGCCGGGCCGCCGTGTCCGGCGCGACCACCGGCGCCCAGGGCCTCTGGATGGGCGCGACGCGGGTGGCGCCGGGCGCCAGCTCCGGCGACCACCACCACGGCGAGTCCGAGACCGGGATCTACGTCGTCTCCGGGCACCCGGTGTTCGTCTGCCTCGGCCCCGACGGGCAGGAGCTGCGGCTGGAGACCTCCCCGGGCGACTACGTGCACGTGCCCCCGCACGTGCCGCACCGCGAGGAGAACCCGTCGGCCGACGAGGAGGCGGTGGTCGTCATCGCCCGCACCACCCAGGAGGCGATCGCGGTGAACCTGCCGAGCCTGCGGCCCGGGACGTAGTCCCCTGGGGTGCCTCCCGTGCACCGCGATGGGGTGGGACCGCAGGCGGGCCAGCGCGGGAGGCGTCATGTCGGTCATCGGTGCCGCGAACAGCAGCGACGGAACGGGCGGGACGGCCGGCCCGTCGCGATCAGGCGGTGGCGCCGGGCGGGTCCTGGTCGCCTACGGCTCCACCAACGGCTCGACCGCCGAGATCGCCGGCTGGGTGGCGCAGGCGCTGCGCGAGGACGGCCTGCAGGTCGAGCTCGCCGACGCCGACCACGTGGAGGACGTCAGCTCCTACGACGGCGTCGTCGTGGGCGGCGCCGTCTACGTGACCCGCTGGCACCCGGCCGCGCAACGGCTCACCCGCCGGCACGCCGAGGCCCTGCGGGGCCGGTCGGTATGGCTGTTCAGCTCCGGCCCGCTGGACACCTCGGCCGACCGCGGCCCGGTGCCGGTGATGCGCGGGGCCGGCAAGGCAGCCACCCGGGTGGGTGCCGTCGAGCACGTCACCTTCGGCGGCCGGATCGCCCCGGACGCGCCGAGCTGGATGGCGCGGCGGATGGCCGGCAGCGGGCTGCGCGGCGACTTCCGCAACCCCGAGCGGGTCCGCGCCTGGGCGCACGGCATCGGTCAGCAGCTGCTCGCGCGGCGGGACGAGAACGTCCGCGCCGACGGCTAGGCCGCTCGCCGCCCGACCCGCCGCCGCCCGGTTCGGCCCCGTCGGCGATCGGGCAGGATCGGGGAGGGCAGGATCGGGCAGGGCAGGATCAGGGCAGGGCAGGATCAGCGCCCGGCAGGATCAGCGCCGGGCAGGATCAGAGCGCCACCCCCATGTGCGCCACGTGGCGCAGCGGCGAGAGACCGAAGAGCGGCACGACGGAGGCGGCGTGAGCGAGGACCTGCCGGTCCGCGGCTCGCTCGCGGTCCCCGCAGCGGAGCTGGTCTGGCGGTTCTCCCGCGCCGGCGGCCCCGGCGGCCAGGGGGTCAACACCACCGACTCGCGGGTGGAGCTGCGCTGGGACCTGGCGGCCAGCAGCGCCCTGGGCCCGGTCCTGCGGGCCCGCGCGCTCGAGCGGCTGGCCGACCGCCTGGTGGACGGCTCGGTGCTGGTGGTGGTGGCCAGCGAGCACCGCTCGCAGCTGCGCAACCGCGAGGCGGCGGCGGCCCGGCTGGTCGCGCTGGTGCGCCAGGCGATCGCGCCGCCTCCGCCCCCGCGCCGGGCGACGCGTCCGAGCCGGGGTGCGGTGGAGCGCCGGCTGCAGGCCAAGCGCAGCCGCGGCTCGGCCAAGGCGATGCGTCGCCGGCCGGACGTTCGCGACTGAGCTGCGGCGCCGGCGACGCGCAGCGCGGTCATCGGGCTGGAGGTGCCGGCGCGGGCCCTCTCGTCGGGCGCCTCAGGCGGTGGCGCGGCTGCCGCCGCCCTCGCCGAGCATCTCGCGCAGGCGCCCCTGCTCGTAGCCGCCCCAGACGCCGTAGCGCTCGCCGCTGCGCAGCGCGTGCTCGAGGCAGGAGCGACGCACCTCGCAGCGGTTGCAGAAGGCCGCCGCGGCCTGCTGGCGGGTGCGCCGCGCGGTGCCGCGCTCGTCGTCCTTGGGGAAGAACAGCCGCGGGTCGGCGCCGCGGCAAGCGGCCTCCTCCTGCCACGCCCAGTCCTCCACCAGCGGCCGCAGCGGCTCGCGCGGGACCGTGGTGTGCGCCGACGAGCGCGGCTCGGGCGCCCGCCGCTCGGAGGGGCGGCCGGCCGGTTCCGAGCCCGTCCCGGAGGTCCGTGACCGACCGGCCGCCGTCGAAGGCCCCCCTGGTGCCCCGCTCGGGATCGCGCCCGAGATGCTGCCGCCCGAGATCCCCCCGACCGCCGTCACGACGGCGGGTGCGCCCTTCACGTCTTGCACGTCCTGCCTCGCTCCCTGCGCCCGCACCCTGCACCGCTCGGGGTGGACGCTCCGGCTGCACCGCCGCCAACGTGCGTCGGTGGCGTGCTCGTACCGCGGCAGGACGCCCGCAAACACCCGGAGGGAAAGAAGGCGCCAGAAGATCGAGTCGGGGCGGCGACCGGAAGCCTCGCCAGTCCTCGCGGGGCCGGTCGTCAGCGCGGGTCGTCAGCGCTCGTTCTCAGCGCTCGTTATCAGGGCCGGCCGGCCGTCCTCACGGGCGGGCCGCGACCGGCGGGGCCAGGGCTTCCCCGAGCGAGCGGAGGCAC
This sequence comes from Motilibacteraceae bacterium, assembly GCA_051954955.1. Classification (GTDB taxonomy): domain Bacteria; phylum Actinomycetota; class Actinomycetes; order Motilibacterales; family Motilibacteraceae; genus JBQCHF01. The sequence continues at coordinate 36,342 of JBQCHF010000206.1, forward strand.
GGCAGCACCTCCCCCAGACCCTGGCGGCCCACCGCCGCGGCGACCGGTCCGTCCCCCACCACCAGCCGGCACTGCTCCCCCGCGCAGCGCAGCCTGCGGACCAGCCCGACGAGCACCGCGAGCCCCTGCACGTCCACCCGCCCGACGTCGGCGACGTCGAGGACCAGCAGTCCCCCCGCGGGGTGCAGTCGGTACAGCTGCGCCCGCGCCTGCTGGGCATGGGTCACGTCCAGGTCTCCCCGGACCCGCGCGACGAGCGCCGATGCCGCGTCCGCATCGGGCACCGGGTGCAGCTCGACGACCACCGCACCGCGCGGGTCGCCCCGCACGGCACGCTCGTCCCCCCGGCCGTCTGCTGCGACTGCCCAGCGCCCCCCGTGCTGAGGGGGCGTCGGCCGGTCGCCGGTCGTCGCCACGTCGCTCCCGAGACTCGCTGTGGTGCCCTGCCCGGTCGGCGTGCTCGACCGCGTGCTGCCGCATGCCGTCGTATCGACCGGGCAGGAGGAGCGTGCGACCAGACGCGCCGTGCGGGCCAGCGCTGCGGGCAACTCCGATCGGCGCCGGGGGCGCTGATGGCGAGCCCCCCGCTCGCTGGTCACTCTGCGTGAAGGGTCGAGGCATCGGCAGGAGTGATCGCCTGAGAGGCGGGGACCCCGGCGGGGACCTTCCGCCCTGGTGGCAGCGGAGCCAGGACCCCGAGGATGGAGGTCAAAACGCTGGTCAGCGTGCCTGCGGTGCAGTACGCCTGTAGTGCGTCCGCAGGGCGCGCAAGGCCGCGCGGGAGTGCGCGACGAGTGCGCGATGAGCAGCAAGGTGGTGACGCTGGGTGACGACGGACGGAACGACGAGCGCCGCGTGCGTCTGGGCGAAGGGCGTGCCGGGCGCTGCAGGTTCCCGGCCCTGGCCCCCCGTCGCCGCGCCCCGGACCGTTAGCGCCGCGGATGGTGCCGGCGGAGCACGCACCGAGCGCAGCCAGCGCACCGTGCCGACCATGCGCACCCTGCGCGGCACGGGGACCGGGCAGCAGGCGGGGCAGGGCGACCGCCCCCAGCCGGGAGGGGGTGGGCGACGGTGGAGCTGCGTCACCTGAGGGCGTTCGCCACGATCGCCGAGGAGGGCTCGGTCCGCGCGGCGGCCCGCAAGCTCGGCTTCGCACAGCCGTCGGTGAGCGAGCAGCTCGCCCAGCTGGAGGAGGAGCTGCGCACCCCGCTGTTCGTGCGCTCGTCCACCGGCCGGACCATGACGCTCACCCCGTCCGGGCGCACCCTGCTGCCGCTGGCCCGCCGGGTGCTGGACGACGTCGCCCGGATCACCGAGGCCGCCGCGAGCACCGAGCGGGGCGGCCCGCTGCGCCTGGGCGTGCCGCCCGGCATCGCCTCGGACCTGCTCGGCCGGGTCGTCGAGGCGCTCGACCGCGCGGACGGCACCGCCCAGGTGGTCCCGCGCCGCGGTATCGACGCCGTGGTGGACGTGCAGCAGGGCGGCCTGGAGCTGGCCCTGGTGCGGCTGCCCTGCCGGGCCCGCGGCGTGCGGGTCGAGCCGCTGCGCACCGAGCCGCTCGGGCTGTGGCTGCCCACCGACCACCCGCTGGTGGACCGGCCGGTCATCAGCGCCGCGGACCTGGTCCGCACCGCGGTGGCGGTGCAGGACCGCGGCGCGGCTCCGGAGCTGTTCGACGAGATCGACGGTGCGCTGCGCCGCGCGGGTGGTCGGCCCCGCTGGGTGGAGCTGCCCGCGCTCGCGCAGGGCGTGCCGGCCGGGGTGCTGGTGCGCGACCTGCCCTACCTCGCCACCGCCGAGGCGGCCCCCGGCCTGCCCCAGCGCACCTGGCGCCCCTTCGGCCGCCCCCCGCTGGCGGTCACCGTGGCACTGGTGTGGCGCAACGACGCCCCCGCCCCGGTGCGCGCCGCTGCCGAGGCCGCCGTCGCCGCCGCCCGGGTGGAACCGCGCCGGGTCGTGCCGCTGCCCGGCACCCACGCGCGCACCGAGCAGGGCTGAGCGCAGACCTCGGCCGGCGGCCGACCTCACCCTGCAGCAGAGGGTGAGGTCATCCCTCTGCTCGAGGTCCCCCCTGTGCTCGAGGGTCACTGCCGTGCGTCGCCTGCCCCCACCCCGGCGCGCGGGCCTGCCGGGGTTCGGTTAGCGTGGCTAACGACTCACCCGGCTGCGGCGCGGCCCCCTGCGCCGCCCGAGCCGCTCCCCACCACCCACGACCCGGAGGTCCTGCGTGACCGCGCTCGCGCTCCCCGACGACCACATCGAGGCCGGCAGCCTGACCATCGAGGGGGCCGGCGGCGACGTGCTCGAGGCCTACCTCGCCCGCCCGCTCGCCGAGGGGCTGCGCGGCGGCGTCGTCGTCATCCACCACATGCCCGGCTACGACGCCGCGACCAAGGAGATCACCCGCCGGTTCGCCACCCTGGGCTTCGCCGCCATCTGCCCCAACCTCTACACGCGGGAGGCGCCGGGAGCGAGCCCCGACGACGCGGCGGCCACCGCGCGCGCCCAGGGCGGGGTGCCGGACGAGCGCCTGGTGGGCGACGTCGCCGGCGCCGCGGCCTACCTGCGCAGCCTGGAGCACAGCAACGGCAAGGTCGGCGTGATCGGCTACTGCTCGGGCGGACGGCAGAGCGTGCTGGCCGGCCTGAGCGTCGACGTCGACGCCGTCGTCGACTGCTACGGCGCCTTCGTGACCGGCACCCCGCCGGAGAGCTTCCCGATCCCGGTCACCCCGCTCACCGACCGGCTGGGCGAGCTGCGCTGCCCGCTGCTGGGCCTGTTCGGCGCCGAGGACGTCTACCCCTCGCCCGAGCACGTGGCCGAGCTGGAGAAGGTGCTGGCCGAGCACGGCAAGACCTTCACGCTGCACACCTACGAGGACGCCGGTCACGGCTTCTTCGCCACCGACCGGCCCAGCTACCGCCCGGCCGCGGCCACCGCCGGCTGGGCCCAGATCGCCGCGTTCTTCGGCGAGCACCTGTCCATCCCGGCCTGAGCGTCGACCTCGACAGCAAGTCGACCTCCACCGCAAGGAGAGAGTTCCGCATGTGCACGTACGTGACCGAGAAGGTCGAGGTCGAGGGCAGCGGCAAGGGGCCGCAGGGCTGGTTCGCCGTGGAGCAGGCCAGCGTCTACTTCGACCACCCGGTCCACGCCCAGGCCGGGCACACGCTCAACCTGGACTTCCTGGCGCCCTCGCAGGGGCCGTCGGCGCGGGTGGCCGTGGAGCTCACCGCTGACTCCGCCCGGGCCCTGGCCAAGGCGATCGAGGAGGTCCTGTCGGCGGTGCCGGAGGGCATGGTCTGACGGCTCTGGAGAGCGCCCGTACGCCAGGGGCGCCCGCACCCCCTGTGTAGCGGGTGCGGGCGCCCTTCTCACGTGTGGCGGGCGGACGCAGCCTCAGCTCGAGCGGGCGGCGTCCCGGGCGCGCTTGGCCTCGCGCTTCTCCACGAACCGGCTCGCCTGCGCGTCCAGGCCGGCCAGGAACGTCGCCAGCTCCTCGCGGGCCTGCTCCCCCTCCGCGGAGAGGTTCTCCAGGTCCCAGACCTTCCAGTGCCGCAGCACCGGGCTGATGACGTCGTCGTGGTGGATGCGCAGGTCGTAGATGCCGGCCATGGCGATCTGCAGCGAGCGGCGGGTGAAGCCCTCGATGGTGTGCCCGGGCATCTGGAACTGCAGGACGACGTCGCGGATGGCGACCATGGCGTCGTCCGGCGCGAGCTCGATCGCGGCGGCCAGCAGGTTCCGGTAGAAGATCATGTGCAGGTTCTCGTCGACCGAGATCCGGGCCAGCAGCTGGTCGGCGATCGGGTCCCCGGTGGACTTGCCGGTGTTGCGGTGCGAGATGCGGGTGGCCAGCTCCTGGAAGGAGACGTAGGCCACCGAGTGCAGCATGTCCAGGTCGTAGGCGCTCTGGAAGCCGGCGCTCATGTGCACCATGCGCTCACGCTCGAGCTGCACCGGGTCGACCGCGCGGGTGACGGTGAGGTAGTCGCGCAGCGCGACCGCGTGCCGGCCCTCCTCCGCGGTCCAGCGGCCGGTCCACTGGCCCCAGGCGCCGTCGCGGCCCAGCGACTCGTCGATCTCGGGGTGGTCGCTGGGCAGGTTGTCCTCGGTGAGCAGGTTGACCACCAGCGCGGTCTTGGCCACCTCGTCGAGCTTGGAGTCGGCCGGGCTCCAGTCCTCGCCACCAAGGAAGGCGAAGTTGCGGCCCTCGCTCCACGGCACGTAGTCGTGCGGGAACCACTCCTTGGCCACGGACAGGTGCCGGTCCAGCTCCGTGGCCACGACGGGCTCGAGCTCGCGCAGCAGGTCGGTCTGCGTCAGCTCGCGGCGGACGAGATCGGTCATCGAGCGCTCCTTACGGCAACGAAGGTTACGCAACCGTAGGTTGTCGCCACCCGCCAGGTCCAGTTACCGACGAGTAGCGACGACCTCGTCGCACGGTCGCGCAAGTGCCTCCCCGCTGTTCCCTGCCGTCTACGCGGCGCTGCCCTGCGCCTCGCGCTGGCGGGCGTCGAGCCGCTCCCGCTGCGGCTTGACGGTGTACTTCGGGTCCTTGGCCGAGGCGACGCCGGCGTGGAAGATGCCGAACCGGGTGCACGCCGACGCCGCGAGCAGCGCCGCACCCGACGCCGCGGCGGCCACCCGCGACCTACCGCCGAGCAGCGCCCCGCCGACCGCCCCCGCCAGGGTGAGGCCCTGGGCCACCTTCATGAGGGTGCCGCCCTTGCCGGAGTGGTAGACCTCGGCGGTCTCGCCCACCCGCCGCTCGAGCAGCCGGCTGGCGGTGAGCTCGACGGCCGCACCGAGCACGCCGGCGCGACGGGCCGGCCCGTTCTCGGCCAGGGGCGCGGCCAGCATGCCCAGCCCCGCGCCGGCGGCCGCAGCCGAGCCGACGAAGACGAACGGCATCTCGCGGTAGCCCTCGTGCCAGGCCGGGACCGCGGTGTCCGCGATGAGCACCGCGGTGTAGGCGGCGACGGCCGGACCGGTCGCCGCGGCGCCCACCGTGGCTGCCTTCCCGATGACCCGGAACCGGCCCGTCACGTCGGTCACCGCGGCCACCCCGGCCAGCGGGCCGTAGACCGACAGGATCCAGGTGCCCATGCTCATCGGCGAGGTCGGCTTGAACACCCGCAGCATGTTGATGAACCGGGCCGGCTTGCCCAGGTCGTGCACCAGCGCGACGAACGAGAGCGAGATCGCGCCCAGCCCGCCGAGCTTGCCGACCCGGGCCAGGTGCGGACGACCGCTCAGTTCCGCGCCGGCGGCGATCACCGACGAGGCACCGGCGAGCCCACCCAGGAACAGGTAGCCGGCGATGTCCAGCGGCTCCCACTGGGGGGCCTTGATGACCGGCCGGCCGTAATAGGAGGTGAAGGTGGCGTCTGGCACCATGGATTCGTCGCGCCGCCGCTTGCCCCGACGCCCCTTGCGGCCCACGCCGACACCCGGGTGTGCGAACCGGTCCGGGACCACACCCTCCTGACCGTGCTTGGTGATCGCGTCGGTGCTCATCGGCGCCCCTTCCCGACGAAGGCGAGAGCGAGCCCGGCCAGCAGCGCGCCGGCCGCCACACCCGCGTGCTTCCACATGTCCGGCAGGTCCCGCGTGGTCACCACCGGGTCCGGCGGCAGGCCGTAGACCTCCGGCTCGTCGAGCAGCAGGAACATCGCGCCGGCCCCGCCGACCCCGTCGCCCGGGTCCTCGCCGTAGAGCCGGGCCTGGCTGTAGCCCATCTCGTGCAGCTGCTCGACCCGCTTCTGCGCTCGGTCGCGCAGCTCGTCGAGCTCGCCGAACTGGATCGACTCGGTGGGGCAGGCCTTCGCGCAGGCCGGCTCCATGCCGACCCCGAGACGGTCGTAGCACAGTGTGCACTTCCAGGCCCGGCCGTCGTCCTCGCGCTTCTCGATGACGCCGTAGGGGCAGGCCGGGACGCAGTAGCCGCAGCCGTTGCAGACGTCCTCCTGCACCACCACGGTGCCGAACTCGGTCCGGAACAGCGCGCCGGTGGGGCACACGTCCAGGCAGGCCGCGTGCGTGCAGTGCTTGCAGACGTCGGAGGACATCAGCCAGCGGAAGTCGCTGCGGTCGTCGGCGGGCAGGGTCTCGCCGGGCCGGACCATGCTCGGCATGCCGAGGTCGACCGCCCCGTGCCCGGGCCCCGCGGGCTCCGCTGGCTGTCGCGGCCGCGGCTGCTCGATGAACGCCACGTGCCGCCAGGTGTCCGCCCCCAGGGCCTGGGTGTTGTCGAAGGACATGCCGGTCCAGTTGAGGCCGTCCTCCGGGACCGCGTTCCACTCCTTGCAGGCCACCTCGCAGGCCTTGCAGCCGATGCAGACGCTGGTGTCGGTGAAGAAGCCGACCCGCGGCGGGTGCTCGCCGTGCCCGGCGTCGCCGGCGACGTCGGGCTCGGGCCCGAAGAGCTGGTGGCCCATGCCGTTGAGGTTCGTCTGGGGCATCAGGTCGGTCACGTCAGACTCCCGTCGCGGTCTTCTCGCTCACGCCGGCCCGACGCCGGTACTCCTCCAGGAAGGCCGGCAGCGCCGGGCCCCGCGGACGCCGACCGGGCCGGATGTCCGCCGTCCACGCCTTGACCTCCTGGATGTGCACGTTCGGATCCAGGGCCACCGAGGACAGCTCGTTGGCCGCGTCGCCCTTGGCGTAGCCGTTGGGGCCCCAGTGGTACGGCAGCCCGATCTGGTGGATGGTCCGTCCCTGCACCTGCAGCGGGCGCATCCGCCGGGTCACCAGCACGCGCGCCTCCACGGCGTTGCGGGCGGTGACGATGGTGGCCCAGTCCCCGTGCTGCAGACCTCGCTCGGCGGCAAGCTCCGGGCTCACCTCGCAGAAGAACTCCGGCTGCAGCTCGGACAGGTAGGGCACCCAGCGGCTCATGCCGCCGGCCGTGAAGTGCTCGGTGAGGCGGTAGGTGGTGATGACGAACGGGAAGACCTCGCCGCCGGGCATGTCGCCGCTCGGGTTGTACTCGTTGTTCGGCCGCGGGTAGAGCGCGCGCACCGGGTTCTTGTCGTGCTCGGGGTAGAGCTTGTTGCCGACCGGGGACTCCTGCGGCTCGTAGTGGGTCGGGAGCGGGGCGTCGACCAGGCCGGCGGGGGCGTAGAGCCAGCCCTTGCCGTCGGACTGCATGATGAACGGGTCGATGCCGGAGAGGGCGTCCACGCCCTTGTCATCCTCCGACGGGCGGTAGGACGGCGGCTTGGTGGGCTGGAAGTCCGGCACGTCGTGCCCGACCCAGCGGCCCTTCTCCTCGTCCCACCAGATGAGTGCCTTGCGGTCGCTCCACGGCTTGCCCTCGGGGTCGGCGGAGGCCCGGCTGTAGATGGTGCGCCGGTTGGCCGGCCAGGACCACGCCCACTCCAGGGCGGTCCAGTTCTGCTCCTTCCACGGCTTGCGGCGGGCAGCCTGGTTGACGCCGTCCATGTAGACACCGCAGTAGATCCAGCATCCGCAGGCGGTGCTGCCGTCCGGCTGGAGCTGCTCGTAGGAGCCCAGCGGGTGACCATGGGCGTCCCAGCCGTTGATCTCGGCCAGCACCGCCTCGGCCACCGGCTCGGCGGTCTCGCCCTCGGTCGGGTAGTCCCAGGTGAGGTCGAGCAGCGGGGCGTCCATCGGGTCGGTGGAGCCGGCCAGCTTCTGCCGCAGGATGCGGCCGAGGTGGTACATGAACCACAGCTCGCTGCGGGCGTCGCCCTGGGGCTCGACCGCCTTGTGGTGCCACTGCAGCATCCGGTTGGTGTTGGTGAAGCTGCCGGTCTTCTCGGTGTGAGCGGCGGCCGGGAAGAAGAAGACCTCGGTGGCGATGTCCTCGGTGCGCATCTCGCCGGTCTCGATCTCCGGCCCGTCCTTCCACCACGTCGCGCTCTCGATGAGCGAGAAGTCGCGGACCACGAGCCAGTCGAGCTTGGACATGGCCTCCCGCTGCAGCTTGGCGTTGGCTGAGCCGACCGCCGGGTTCTCCCCGAGCAGGAAGTAGCCCTTGCAGCGCCCGTCCAGCTGCTCCATGACCGTGTCGTAGGTGCTGTGGCTGCCGGTGAGGCGCGGGAGGTAGTCGAACCGGTAGTCGTTCTCCTCCGTGGCCGCCTCGCCCCACCAGGCCTTCATGAGGCTGACCATGTAGGACTTCATGTTGGCCCAGTAGCCGTTCTCTGCGGCGTCGGCCTCGATGAACTTGTCCAGGTCCTCGTGCGCGTGGGCATGCGGCATCGGGATGTAGCCGGGGAGGATGTCGAACAGGGTGGGGATGTCGCTGGAGCCCTGGATGCTGGCGTGGCCGCGCAGCGCCAGGATGCCGCCGCCGGGGCGCCCGATGTTCCCCAGCAGCAGCTGCAGGATCGCGGCGCTGCGGATGTACTGCACCCCCACGGTGTGCTGCGTCCAGCCGACGGCGTAGCAGAAGCAGCTGGTGCGCTCGGGGTTGGAGTTCTCGGTCAGCCAACGCACCATCTCGAGGAACTGGTCCTGCGGCACGCCGCAGACGTCCTCGACCATCTCCGGGGTGTAGCGGGCGTAGTGCCGCTTGAGCGTCTGGAAGACGGTGCGCGGGTCCTGGAGGGTCTCGTCGCGCTGGGGCTTGCCGCGCATGGACGGGCCGCCCATGCCCTGCGACTCGGACTTGCCCGACTCGGCCATCGACTTCTTGCGCTGCGCCGCGCCGCCGCCGCTGGGGTCCTCCTTGCCGTCGATCTGCTTGTAGTCCTGGTCGCGCTGGCCGGAGGCGGCCGAGGAGATGACGCCCTCGTAGGACCACGTCTCGACGTCGTAGTGCTTGGTCTCCTCGTTCAGCCCGGAGAAGACGCCGCCGAGGTCCTCGGCGTCCTCGAACTCCTCGTTGAGGATGGTCGCGGCGTTGGTGTAGTTGACGACGTAGTCGCGGAAGTAGAGGTCGTTCTCCAGCACCTGGTGGATGATCGCGCCGAGGAAGACGATGTCGGTGCCGGCGCGCAGCGGGATGTACATGTCGGCCATGGCGCTGGTGCGGCTGTAGCGCGGGTCGACGTGGATGACCTTGGCACCGCGCGCCTTGGCCTCCATCACCCACTGGAAGCCGACCGGGTGGGCCTCGGCCATGTTCGAGCCCTGGATGACGATGCAGTCTGAGTTCTGCAGGTCCTGCAGGAAGGAGGTGCCGCCGCCGCGACCGAACGAGGTGCCCAGCGCCGCGACCGTGGAGCTGTGGCAGACCCGGGCCTGGTTCTCCACCTGGACGATGCCCAGGGCGGTGAACAGCTTCTTGATGAGGTAGTTCTCCTCGTTGTCGAGGGTCGCCCCGCCCAGGCTCGCCACGCCCATCGTGCGCCGGGTGCGGGCACCGTCCTGCTCCCACTGCCAGCCCTGCTTGCGACTCTCGAGCAGCTTGTCCGCCACCCGATCCATGGCCTCCTCGAGGCTCATCGGCTCCCAGTCGGTGGCGTAGGGCTTGCGGTGCAGCACCTGGTACTCGCGGGCCTCGCCGGTGGTCAGCTGCAGGCTCGCCGAGCCCTTGGGGCACAGCCGCCCACGGCTGACCGGGCTGTCCGGGTCGCCCTCGATCTGGATGACCTTCTCGTCCTTGACGTAGACGTTCTGCGCGCAGCCGACGGCGCAGTAGGGGCAGATCGACTTGACGACAGCGTCGGCCGTGATGGTCCGCGGCTCAAGGGACTTCGTCTTGGCCGACATCGCAGCCTCGCCCCGGCCCAGGGGGTCGCTCCCGGTGAGCTGGCGGTAGACCGGCCACCCCTCGATCCACGTCCGCACGCCCATGTCGTTCCTCCTGATCGCCGTTCGAGTGGTCCTGCTCCGCCGGGCTGCGCGCCGGCTCGCGCTACGCGCCGGTGTTCTCTCCCGAGGAGCCGGCCGAACCGTGCCGGCTGCTCTTGGTCGGGTCGCTGTGCCCCTGGTCGTCGCGGGCGCGGGCGGCGGCCTGCATCGGCCGGTCGGCCTGCGCCCGCCCCTGCATCCACTGCGCGACCAACCCGCGCTCGTCGGCCTGCCGCAGCGGCGGGGCGGACAGCTTCTGGCTGGTCGTCATGAGTCCTGGGCGCTGCCAATCGCCGGCCGACATGCTGTAGCTGCCGTCGGCGGGCAGCCCGGTGGCCACGAAGTAGGCCAGGCCGGCATTGACGCCGAGCGCCGAGGCCGCCTGCACCACGCTGCCGCCGTCGTGGAGGCGCTCGAGCACCGCCTGCTTGGTCACCCGCTTGCCGCGGGCGCGGCCCTGCATGCTGGCCGGCCGCTCACCGTGGACGCTCGGGTCCTGGCGGCCGCTCTGGTCACTGGTCGTGCTCGGGTCGCCGGTCGTGCTCGGGCTGCTGGTCATCGACACCGCACCTCCTGCGCCCTGGCTACCCCGCCCCCACCCCCCCAACCATCAGGAGCAGAAGTGGTGCATGACGCAAGGGACCAGCAGCCCTGGACGGCCCCTGTGCGGCCGTGGAGGGGCCCTGTCCGGCCCTGTCCGGCCCTGGAGGGTCTGGACGGCCGCAGCCGGCTGGGGACGGATCAGGTCCGCGGCAGGACGTCGACCAGCTCGGCGTGCTTGGGCGACAGCCCGTCACCGCTGGAGACCCCGCGCAGCCGACGGCCCACCCAGGGAAGGAAGTGCCGCCGCACCCAGCGGACGTCCGCGGCCAGGTCGGCGCTGCGACGGCTCGGTCCGGCCGCGGGCAGCGGACGTCGCCACCAGCACGGTTCGCCGCCGAGCAGGTGCGCGTCCTGCACCCCGAGGGCCTCGAGCACCGCGGCAGCCACCCGGGCGTGCCCCTCGGGCGAGAGGTGCAGCCGGTCCTCGTGCCAGAGCCGGCGGTCCTGCAGCGCCGGCGCGGCGCCGACGTCGGCCAGCCGGCACCCGCGGGCCTGCGCCGTGGCCCGCACCTGGTCGTTGAACCGGGCGAACCGGGCCGCCAGCCGGTCGGCGGTGCGCCCGGTCCCGCCGGCGCGCGCGATCACGGTGAACAGGAGCACCTCGGCGCCGCTGGCGCGCAGCCGGGCCACGGCGTCGTCGTAGCGCCGCAGCACGTCGGGCAGGTCGACCCGCGGGCGCAGCACGTCGTTGGGACCGGCGTGGAAGGTGACCAGCGAGGGCACCTGGCTCTGCGCGACCAGCCGGAGGGCCATCGGCACCTGCTCCTCGACCACCTGGTCCAGCAGCCGGCCGCGCACGGCCAGGTTGGCGTAGCGCACGCCCCCGGTGGCCAGGGCCAGCGAGGTCGCCGCCCGGTCGGCCCACCCGCGATGCCGCCCGTCCGGCCCGCTCTCGTCCTCCAGCCCCTCGGTGAACGAGTCGCCGAGGGCGACGACGAGACGCGGGAGCTGCTGCACGGGAGCAGTCCTATCGCAGTCGCCCACCGGCGGCGGCGACGACCCCTGCCCGAGGTCCGACGGGCGCGGTCGCCCGGGCGGGGGGGATTGGGTGAGGGTGCCCCTCACCCGGACCGATGGGGTGAGGGTGCCCCTGACCCAACCCCGATGATCTTGCCGCCACGGGGCGGGCACCCGCGGTGCCGTCCCCTCCGGAACGCGAAGGCGCCGGGCGCATCCGGTCGCCTACCCTGGGCCGCGGCCATGGACCACCTCGACGACGCCGGCGCCACGCCGGGCTCCCCCGCCGCACCGGCGGCGGACGACCTCCGGACCCGCCTCGGCGCCCTCACCCTGCGCGACGAGGCTCGCCTGCGCCGCCGGCTGCAGGAGGCCGAGCACGGCCCGCGCCAGCCGCGGGGTCGCCGCGGCGGACGAGGGCGGCAGCAGCGGGCCGACGGACCTCGGGACGGTGCGGCGCAGCTGGCCCGGCTGGCGGCCGACGTCGAGCGGGCCGAGGCCCGCCTGGCCGCCCGGCAGGCGGCGGTGCCGGAGGTCTCCTATCCCCCGCAGCTGCCGGTCAGCCAGCGCCGCGAGGACCTGCTCGAGGCGATCCGCGACCACCAGGTCGTCGTGGTGGCCGGCGAGACCGGGTCGGGCAAGACCACCCAGCTGCCCAAGATCTGCCTCGAGCTCGGCCGCGGGGTGCGCGGGCTCATCGGGCACACCCAGCCGCGGCGGATCGCCGCCCGCGCGGTGGCCGAGCGGATCGCCGAGGAGCTGGAGACGCCGCTGGGCGAGGCGGTCGGCTGGAAGGTGCGCTTCACCGACCAGGTGGGCGAGCGGACCCTGGTCAAGCTGATGACCGACGGCATCCTGCTCGCCGAGATCCAGAACGACCCGCTGCTGCTGCAGTACGACACGCTGATCGTGGACGAGGCGCACGAGCGCTCGCTGAACATCGACTTCCTGCTCGGCTACCTCAAGCGCCTGCTGCCGCGCCGACCGGGCCTGAAGCTGGTCATCACCTCGGCCACCATCGACCCGCAGCGGTTCAGCAAGCACTTCGGGGACGCGCCCGTCGTGGAGGTCTCCGGCCGCACCTACCCCGTGGAGGTGCGCTACCGGCCGGTGGTCGACCCGGACGACCCCGAGGCCGACCCGGACCGCGACCAGGTGCAGGCGGTCTGCGACGCCGTGTCCGAGCTGGCGCTGGAGCCGCGCGGCGACGTCCTGGTGTTCCTGTCCGGCGAGCGGGAGATCCGCGACACCGCCGACGCCCTGGGCCGGGTCGACCTGCGCGACACCGAGATCCTGCCCCTCTACGGGCGTCTGTCCGCGGCCGAGCAGCACCGCGTCTTCACCTCGCACGCATCGGGGCGGCGGGTGGTGCTGGCCACCAACGTGGCCGAGACCTCGCTCACCGTGCCCGGGATCCGCTACGTCGTGGACCCCGGCACAGCCCGCATCTCCCGCTACTCCTCGCGCCTGAAGGTGCAGCGGCTGCCGATCGAGCCGATCAGCCAGGCCTCGGCCAACCAGCGCAAGGGCCGCTGCGGCCGCCTCTCCGACGGCGTCTGCGTGCGGCTCTACTCCGAGGAGGACTTCGAGTCCCGGCCGGAGTTCACCGACCCGGAGATCCTGCGCACCAACCTCGCCTCGGTCATCCTGCAGATGGCCGCGCTCGGGCTGGGCGAGGTCGCCGACTTCCCGTTCCTGGACCCGCCGGACTCCCGGCAGGTGCGCGACGGCGTGCAGCTGCTCGAGGAGCTCGGGGCGTTGGACCCCCAGGCCAAGGACCCGCGCAAGCGGCTCACCCCGCTCGGTCGCATGCTCGCCCAGCTGCCCATCGACCCTCGGCTGGCGCGGATGGTCGTCGAGGCGGACAAGGCCGGGGCGCTGCGCGAGGTCCTCGTCATCGCCGCCGCCCTGTCCATCCAGGACCCGCGCGAGCGACCCACCGAGCACCAGCAGGCCGCGGACGAGAAGCACCGCCGGTTCTCCGACAAGGAGTCGGACTTCCTGACCTACGTCAACCTGTGGGACTACCTGCGAGAGCAGCAGCGCGAGCTGTCCTCCTCGCAGTTCCGCAAGCTGTGCCGCAACGAGTTCCTCAACTACCTGCGGGTGCGCGAGTGGCAGGACCTGCACGCGCAGCTGCGGCAGGTCGTCAAGGGCATGGGTTTCGGGACCGGCTCGGGCGAGGCGCACCGCGACGCCGTGCACCAGGCGCTGCTGGCCGGGCTGCTCTCCCACGTGGGGCTGTGGGACGTCGAGAAGCGCGACTACCTCGGGGCCCGCGGTGCGCGCTTCGCGCCCTGGCCGGGTTCGGCGCTGTTCCGCAAGCCGCCGCGCTTCGTCATGGCCGCCGAGCTGGTCGAGACCAGTCGGCTCTGGGGTCGCACCCTGGCCAAGGTGGAGCCGGAGTGGGTGGAGCGACTGGCCGAGCACCTGGTCAAGCGCACCTACTCCGAGCCGCACTGGGAGAAGGACCGGGCCGCCGTGATGGCGGTCGAGAAGGTGATGCTCTACGGCGTGCCGCTGGTGGCCGGGCGCAAGGTCACCTACTCCAAGGTCGACCCCGAGCTGTGCCGCGAGCTCTTCATCCGGCACGCGCTGGTGGAGGGCGACTGGAGCACGCACCACACGTTCTTCCACGAGAACCGGGCGATGCTGGAGGACGTCGAGGAGCTCGAGCACCGGGCCCGCCGGCGCGACATCCTCGTCGACGACGAGACGCTGTTCGACTTCTACGACGAACGGATCCCCACCGGCATCGTCAGCGGCCGGCACTTCGACCGCTGGTGGAAGCAGACCCGTCGTGAGCAACCCGAGCTGCTCACCTTCACCCCGGATCTGCTGGTCCGCGACGACGCCGACGACGTGTCGGAGCAGGACTACCCGTCCAGCTGGGCGCAGGGCGACCTGACCCTGCCGCTCACCTACCAGTTCGAGCCCGGCGCGGACGCCGACGGCGTCACCGCGCACGTGCCGGTCAGCGTGCTCAACCGGCTGTCCCCCGCCGGCTTCGACTGGCAGGTGCCCGGGCTGCGCGACGAGCTGGTGACCGCGCTGCTGCGCTCGCTGCCCAAGGCGCTTCGGGTGAGCTTCGTGCCCGCCCCGGACACCGCCCGCGCCGCGCTGGAGCAGCTGCCGGCCGAGCCGGACGGGCCGCTGGTCGACGCGCTGGCCGCGGTGCTGCGGCGGATGACTGGTGTGGTCGTGCCACCTGATGCCTGGGACGTCGCCAAGGTGCCAGACCACCTGCGGATCACCTTCCGGGTGGAGGATGCCAAGGGCAAGAAGCTGGCCGAGGGCAAGGATCTCGAGGCGCTGGGCGGCCAGCTCGGTCGACGGGTGCGCTCGGAGATCGCACAGGCGGCCAGCGGCGTCGAGCGCAGCGGCATGACCTCCTGGGACCTGGACGAGCTGCCGCGCAGCTTCACCGGCCGGCGCGACGGCCACCGGGTGGAGGGGTTCCCCTCGCTGGTGGACGAGGGTGGCACCGTGGCGGTGCGGGTGCTGCGCACGGCCGCGGAGCAGCGGCGGGCCATGCGGGCCGGCACCCGGCGCCTGCTGCTGCTGGATCTCCCCTCGCCGCTCAAGGGCGTCGTCGGGCGGCTGACCAACGGCGAGAAGCTGGCCCTTGGGCACAACCCCTACGGCGGCGTTCCCGCGCTGCTCGAGGACTGCGTGGCTGCGGCCGTCGACGACCTGATGGACCGGGCGGGCGGTCCGGTGTGGGACGCCGCCGGGTACGCGGCGCTGCGCGACAAGGTGCGGGCAGAGCTGCCGGAGACGACGTACGAGATCGTGCGGGCCGTCGCGCAGGTGCTCTCGGCCGCGCACGAGGCACGGGGGCGCACCAGCGGGTCCTTCGCCGCGGCCGCCATCCCCTCGGTGACCGACGTGCGCGAGCACCTCGACCGGCTGGTCGCGTTCGGTTTCGTCAGCGCCACGGGCCGGGAGCGGCTGCCCGACCTGCTGCGCTACCTGCGGGCGGTCGGGCGTCGTCTCGACGTGCTCGCGCAGGCGCCCGGCCGGGACCGCGAGCTCGTGGAGCGGGCCCAGGCGATGGAGGCCGAGTACGCCGACGCCGTGGCCGAGCTGCCGCCCGAGCGCCGCGACGGCGCCGATGTGCAGGCGGTGCGCTGGATGCTCGAGGAGTTCCGGGTGAGCCTGTTCGCGCAGACGCTCGGCACCGCCTACCCGGTGTCGGAGAAGCGGATCGTCAAGGCGCTGGACGCCCTCTTCTCCTGACCGCCCTCAGTTCTCGTCGGTGATCCGCGCCAGCAGCCGGGCCAGCTCGGCGGGCTGGGTGAGCATCGGCCAGTGGCCGGAGTCGATGTCGACGTAGGAGATGTGCTTGCTGCGGGTGAGCTCCGGCGAGGCGCCCTGGGCGACCCACTCCTGCGCCTGCTCGGGAGTGAACTCCGGGCACACCATCACGATGGGGACGTCGAAGCGGCGTTCGTCGGACAGGTGGACGACGCCGCGTGCCACGGCCTCGGGCACCGGGATGGCCCGCTGCGCGAACACCCGCTTCGCCTCCTCGTCCAGGTCGGCGGAGTCGGGCCCCTCGAAGGGCTCCCACCCGGGGAAGGGAAGGACGTCGTCGGTCACCGCGAGGCCGCCGAAGTACGGCTCACCGTCGGCCTCCGGGAAGCCGCCGATGAGCGCGACCTTGGCGACCTTGTCCGGGCGCCGGTCCGCGGCTACCCACGCCAGCGTGCAGGCGGCCGAGTGCCCGACCACCAGGCACCTGCCGTCAGCCGCGTCGACGGCGGCCAGCACCGCGTCGACCTGGTCGGCGAGGGTGGCGCTCGTGTTGCCGTCGCCCTGGCCGGGGAGGGCCACCGGTACCGCCCGGTGGCCGCTGCCGTCCAGCTCGGTCGCCGTGGCCCGCCAAGCCTCGGCGCCGTCGAGCCACAGGCCGGCGATGAGCAGGATGTCCATGGGGGTCCCTTCATTGGCGAGTACCGGGGACCTTAGGGGTTGTTCCGGACGAAGAGCGTCCGGACTGCCGAAGATCACGGCGCTGATGGCGGAAGGGGCGCAGCGGGTCGCGCCTCGAGCTGCCGGCCGGGTTGGGGTGAGGCCCCTGACTCCTTCAACGTGAACCAGGGTCACCCTCACCCCAACCCGCGTGCTTCAAGAAGTCGTTGCTACAGCCTGCTTTTCCTGTGGACAGGGCTGTTCTTCGAACTGATGTTCTAGTAGACTTGGTGCATGGAGAGCAGCTTCGACCGCGACGGCGTGGGGTCTACCCCGCTGGCGGTCGAGCTGCTGGGGATCGCGGACTCGGTCGATGCCGTGGTCGCCCCGAGCGCGGGGCGGGTGGACTTCTCGGCGGCGAAGCCGGGCGAGCTGGTCGCGTTGCTGCACCTGGTCGGGACGGTGCTGAACCAGCTGATGCTGGTGCTGCTGTGCCTGCTGCACGAGTGCGAACGGCGGGGTGTGGCCCAGGGCCTCTCCGGGGTGCGCAAGACCGAGGACTGGCTCGCGCAGGCGCTGCGGATGGACCTGCCCCGGGCGAAGGTGCTGCTGAACCAGGCCCGCGCCCTGCACGCCGCCTCCGCCGCGCGCTCGTTGAGCGACCCCGAGCCTGCCGCGTGTGCGCGGGCGGCGGGCATGGCCGCCGGGTTCGTCTCGGTCGAGCAGGCGCACCGGATCGGGATCATCCTCAAGGAATTGGCCACCTTCGACGGCGCGAGTCGGGAGGCGCTGAAGTTCGCCGAGGGTCAGCTGGTCGAGCTGTGCCACCAGGAGTCCCCGCAGGGCCTGGAGGCGTTCGCGCGGCGGCTGCGTGAGGACCTCGGCCCGGCACCGGCCGAGCGGCCCACGGCTAATCCTTCGCGGCTGCGGGACCTGTGCGGGCTCTCGTTCCGCCGGCACGCCCGCACCGACGGCGCGCTGATCGAGATCCGCGGCCTGGCCACCGTGGACATGGCCGCGCGCCTGAAGTCCGTGCTCGAGCCGCTGGCCGCGCCGATCGGCACCGCGGAGCTGCCCGACCCCCGCACGCACCAGCAGCGGATGCTCGATGCGCTGTTGGAGACCGTCACGGTCGCCGGGCGCATCCTGCCCGGGCAGCAGAACCCCAGCTCAGGCGACGAGAACGACGCTGACGACGACGAGCTCGTCGAGATCAGCAGCGAGGGCGCCGACCCCCGAACCGGACAGCCCGCGGGACAGGGCGCCTTCGACCTCGGCCTCGCCCTCGACGGGGTTCCGTCGGCACCGGCCGTGCCCGAGTCCTTCCGCGGCCGAGTCGCCGCCCCGTCCCGTGACCAGCTGCTGGTCGCGGTCACGCTCGCCGAGCTGCGGGCCAGCGAAGCCGGCCAGACGACCCCCGGCGCGCACCGGGCCGCGACGATCCTGTCCACCACCGCCGCCGGCTCCCGCATCTCCATCGAGCAGGCCCGGCTCCTGGCCTGCGAGGCCGGCATCATCCCCGTCGTCCTCGATGGTGAGGGCAGACCCATCGACGTCGGACGCGCCAGACGCCTCGCCACCCCAGATCAACGACGGCTCCTGGCCATGCGGGACAAGGGCTGCGTCGGACCCGGCTGCGACCGGCCACCGGACTGGTCACAGGCCCACCACATCACCTGGTGGAGCCTGGGCGGAGAGACCAACCTCGACGAGATGCGCCTGCTCTGCCTGTGGCACCACCACCTCGTCCACGACCAGCACTGGGACATCAGAGCCACCGAAGACGGGGGCACCGAATGGCGCGCCCCCGCCTGGGTCGACCCCACCGGCACCTGGGTCAGGACCCGCTAGTGTCGCGCGTCTGAATCTCGTTTACGGGTGTGGGGCAGGATCTCGTCGGCTGTCTTGGTCCAGGTGAACGGGTGGGCGCGTTCGTTCCAGCCGTCGATGAAGGTGCTGATGGCGGTGACGAGCTGCTTGACGCTGT